>JAVYOO010000001.1:0-300000 GCA_038734275.1 Archaeoglobaceae archaeon
GAAAGTTCTTCTCTCAGCAAAGCGATCGCTTGGGGATGCCAACAACGATTAAAAAACTTTTAATGGGACATTCTCTTCGAGGAGATGTGGATTTGAATCATTACGACTTTCAGGATAAAGCTATGACCAATACTAACCCTATACCCAATACAAACTTTCTCGAATCCATAATATTTTAAAATATTTTTTGTATTTAAAGATTTCGATTTTTTATTATGATACTTGTGAACAGCCATTAGGCTAACCGTAAAATTAAACTACTTTTTCAAAATAAAAATATAAAAATAAAATACAAAGTAGTTTAATAATTTAGCTTCCGACTCCGCAAATCTTTCTCAATTCAGCTGGTGGTTTATACGCCTTTGGATTCATTGCCTTAACAACTTCTTCTGGCCACTCATGTTCTTGCATCACTTCAGGTCTCATTATGTAGACTGGAATACCACCGCACTGTATCTGAGCATTCAGCGTTGGACCTCCAGTGTAGGAGTGGAAGTTCGGATTCTTGTAGCCAAGGTGATTCCACTTCACTGGAATGGAAGTATGATTTGTGAATTCGAGTTCTTCTATAGCTTTGATAACCGCATCGATATCATCTGGATTGCCGACCTTTTCCATTGCTTCCTTAACTCTGAACATCTCTGAGTAGTAGTAATGAGCGGATGTGTCTAAAGATATGCCCTTGGCATGCAGTGCCTTAACCACTGGAAGCGTTGTTGGACTAATCGCGGGCATTCCTTCATAGTCGTAGTTCATTGCAATTGTTCCAAGGCTTGCTCCACCAGTGAGGTTCCACTGGGCCATCCACTGAGCGGTTCCACCGAAGAATGCAATTGGAATATTTCTTGCACTCGAAGAAGCCCACTGTTTTGTTAGCGTAACTGTGTCTGTATACCAGCTTGAAAGCACGAATATAAACTCTGCCTTGTTGGCTGCAATCTGTTCAAGCACCGGCAGGAAATTCTTCTCCATTACTGCAGCATGTGCGACGTAGACTACTTGCAACCCAAATTCATCCTGCACCCATTGTCGCATTGGCTTGCTTTCGATTACTCCGTAGGGCGTATCAAACTTACAGCCCTCTCTTGCACATTTTGTCCAAGCAGCATCTTCAAGAATCAATGCAACTCTCTTTGCCCCTATAACATTCTTTGCTATATCGAAGAACCATTTAGCAACGTTATAGTTCAAGTCGGGATCAGGCGGTAGATTTCTGAAGTAGAACTTATACTTGTCATAGTCTTTCATAACTTTAAGTGTGGTGTCCATTCCTGCTTGGGATGCGAAGACTATGTGTGGATGAGATGGATACATTTTCGCACCTTCATCGATTATTGCGTATACTTCTTCAGAAACACCTTCAACAAAGACAACCTTGCACTTCTTTTCTATTACCGCACTTCTATAAGCTGTAATTGCGAGATCGACTTTTCTCTGAGTATCTTCATGATAGAAGACAAGTTTTCTACCCATTATACCTCCCTGAGCATTTATCTGGTCTACTGCGAATCGAATTGCTTCTACATCTGCCTTGAATGCTGGGACTCTTGGATCAAATAGAGCACAAATTGCTATGGGTTCAGCTGATACCGGCGGCGGTGTTGGAGTTGTTACAGGCGTCGTCACAGCTGGCGGGGTAGTTTCTGGAGGAGTGGTAACAACAGGTGTTGTTACAATCGGAGTAGTTACTGGCGGCGGTGTTGGAGTGGGCGTAGGTGTTGGAGCCTGTTCAGCACATCCAAGGAAAGCTATGACCAATACTAACCCTATACCCAATACAAACTTTCTCGAATCCATAATGTTGTTCATTTTACCGTATATTTAAGATTTTTGGTTTCACATGTTTTATCTAATTCTTATGGAATTTCATAAACTATGCCTTACAGACCAATCTACAATATCAACGAAAGGAGATTTTTAGGAACTTTTTCCCTATTTTGGCCCCAAATTAAATCTTTTTGAAAGGTAGATGAACTTAAAAGAGCGGGCCCGGCGGGATTTGAACCCGCGACCTGCAGCTTAGGAGGCTGCCGCCATATCCGTGCTAGGCTACGAGCCCCCTTAAGAACTAAGGATTTACTTAGTTTTATGAGTCTTTTGGTTCTAAACTCAGCTTGTATTCCCAGAGAGCATAGGCAACATATAGTATCAAAAAGGCTAAAATCATGATTCCAAGGTTTGTAAGCCAATCTGCTGAAAATTCAGCCTCAAACGGTTTTGGATGAAGTGGAGAGAAGAAGCCCGCAACATAACTGAATGGAACTGTTACGAAAGCAATTATTAGATAAATTGATGCTACGCGAGCCTTATCTGTTTCTACGGCGTTTCTAAGCGAGAAGTAAATCGCGTATACGAAAAGAAGCAGTAGGACGATTATTTCTCTTATTTCGAACCAATTGAAGTAAGCACCCCAGGTTACTTTAGCCCAAATTGCCCCGCTTAGAAAAGCTGCGAGAGCCATTGAAAATCCATATTTAGCAGAAACGTAAGCTAAAAGATCTCTCTTTGATTCTCCACTTCTTAGATAGATTACTGCGGATGCAAATGAAACTGTAAAGGCGGCATAGGCAGTTATTGCAGCTGGAACATGTAAAAAGACTATCCTATGGCTCTCTATTTTTGCTGGTATTGTGTATGCATTGTATAATCCATAGATTAGCAGGAGAAGGCCTATTAACGCGAGCAATTTTGCAAATTTTGGCATGGGCAAAGTTATCATAGGGCTTAAAAAACTTTTTTAAGTCGCAGCAAATTGTTATTTATGGAAGTTAAGAAGATCTTCGTAGCACTTTCGGCTCTCTTTTTGTTATCTTGCTACTTTGGATACCTCTTGGCCGAGATATACCCCGAATACGCAAGACGAGAAATCGAGATCATGAAGGAATTTCTAAAAAATTTTTCTTCTCAGGATATCCATCCATTAGTCATTTTTACCATAATAGTCCTGAATAATAGTATAAAGTCCTTTGTTGCGATGGTTTTGGGAATTCTGCTTGGCGTGGCCCCAATTCTGTTTGTAATGATAAATGGGACAATAATCGGTATCTTTGCCAAAATTTTCGGGGATGAAATTGGAACAACGTCTTTTGTTCTCAAAATACTGCCTCATGGAATTCTTGAAATTCCTGCAGTGATTTTGGCTTCGAGTTATGGCGTATGGCTTGGAAGTGAGTTCCTTAGAGACAGAAAAAATATTGATAAGCATCTGAGATTCGCTGCGAACAAATTTGTAAAAATCGTTCTACCAATGCTAATAATTGCTGCGATGATCGAAACCTATTTAATCGTAACTTCAACCTAATCTACTTTGTTCAACCCCCTTGAGATCATAGAAATCTAAACCCTTAGCATAAACTTCTTCGTCGACTCTGTAGCCTTTATTTGTCTCTTCTAGGTCTTTTATTCTGAAAAACCTCCATTTCTTTCTCGGCAGTTTTAAAGCCACTATTTCTTCAGCTCCAAACGCTTCTGAGAACTTTTTTAGCTTTTCAATTTCTTCTTCGGACATATAGAGAGGCAAAGAAGCTCTCATTTTCACTTCTATAGCCAAAAACTTCTTTCCATTTCCCGCAACAATATCAGGGCAAGGAAAATGCGAAACACCACTTCCAGCAACCCTTACTGCTGCAAAACCATTTTTCCATAGCTCTTCAATCAGATCCCTTTCGAATCGAGAACCCTTACTTTTCATTAATCTTCTAAACACTTAATAAGTTATTTTACTTTACGATTAAGATGGCAAGAGAAAGTAAGATATAGTTCCAAAAACCCTTGTTACTATATGAGAATAGGAGACGTCATGACAAAAAACGTTGTTATGGTTGATTATGCAACCAGAGTGAAGGATGTCTGCAGAATTATGGGTGAAAAGAAGATTGGAAGTGTTGTTGTTACAAAAGAAGGAAAGCCATTCGGGATATTTACTGAAAGAGACTTACTATCTAAGGTTTTGCTCTCTGGAAGTCTTGAGGAGGAAGTTGGCAAATACTCTTCTTCGCCCCTCATCGTAGTATCCCCTGATTACGATGTCAAAGAAGCGGCAAAAATAATGGCAGATATGAAGATCAGAAGACTGCTTGTAATGGAGGATGGCGAGATAAAGGGGATTTTCACATCTTCTGATTTGGTTAGAATTCTCGGAAGGTGAAGACATGGATAAATTAAATTGTGTTGTATGTTACAGAGAACTTAAAACTAAAGATCAAAACAAGGAGTGGCGTGAGTGTTTCTTTTGCAAAAAGCCGGTTTGCTTTGATGACGTTCGTTACGTTGGAGTCTGGAAAAAGGGCCTATACAGCGAATTTATTGAAGTTGTGCCAGTTTGCAAGAATTGTAAACCAAAGAAATGGGGGTAAAACGTGGAATTCAAAACCATCAATTTTAAAGACAAGAAAGGACGAGAAATAATTATAAGAGCTTATGAAAGCAAAAAGGATCGTGAAGCTCTTGTGAATATGTATGTGAACTACCATCCAGAGGACAGATCCTTAGGATTGCCCCCTGTTGGCAGAAAGGCAATTGAAAACTGGATCAGCCACATTGAAAAAAATGGTTTTTCAATCGTCGCAGAGCATGATGGAAAAATCATTGGTCATTTAGCTATAGTGGAAGACGAAAAAAATCCCGGGGTTGTTGATTTGGCAATCTACCTTGCAAGAGAATATCAGAATCAGGGGATTGGGACTCAGATGGTGCAGGCAATAATCGAATATGCGAAAAATAGAGGCTATAAGAAGATCACACTTGTCACAGATAGACTGAACTGGAGAGCCATAAGGGTTTACAGAAAATGTGGCTTTCAGACTGTTCTTGCGAGCTACGAACTTTACATGGAACTCCCGCTGACATGATATCAAAGTCCAAGATATTCAATTAACTCCTCTATGCAGACATTCTCCTCTACGAGCTTCCTCATCATAACAAGCTTTTCTTTGCTCATCCTCATCTTACCAAATTTCTCCTGAATTCTTGATAACGTTGTAGCGGTATCCTCTTTTGCGAGCAAAACCGCAACGCCGTGCTGTTCCGCAAGGCTTAAAACATGGCTCGAAGGCTCAAGATTGCCAGTGGCAATAATGCATTTCGCACCGCTCTCAATTGCGAGAGTTATCAAATCGCCACGATCTCCACCCGTGATCAGGGCGTAATTTCTCGCAGATCTCAGATACGACAGTGCAGTTTCGGTCTTCATTGCTCCAACGAGAACCTGCTCTACGTGTTCATCTTTTTCTGGATGAACAAGATATTGACCTCTGATAACCTCTGCAAGATCGCTAACACTCATCCCGATTAAGCTTGAGTCCTTTGGAATTGCACCAATAAGTTCAAGATTATGCCTTTTAAGGATCTCATTCGCAATAAAGTCGATGTACGCTCTCTTGTATCCGAAAACCTGATTTAGTATGACTTTCTGCAACCTTTCCTCAAAAACTCTTTTGGCAAATATCAGTTTATCAACCGCAAAATCCTCGAATTTCGATACCATTAGGACTTTTGAATCAAGCAATTTTGCTAATTGAACATCGCATATTCCCATAGATGCACCGACAAGGTAGTTATGGGAGCCTTCAATCAAAACTACATCCTTATCCGACTGTTCTCCAAATCTATCCAGAATTTTCCTCCTAAGCTCCTCAGGATTTTCGGAAGCTACGAAATCTGTATATGGGCGGTCAAGGACTATTGCGCATGCATTTTTGATCCCTAAGACGTTCTCAGCAAGATTTGCATCTTCATCACAAATGCGGTCGCCAATTCTTATAGCATTTATTCCAAATGCTTTAAAGTAGCCCACATTATACCCTCTATCTTTGAGAGTTAAAGCAAGAGACAGCGTAATCCCACTTTTACCCGAAAAGCTTTCTGTCGAAGAAATCATTAGCTTTTTCATTTCTTCACCTCCAAAAGCATTCGAAAATCAACCGCAACGCATCCCTTTTCAAAGACTTTTAAAGGATTGATTTCCATTTCAGAAATTGGATAATCCATACTCAGTTGAGAGAATCTGACGATTGTTTCAGCCAGAGAATTTATATCAAGCATCTTTTCTCCCCTTATACCTTTAAGTAGGGCAAAGGATTTAACGCTTTTTATCATTTCATGAGCATCCTTAATGCCAATTGGAGAAATTCTAAAAGCAACATCTTTGAAGACCTCCACGTAGATCCCACCGAGTCCGAACATGATCACGTTGCCAAATTGTGGATCCTTTTTCATTCCTATTATTACTTCTCTGCCTCCCTTTACCATCTTCTGCACGAGAACACCCTCAATTCTTGCTTCAGGCATGTAACTCTCAACTCTTGAGACTATTTCGTAAAAACTGCTCCTGACTTCCCCTCTACTAACATCGAGCTTAAGTGCTCCAATGTCGCTTTTATGAATCACATCTGGAGAGACTATTTTCATAGCGACAGGGTAACCGATCTTTTCAGCGATCCTCTCCGCATCGTCAGCATTCCTTGCAATTCCCCATGGAGCGGTCGGTATGCCATAGCATTCAAGAAGTTTCATACCCTCAACTCCGACAAATCTTGCTCCGGAACTAATGAATTCAGAGAAGATTCTATCAGCTTCCTCTCTATCGACTTTAAAACTCTCGAATTCTTTTTCGCTGAAATCAAATTTCGAGTATTTCTCCACAGCTGAAATTGTTTTCACAGCCCTTGTTGGATCAAAGAAATTTGGAATACGATGATTTATCAAAATTTCCTCATTTTTTTCATCGATCCCCATGAAACAGCAAAAAACTGGCTTTTTAACCGAGATAACACTCTCAACTGCCCTTTGAAAGTCAATCTGAGCGGTTGGAGCAAGAATTGCAAGAAGTGTGCCTACGTTTCTGTCTTTAGCTACTACTTCGAGAGCCTTGGAGAATCGCCCAGTGTCCGCATCACCCAAGATGTCTACAGGATTGTAGAAGTTGGCAGACGGTGGTAAAAAATTCTTAAGAGCATCTATTGTTTCTTTGCTAAGCTCAGCAAGCCTTAAACCATAAATCTCTACTGCATCCGAAGCCATAACTCCGGGACCGCCTGAGTTTGTGATGATCGCTATACTTCCCGCTCTTCTGTTCTTTGATAATGCAAAAGCGTAGTCGAAAAGCTCCTCAACAGTTTCAGCAACGATAATTCCGCATTGCTCAAAAGCGGTCTTGTAAACCTCATAGCTACCCGCAAGACTTCCTGTATGGCTTGATGCAGCCTTTGCACCACTTTCTGTCTTTCCAGCTTTCATTACCACGATCGGTTTTTGTTTTGCAACTTTTTTTGCAGTTTCCATAAACCTCCGCCCATCCTGGATTCCCTCAACGTAGAGCATTATCACGTCAGTTGCGGGATCTGTTGCTAAATAATTCAAAAAATCTGCCTCGCTCAATACAGCCTTGTTTCCCAAGCTGACAATCTTGCTAAAGCCGAATTTTGTCTTAAGCGCCCACAAAATAACCGCCAAGATAAATGCTCCTGATTGACTTAGGAATGCAACGTTGCCCGCTTTTGGCATAATTTCGCTGAAGGTTGCATTCAGTCCGATTTCAGCATTTATCATCCCCAAGCAATTCGGACCGAGCAGGTTTATATGGTGCTTTTTTGCAATCTGAATCAATTCCATTTCAAGCTTTGCACCCTCAACCCCGACTTCTCTAAAACCTCCAGAGATCACGATTACGTTTCTGATTCCCCGAACACCGCACTCATCTACAGCCCTTGCTACCAAGCTTGCGGGAACAGCAACGACTACAAGATCCACGATTTCAGGAATCGAAGATATCGATGGATAACACCTAATTCCTTCGATTTCGGCATATTTAGGGTTTACTGCATATAATCTACCGCTAAAACTCTTTAAATTTTTCAGGATTACGTTTCCAACTTTTCCTTTTTCCGCTGAAGCTCCGATTACTGCAATGCTTTTTGGGTAGAAAAAAGATTGCATCAAATTAAAAAATGCGAAACGTTTTTAAAAATTTTTCTGGGTAATTAAAGTTTTGATATTACATTTTTATAAGAAAAGTTTTTTGTTCCAAGCTCAGCAAAAAGTGCATGGAACTCGCAATTCCTGACAGAATCTTATATGAGACAAACGTTTACACAATCGAAAACGATTTCAAAGCAAAGACCGGCAGAGTTAGAATAACTGAAGATCGAGTCCTGTTCGAGAGCAAAGAAGATATAAAGATTGCGTACATTTCTGCCATTAAAACAATCAAGATAAGAAAAGAGAGCAAACTGGGTTTCTTAATCGCTGGAGTGATCTTTGTTCTAACCTCTGCTCTGCTATATTCGTTTGCATTTGGTATTGACTCATTTATCTCCGCAATACTATTCTTTGTTCTTCCCACGCTGATGCTTGCAGTAGGGCTTCTCCTTATATACTGGTGGAAGCTTACAAAGTCGAATGTATTGATTCTCTCAATGGATTTTGGCAAAGATGTCGAAATCAGGAGTAATAATTTTAGCGAACTCGTTGAAATAGCCAATGCAATAGAACTCGTCCGAATAGGAGCGGTTAGAAAGCTACCAAAAAAGATTGAGGAATCTAAAACTTTAAGCTATCTATAAAAGCAAGTCTCTTCGGAATGGGCGGATGCGTGGAAAGGAATTCCTGAATTGGAGAAACCTTTTCTTTCTTTAATCTTTCGATATCCATCCTCGTAATGGGTTCTGCAACCGCGTTAACGAGAGCGTATATAAATAGCGTTCTGAATCTGCTTTCAGCAATTTCAGCTTTCACTGATGGGTATCTATAGTAGAAGTAGTGTATCTTTGCCAAGCTTCTCTGCATTGCATCTTTTCCGGCAACAAAGACACCTTCAGTATCTGCAAAGTATTCCCTGAGTCTGCTGAACGCCAAAACGAGAACCTGAATGACGAAGGAAACAACCACCGCTAAAATGCCCACAATTGCAAGCTGTCCACCTCTTCTATCGCCCCCAGAAGAGCGAATTAGCATGTAGCCCAAATAGAAAATTATCGATGGGAGCAAGCCCAGCAGGAGCATGAAGAGATTATCTTTGTGTTTGTGATGCCCTACTTCGTGTCCAATGACCGCCATGAGTTCATCTCTTGAGAGCATATTTACCAAAGCATCGGATACTGCAACAAATTTCCCAGTCAAGAAGTTTCCATATGCAAAGGCATTTGGCGGGCTGTGGACAACCATAGCCTTTGGAGGTTTCACTCCAAGCATGACGGATGCTTCGTTAACCAATCTCTGCAGTTCTTCGCTTTTCTTTGCACCATAGCTCAGATTGATCAAATATGGAGATAGCAGGTAAATCAGCAGATTAATAGCTACAATGAAGGCAATGAGTGCGTAGAAGTCAATGTATAGCTCAGTAACTGCCAAGATTAGGTAGATTATGCCTGCGGACATGCCGAGTATAAGCACGAGTAGCAAAAACATAGAAGTGTATAGCGAAAATTTACCCGCAACTCTTCCAGCTACCTTTGGTGCAACAGTGCTTGCCAAGGCAAACATTACAAGGTATCCGAGGATTGCCAAGACCCAGTATAGTGGATCGAATATCAGGAACATATTGAAGTTTGAATTCTGCTGTTAAAAAACATTTCGATGCTCAAAATGGACTTTGAAGAGAATTTTAGAGAAATTAATAACAGAAGTTAAAATTTCAACTCTTCTGAAAGTTTTTAAAGCGTTGTTGATCTTTTGGATTGTGCTTAAAATAGCTATTTCAACGCCTTACTTTCCCCCACATATCGGAGGGGTAGAAGAGCACGTAAAAAACCTTATGGAGAAACTAAAGGAACGTGGTTATAAAATCAATGTTATTTCATCTATCGGCTCAGATATAACTGTTCCATGCATAAAAATACCCTACTCGCCGATTCCAATAACTTTTCCACATATTAAGGCAGACTTGTATCATTCGCATGTTCCCTCACCGTTCTTTGCCAGTAAATTGGACAAAGTCGCAAAAAAGGAACGAAAACCGCATGTTATCACCTACCACAACGACGTTATTGTGCCAAGCAAGGTGAACGGGTATGGCATCCCAAGATTCCTCGGAAGAGCTGTTGAGAAAATCAATGATTCCATAGTTAACCGATTGCTTGATAGAGTGGATTTGATAATAGCGACAACAAGGAGCTATGCGGAAACCTCTCCAATTCTTTCAAAATTCATCGATAAAGTAAAGGTTGTCCCGAATGCGGTCGATCCAAATGAATTCAAGCCCGGGATCGATGCGGGGCAAAGAGAGCCAGTGGTGCTTTACGTTGGCAGGTTGGTTGCCTATAAAGGTGTTTCAACGCTTATAAAGGCGATGGCAGAGGTTCAGAAAGAAGTTGATGCTAAACTCGTAATCGTGGGCGATGGAGAGGACAAAAAAGGATTTGAAAAACTTGCTGAAAAGCTAAATGTAAAGGCGGTCTTTACAGGGAGAGTTCCGAAGAAAGATGTTGTTTATTGGATGCAGAAAGCGAGAGTTCTTGTGCTACCATCTTTTTCAAGATTAGAGGCATTTGGAATTGTTTTGCTTGAAGCGATGGCATGCTCAACGCCGGTGCTTGGAGCAGATACTCCCGGGGTTGCGGAAGTGGCTTCATATGGTGGTTTCACGTTTAAAAACAACTCTGAGCTTGTTGAAATCATAAATGAGCTACTCAGCAATGATAAGCTTGCAACAAAGCTTGGAAAAATGGGCAGAAAGGCAGTGGAGAAGAAGTTCAACTGGAATACTGTGGTTAACGAGATTGAGAAAATCTACTTCGAGCTTCTGGGTTGAGTGGCTTGGAAAAGTTTATATAATTATTAAATTAACTAAGTCATTTCATGAATGCGGTTCGCCTAATTCTCTCGCTCGCAATAGTCCTCATTATAGGAATTGCTGGCTCATATTTCACTTCGCAGTCTGTTAAAACTTGGTATCCTACACTTCAAAAGCCATTCTTCACACCACCAGACTGGCTTTTTGCTCCCGCATGGACTACGCTTTACATTCTAATAGGTTTGGCTTTGTATGTCTGCTGGCAAAATGGATTCTGGAAAAACTCAAGGCTTAGGTTTTTCTTCTTCTTACAGCTTGCACTAAACTTTCTGTGGTCTCCGCTCTTCTTTGGTTTTCAGAATCCACTGCTTGGCTTAATTGACATCTTAACCCTTGACATCGCAGTGATTGCGACAATATCTCTAATGCTAAGGCATTCAAAGCTTGCTACAGCCCTCATGCTCCCGTATCTTTGCTGGATTCTCTTTGCAACCGCCTTGAACTTGGCGGTTGTAATTTTGAATACCTAATGTAGGAATAGGGCTCATAAAATATAAGGGATCTGGAATTGCATAGAGATAAAGATAAATATTTCGCTTTGAAATGTTTTTATATGATTGCCGAAGTTCTCTCAAAAATCCCCATTGAATTATGGAACGAAATAGTTCGAAGAGAGCCAGAATGGTTGTTTATGGAGGAATTTCTTCGTTTGGGTTTTGGTAAATTTGCGGTATTAATGGTTTCAGCAGGTTTGAACGATTTTCAGTTAAAAGGTAGGGCTGAGAAGGTTTATTGGCCAGAGATAGCAAAAAATCTGAACTTCAAAACCTTCAATTCGATATCAGATCTAAAGACTGTTCTTGGCGAATTCTACATGCATGAAAGGTTAGCGAAACAAAAGCTGAGAAGATTAGAACGCTTTTTGACAAGCAAACTTGCAGAAAAGCTTTGGAATTCCAATGCAGAAGAAGTTGCAAAAAATTTCACTGCAATTTGGCAAGAACTTGCAGAAACTATGGGGCAGGATAAAACCGCCAAAACCATAGTATTCGCAATGAAATGTCTTGGAATTGCCTTGCTGATGAGCTCGAATTCCAATTTCACTTTTGTAGCTCCAATTCCAGTTGATTACAGGATTAGAGAACTAACAAAGAGACTTGGGGTAAAAATTGAAAATGATGAGGACATTAGGAGTTTCTGGAGTAGAATTCTCATCGAGATAAGAAATAATGGTGTCGAAATAAACATGATCCATCTCGACTCATTGGCTTGGCAAATCGGAACTCTTGAAAAGCATGAAATCTTAGAATATTTTACAAAGTTGGGTATAAAGAATTTAGGTATTGAATTGGCTAAACTTCTGCTGAGGTGAATTCTAAATGAGACTCTGTATAGCCCCCTGTGGGAGCAAAAAGATTTGGGATAGAAATCCGGATGCGGGTGCTACGAAGGCAAAAAATGCATACATTGGTAGTTTTGCAAAAACCTGCATCGAATATGCAGAAAAATTTTATCCAAACAGCTACGTTATTCTTTCAGCAAAATACGGATTTCTTTTTCCAGACGAGTTGATCCCTGAGAACTATAACGTAACGTTCAAAGATCCAAATACAAAGCCCATGAGTGTCGGAGAATTAAAAAGACAGGCTATAGAAAAAGATTTGCTGAAATACGATGAAATCGTAGTGATTGCGGGGAAAGACTACGTTGAAATTGTGAAAAAGGTATTCCAAAACAAAGTTATCAGAACTCCGCTGAAAGGCCTCAAGAGTATGGGTTTGATGATTTCCGCTATGAATAAAGCCATAAAAGAGGGCAAAGAACTTTAAATTGGGCACAAGATAAAAATTTCCACAGAATACCAATAATCAATTTAGGCTCTTCGCTACCTTTATAAATTCACCAGTCAGTTTTTGAGCATGATCCTTCTAAACCCCAAGAAGTTCAAAGGAGAACATTTGGACGAGAAGGCATTAAACTCAGCCAAATTTCTCTCAACTACTCTGCTCAAATAGCTCAGCTCAAGCTTAGCCTTATTCCAAATCCAAGAAGTCTCATCTTGCTTTCTTATCTCGTTGAGCACCTCAGCAAGAATTCTGTAGTGCTTGGAGAGCTTGGCTTTGCTTTTAATCTCGATGACATCAGCGAATGGAGCGAACTTCTTTTCGTCCTTAGGAGCTACATTTATTGCAGTTACAAAGTAATTCTCGCCTTTTATAACACCTCACCTCCTACATCCAAAATAATAATATTATAATAAAACTTATCCAATATCATCACAACCACAACCTCTATAAAACTAAATCCATCCAAAGAGAAAACCAAGTGCTACGATGAGGGGAGTTGGTAAGAAAACGAGGAGCGTTTTGAAGCGGTTGTAGAGAAGGCAGAAGAGAAACAAAATCCCATACTCCATAGCATTGCCCAAAAATCCAACGATTGTGCTGTAAAGCTCTGAGCGGGAAGCTACTTCTTGATTTCCAGAATGAAGAAGGAAGAAGAAGGCCATCGCGCTGACTAAAAAGAACATAAATGACCTCGACAGGATTAGCCAGTAAAATGCTCCGTAGATGTGCCGAGCTATTGCGTTAAGTCTGATTAAAATCAAGGTTGTGTTGCAATGAAAGACTGGGCGGTAATTATCAGTATAATAAAGTCATGGAACAACACTATTACTCCCCATTTAATAAAAATAAGCTCTCCAAAGATACAAACGAGAAATATTGCAATATTTGGAAGCTTTACAATGTGCTCCCGATATTTTAAGAGCAAAGAAGGTATCAACCCCAAAGCAATCAGATAAAGTGCGGTCTGAGTGATTATATCTGCTCTTAACACTCTCGAAACGATGAAAAAGGTTGCTACTATGGAAAAAATTAGAATCAATAAGTTCTCGCTTGAGGTTTTCATGCCAGCACCACTGATCTAGCAACTTTCTCCTCAATTTCAGCTTTTACTCCGTATTTATTCCATAATTCCTTCATAGATTGCATTAAGCTCTTCTTCTCTTCATCTCTTAGACTTCTCCGCTCTACGTAGAATAGAGTGGCCTTTCTACCTTCTTCAGTTATCCCAACAGCTATGAAGAAACCGTAGGGTGTTGAATCGAAGATTGGGTCTATTTTTATTAGCCTCAGATCTTCAAATTCTTCTAATTCTGCACTTGAAATTCCATTAGCAGTCACTGGAGTCGCTAAATTGCAAAGCATGACTAAAACCAGAAACAGACTAATTGTTTTCTTAGCTGTCATGCTCTCACTAAGCTATGTTGCATGCTACTAATATATAAGTTTTGCTACTTGATGACATATATGAAAATAGAAGTTTTAGATTTGAGATAAAATTCTGTAGCTTAGTAACACTTTTTAAGATAAAATTGAAAAATTACCTCTAAATTTCTTGAAACATAAAGCTTTAATTAAAGCGGACTTCGACTTGATTGGAGTCTTTAAGTCTCTTTTTTGAGATTACCTGAACTTCTGCCTTAAGACTTTCTTATCTATTTTTCCAACACTTGTCTTTGGCAATTGATCCACAAATAAGTATTTATCTGGGATGGCCCATTTTGTAATTGCACCCTGCTCTGCAAATCTCATAAGATGCTCTCTGAGTTCTGCTTCGGTAAGCTGAACACCCGGCATAGGAACAACTATTGCCAATGGTCTCTCACCCCATTTCTCGTCTGGGACTCCTACGACTGCGACTTCTCTGACTTTCGGATGCAGACTTAAAAGATTTTCAAGCGTTAATGAAGAAATCCACTCACCACCGCTTTTTATAACATCTTTGAGTCTATCAACGATTGTTATATAGCCCTCTTCATCAATCACCGCAATATCGCCAGTGTGAAGCCAGCCACCCGCCCAGAGCTCCTTTGTCTTAGCTTCATCCTTCAAATAGCTCTCTGTAAGCCATGGTGCCCTCACAACGATCTCTCCCATTTCCTTTCCGTCTGGCTTAACGTCGGTCATGTCTTCTCTGACCACTCTTGCGTAGACAAGCGGGAATGGTATTCCAGTTTTGACAGAAAGCTTAACAAGTTCTTCTTCACCAAGATCAAGCAAATGCGGTTTTATGAATGCTCCAGTGAGTGCGGGGCAGGTTTCGGACATCCCATAAGCAGCCATTGTGTATATTCCCTTCTCTCTTGCTCTTTTAGCCAAACCTTCTGGAAGCTTAGATCCGCCGATGAGCACCTTCCAGCCATTGAATTTGAAGCCCTCAGGCAAGTTGTCAACGATCATTTGCAGAATTGTTGGAACGCAGTGGGAATAAGTCACACCTTCAGTAAGAACAAGCTTTACTATCATCTGTGGCTCATATCTGCCTGGATAGACGTGCTTATAACCAAGTAGCCACATCATTATGGGTATTTCCCAGCCATGGACATGGAATAGCGGTGTCAGAGGCATGTAGACTTCTTTATCGCCCAATAAACGCAGAGGGGAGCGATAGCCAGTCATTGCAATGCAACCGGCAAGTGCGTGTAAAACGAGTTTTCTGTGGGTAAACCAAACCCCTTTCGGACGTCCTGTGGTTCCAGTAGTGTAGCTGAGCGTTGCCATCGTGTTTTCACTGAAATCTGGGAACTCGTAGTCTTTGCTGGCTTTCTTTATTAGCTCTTCGTATTCCAGATCTGTAAGCTTCGTTTCAGGCATCGTGTCATCGGTCATCACGATATAGTGCTTTACAGTCTCAAGCTTGTCAGCCAATCTCTCCATTAGTGGAATAAAGTCCTTGTAAACCAGAACCACCTCATCTTCCGCATGTTGCATCGTATAAAGCATGTCTTCGGGGCTGAGTCTTACATTCACCGTATGCAACACAGCACCCATTCCGGGTATTGAGAAGTAGCATTCAAGGTATCTGTGCGAATCCCAATCCAGAACTGCTACTTTAGTTCCCTTTTTAACTCCAAGTTCCTCCAATGCACTCGCAAATTTGTGCACTCTTTTGTAAAGGTCTCTATAAGTGTAACGATGTATGTCTCTGTAAACTATTTCCTGTTTTGGCGCATAATTCACTCCAGTTTCCAAAACATGCTTCATCAAAAGCTGGTAGTCATATGCTTCCATGAGTATCATTACCATCTACACATTTTAAACATTTCGAAATTTAACAATGAAATATTTAGGGGAAGTTTTAGAATAAAAAATATTCGATTAACCTTTTGTGACTCCAAGCGGAATAAGTTTCGCTACAAGTGTTGAAATTCCCGCTCGATGTACAACATCTACAACATCATCACTTATCTTATAAGCTTCCGGTGCTTCTTCAGAAAGCAATCCTTTTTCAGCGGATCTGACATATATTCCCTTCTTTTCAAGATTTTGCCTAACGACATTATCTCTCATTCTTCTTTTTGCTTCTGCCCTGCTCCAGACTCTTCCACTGCCATGACAGGTACTACCGAAGGTTTCCTGCATAGCCTTTTCAGTTCCAACGAGCACGTAGCTTGGCGTCCCCATGCTTCCAGGAATCAAAACTGGCTGACCTACATCGCGATAAATTGCTGGGACTTCGCTTCTTCCTGCAGAGAAGGCTCTTGTTGCACCTTTTCTGTGAACACAAACCCTCACTTTTTTACCATCCAGCACGTGTTCCTCAAACTTTGCAATGTTGTGAGCAACATCGTAAACAACGTCAAGCCCCAGATCTTCTTCGCTCATCTTGAATACTTTTCTAAAGCTTTCCCTTACCCAGTGGGCGATAATCTGTCTGTTACACCACGCAAAATTCGCACTTGCAGCCATTCCTGCAAAGTAATCTTCTCCTTCTTTGCTCTTTATCGGTGCACAGGCGAGTTGTCTGTCTGGTAGCGAGATGTTGTATTTCTTCACAGCTCTGTCTAGGACTTCTAAAAAGTCCGTGCAAACCTGATGTCCCAGTCCACGGCTTCCACAATGAATCATCACGGTAACAGTTCCTTCTTCAAGTCCAAATACCTTAGCGACTTCTGGATTATACACTTTCTCCACGTATTGAACCTCGAGAAAGTGATTTCCACTGCCAAGAGTGCCGAGCTGTGTTCTTCCACGATCCCTTGCCCTTCTGCTCACAACTTCCGCTCTTGCTCCGGGCATTGCTCCGTTTTCTTCGCATCTTTCCAAGTCTTCCTCGGTCCCATAGCCATTTTCGAGAGCCCATTTTGCCCCCGAAACGAAGATCTCGTCAAGTTCTTTATCTTTTAGCGTTATCTTACCCTCACTACCAACCCCGGATGGAACTGCGATGAAAAGGGTATCAATGAGCTCTTTTATTTTTGGTTTAACTTCTTCGACTTTCAAATTGCTCCTTAGCAAACGAACGCCACAGTTTATGTCAAATCCAACTCCGCCAGGAGATATAACTCCTTCTTCAACATCGAAACCTGCTACACCCCCTATCGGGAATCCATAACCAACATGCACATCCGGCATCACAAGCGAGGCGAGCCTTATCCCCGGCATTGTAGCAACGTTCGCTGCCTGCTCAACTGCATCTTTTTCCAGATCCTTCATCAATTTTCTGCTTATGTAGAAGTAAGCAGGAACTCGCATTCCTTTCTTGTAGTCCTTGCTCAGCTCCCATTTATAATCTGTAATCTTTTTGAGAACATCCTCCATGAAGAGAATGCTCAAGACGACTTATATTACTTTCCGCATTTTAGCAGCCAAGAGAAAAGCAATCTTTTTTGGTATAGAAATAATTTTAATAAGTAATTATTTTGCTACCAACATTTTACAATCTCGTGCGCAACTTTAGCTGAAAAGAGTAATTGCAAAAAAGAAATTTTAACAATATAGGAAAATTTTATTTATCATTTAACCAAATCCTACACATGAAAATTATACAGAGCGTTCTTGAAACTTCGGACGAAGGAGACAAGATTCTGATTTCATTTCGGATATTTACAGTTTCTATACAGTATCTTCATGGTTATCGGAAAGATTTGGAGAAATCTTCTGGATTTTGTGGACGGATGCGTCGGTTGAGCGTATAAATCACTTTGCCAAAAAATATGGATTCCCTAAATCCGGTGAAGCTTTGCTCGTGGCTACCGAAAAAGACTGTGTTTACCTTCAAAGCATATATAAATTGGACTTAAGCGAGGTAAAGGAAATAAAAAATTTCATTCCAGAAAATAGACTAGTCATTTCTTTTGGTGTAAATTTCCTTCCAATCTACAGCCACGACATTTCAAAGGCCATTGAAGCGTTAATCGAGATTGATAGGGGAATTTTAATCACTGCAGTTGTTGGAAAAGCTCCAGAAGAGCTTTTGACTTTCCACGACGTATTTATCGAAATTATTAAAAGCGAAGACTCATTTATCGCATATCATAATTATGTAGCCAAACTCACGTTTTCGATGAAGGGAGGCGTTACAGTCGTAAGCGACAATTTAGAACGTTGAGGAACTTTTATAATTCACAAGATTCGCATATTTCTTAATGGATTTGCTTCAGCAAATAAGAGAACTTGAAGAAGAAATAAAAAGGACACCCTACAATAAGGCTACAGAACACCATGTGGGTAGATTAAAGGCAAAGCTTGCGAGACTTAGAGAAGAGCTTGAAAAAGAAAAACTAAAGAGTGCAAGACAGCAGGCAATTTCGATTAAAAAGGAAGGTGATGGGACAGTAGTACTTGTCGGTTATCCTTCTGTAGGTAAATCTACACTTTTAAACGCCCTTACTGGAGCAAAAAGTGAGGTGGCAGATTACGATTTTACGACTAAAAAGCCAGTTCCTGGAGTATTGGAGTATAAACATGCAACAATTCAGATAATCGATATGCCTGGAATACTGGAGGGCGCAGCAAGTGGAAGAGGGAGGGGAAAAGAAGTAATCTCTGCTGTGAGAATTGCAGATCTCATAGTGATCGTCGCAGATGTTTTCAGGCTTGAAACAATAGACATAGTCAAAAAGGAACTATATGAAGGAGGAATCCGGTTGGATCAAAAACGTCCTGATATAGTTATCAAAAAGAGAGAGCGGGGAGGCATAAAAATTACTTCTACTGTTCCATTAAGTCTTGATGAAAAAACGATATCGGAGATTATGAAGGAATACCGAATTCACAATGCAGAGGTTGTATTCAGAGAAGACGTGACAGTTGATAGGCTTATAGACGCTTTGGTTGGAAACAGAGTCTATATCCCCTCGCTTGTGGTCATAAATAAGATCGATCTAATGGATGTGGAATGTGATGGAATAAAGATTTCCGCAGAAAAGGGCATAAATCTGGAAAAGTTAAAAGAGGAGATCTATAGAAAACTTGAGTTTGTCAACATATACCTCAAGCCACCCGGGGAAAAGGTGGCGGATAAACCGATGGTATTAAGAAAGGGGGCAAAAGTTGAAGATGTCTGCAGAAAGCTACACAAGGATTTTGTTGATAAGTTCAGATATGCAAGAGTTTGGGGAAAATCGGTCAAATTTGAGGGGCAAAGAGTTGGATTAGACCACGTGCTATGCGATGGTGACATCGTTTCGATTTATGCAGACTGATTTCACGTTTTTGTAAAAACCGGTAAAAACTTATAATCTGAGTAGACTTTCTTAATTTGGTGATGCAAATGAGAAAGATTGACGAAAAGGAGTTCGTAAATTTGATAAGAAGCGATAGGCTGGTAGTAGTGGACTTCTATGCGGACTGGTGCATGCCGTGCAGGTATCTGAGCCCAATACTTGAAAAACTTTCGAAAGAATACAAGGATGTGGAGTTTTACAAGCTTAACGTTGACGAAAACCAGGAACTTGCATTTGAATACGGAATTTCGAGCATACCAACTGTGCTATTCTTCAAGAAAGGACAAATAGTCGGTGGTTTTGTGGGGGCTATGCCAGAGAGTATGGTCAGGGAGGAAATTGAGAAAGCAATGGCACTATGATCTTTTTAAAACAGATTTCAAAGTCAATGGACTGCAACAGCATATTCGAATGCTTTTTTGGACTTAATTCACAGGATGTAAGGGTGTATTTTGCCCTTCTTGATGGTCTTGAGAAGGTTGAGGATCTTAGCTCTGCGCTTAGAAAAAAGGAGATTTCAGTATACAGGTCACTGCAAAAATTAATGATTGCGGGATTGGCTTACCGAGAAAAAAAGATGTTACCGGGAGGCGGATACTACTTTGTATATAAAGCTATGCCTAAGGAATTCGTAGCTCGGGAGATAGAGTCCCTGATGAATTCATTTTGCGAACAGGTCCGAATTTTTCTGAGGGATTTCCTTGCAGATCGCAGTTCTCAGCTGTAAGGGGTGTGGAAGTTGTGATAGAGTATGCCCAGTGCCAGAGGCTATAATCCGAGAAGGAGGAAAAGTTGTCCGAATTAACCCGGAGAAATGCAATGGGTGTTTGATGTGCGTGAAAACGTGTCCATACAGAGCTTTAATGGCAATGGATTAGGAATGGAGTTTTTGAATGATGATTTGCTTACTCTTGTCGAAAAATACAGCTCAAAAGGGATTATTCCCGATGAAGAACTGAATGAAGAGATCGCAATCAGACTGGAATTTCTAAAATTGGCAATTCCAGTAAAAGGGAGCGAAAAATCTCTGGCTTGGACAGCGAGAGAATTTGGTTCTGAAATGGAAATACCCTATGTGGTAAGATTTTACTTTTTGAACGGAAAAAACTGGAGAAAGGCCATAGAAGAATATTTTAAGGTAATAGGGGAGAGAAATCCTGGTGAATTTATTGAGATTTTTCGGGAGATCGTTAATAGAGCTAAAAATTTGATCATATGCGCAGAAGACATTGTAGATATTGCCATGAGGCATAAAAAAGAACCTGGGGCATTAATTTCTGAACTAAAGGGATCTGGATTGATAAGTCCGAGTATGGGATGTGGTGGCCTTGGAAATGTAAAGGCACCGCTTTATGAGATAAACAGATTTTTCGCAATACTCTTAAAAATCGAAGATTAATTTAAGTGTGCTAATCGCCCTTTCGGTTCATGGAGAAGATAAACCGGGACTCGTTCATGCGGTCGCAAAAGCTTTGGCAGGCTGTAATGCAAACATTGTAGACATTGAGCAAACAGTTCTTCAGGGAATCTTTGCAATGTTCATAGTGGCAGAAGCAGAGAACTTGGATTGTGTTGAGAAAAAGGTTCGCGAACTCTGTGATCAGCTCGGGGTAAAGATAACTCTGAGCCCCTTTGAGAGGAAAAAGTTGAAAGAAAAGAATTTATATGTTATAAATGTCCTCGGCAAAGATCGAATCGGACTCGTGCGCGATATTACTGAAGTTTTACTGAAGTTTGGCATAAATATAGAAAGAACGAGTTTAACTGCAAGAGATAAACTGATCTCAATCGAATTTCTTGTGGATATGGGCGATGCAAATCTTTCTAATCTTAAAAGGGAGCTTTTAAAGGAAGGTGAAAAGCTTGGCCTTGATATTGTTGTTCAGGATTACGAGTCCGCGACCAAGGAAAAAAGATTGATCGTTTTTGATCTTGATTCAACACTAATTGAAGTTGAGATCATCGATGAACTTGCAAGAGAAGCAGGCGTGGAAAAGGAAGTGAAGGAGCTCACACAAAAAGCGATGAATGGTGAAATGAGTTTCAAAGAGGCTTTAAGGGAGAGAGTAAGGCTTCTCAAGGGATTACCTGTCGAAGTTCTGGAAAAGATTTATTCTCGAGTGGAGTTTACTGAAGGTGCTAAAGAATTGATTTCAGCTTTAAAAAGGGCAGGATATAAAATTGCGGTTGTAAGTGGGAGTTTTACGTATTTTACAAACAGAATAAAAGAAGAACTTGGGATAGACTACGCATTCGGAAATGAACTTGAAATAGTTGATGGAAAGCTTACTGGGAATGTGGTAGGTAGAATAATAGATGCAGAGGAAAAAGCAAGAATAGTTGAGGAAATTGCAAGAAAAGAGGGGATTAAGATCGAGAACGTTGTCGCAGTCGGAGATGGAGCAAATGACAGGATCATGATTGAAAGAGCGGGACTTGGAATTGCTTTTAACGCTAAAAATGTTCTAAAAGAGATTGCAGACGGGAATATATCAAAAGATAACATAATAGGCATTGCGGGCATCCTTAAACTACCCTCTGAATTTAAAAAACGATTATGAAACAAATTCTGATTATATATGTAGTAACTTTTTGTATAAAATTAATTGCATATTATTTTTCTAATGTTACTGCGATTCTCGCAGATGCATTGCATTCGATTGTGGACATAGTGCTTCTGATTTTGTTGGCAACCGCTTCAAGGGCTTCAGAGCGAAAAGCTGATGTTTTGCATCCAATGGGACACGGGCTCATAAAGAATGTCTCATCGCTCGTAGTTTCAGTTACCTTCATCACCGTTTTAGCCCTCGAACTATTCCGGGAGGGTGTAAATAAAATCTTCAATCCCGCTGAAAGTTATAATAATCTTGAAATAGCTATAATTGCAGAATTCACGGTTTTGGGGCTTCTGCTGTTGGGAACAGTTTTGTATATGAGAAAAAGTGGTGTAATAAACAGAACCGTGATGTTTGAGAGCTTAAACGACTCTCTTTCCACAATTGCAGCGATTTTAGGTATTTTTGCAATTTCAATTGGCCATTTATACTTTGATGGCATTGCAACTATTTTGATCGCGACACTCATAGCAATTAACTCTTTTAGACTTTTAATTGATAACGCAAAATTCCTCATAGGGCTTTCACCGCCCGAAGAGTTCTACAGCGAGGTCGAAAAGTTTTGCAATGAGATGGGGCTCAAAGGTGTGCATGACATGGTTGCTTTATACATTGATGAAGGGGCGATTCATCTGGACATGCATGTTACTGTGGATAAACAAATGAGCGTTGAGAAGGCGGACGAGCTGATTGAAAGTTTCACAGAAAATCTGAAAAGGAGATTTCCAAACATAAAACATGTTTCTATACACCTCTGCACACATACGGGTGAGAGGAGAAAATTTTACTGATTAAAGCTAAATACTGGAGAAGATTAGTATTCACTATGCGAACAATCTTCTGGAAAGACTCTGTGTGGCTCATAGATCAGACAAAGCTACCTGAAAAAGAAGAATTAATATCCTGTAAAAACGTCGAGCAGCTAATAGATGCGATAAAAAAACTTGCTATTCGAGGTGCTCCAGCACTTGAAGCAGCCGGGGCTTATGGTATTGCTCTTGCATCTTTTGAGAGAGATTTTTCAAGTTTGGAGGAAATGAAACATTATTTAATTGAAAAAGCCAGGCTAATCGCTTCTGCAAGACCAACTGCCGTAAATCTGTCAGTAGGTGTGTATAGAGTTCTTGAAAAGGCACTCAATGGTATTAGCGTTGAGGAAGTAAGAGAAATTGCGTTAAAAGAGGCAGAAAGAGTTGCTGAGGAAGACATTGAGAGAAACAAAAAAATAGGCAAAAACGGAGCCAAGTTGCTTGATGATGGTGATGTAGTTCTCACTTTCTGCAACACCGGCAGACTTGCTACAGTGGACTGGGGAACTGCTTTGGGGGTTGTTCGATCTGCAATACAGGAAGGCAAAAGAATAAAAGTCTTCGCCTGTGAGACGAGACCACTCAACCAAGGTTCGAGGCTTACATGCTATGAGCTTATGAAAGATGGAATCGACGTAACTTTGATCACGGATTCTGCAGTAGGAATTGTTATGAGTAAGGGACTTATAGACAAGGTTATCGTCGGAGCAGACAGAATTGTGAAGGATGGTGTTTTTAACAAGATCGGCACATTTACTCTTGCCATTGTTGCAAATTATCATAAAGTCCCATTTTACGTTGCAGCACCAAAAAGCACGTTTGATCTTGCCAAAACTTCAAAAGAAGTCTTAATCGAGGAAAGAAGTAGAGATGAGCTGATATATTGTGGTAACAGACTGCTTGCTCCAAAAGATGTGAAAGTATACAATCCAGCATTCGACTTCACACCACTGAGTCTCATTAGCGCCATAATCACTGAAGAGAAAATTTTTTATCCTCCTTATAATTTTTGAAATTCGATGGAAAGGTATTTATCCCCAAAAAAAGAATATATCTTTGCCGATGATGACTGATGGGCGATCTGAGTTGTGATGAAAAAGAGAGTCTGAGGTCCAATTTTCTCAAGTAAATTTAATTAATTTGCAGTAACCTCTTTATCAGATGCACAGCAGACTTAAAGATCTCGTAGATCGCTACATGAACTCTGTTCCAGAGATAAGATTTCACTGCGAAAGATGCTTGAAAACAGAGAGATACGGTGGCAACGTAGTTTTAATGATCATCGACTCAGCATTCGTTTCCATCGGAGTCAATTACTTCAAAGTAGTCGTTCCAAAAGTTTTGGAGTTCAAGAGAACCTTCAACAAAATTAAAACTTTGAAAGATCTGGCAAATTCAGATGTTCAGGAGCTGAGAAAAGTTTGGAAGAATTTAAGATCGTGGAATGTTGCTTTAGATGTGGCCAAATTTCTTTCGAATCTAAATAAAGATGATAGAGCGTCTTTGAGAACTTGGGCGCAAAATTCAAGTTTAGAAAATTGGAAAGAAGACCCAATAGGAAAAATTAAAGGCGTTGGACTGGTCACGTATCAGTATCTTAGAATGATGGGCGGTGTAGATACGGTAATGCCTGACAAAATCGTTAAAAGGGTGATAAACGAAATTCTCAGTTCTGCTGGATTCGAAACAGTCGAAGAGGACTTCGAGTTCATAAAGACGGTTGAAAAAATTGCTAAAATTTGCAATTATCGTCCCATAGAGCTTTGTTGGATGACTTGGCTTGTGAACTTCGACGATGAGAGTAGAAAAAGATATCTAAGTATGCTGTATGAGCTATAACTTCCAGATTTTACATGTTAGTTTGATTGGAACAGCAAAATTTAAATGACATAGAACCAAGAGGGTAAAAATGTATGAAATTCGACGTTGTAATTGTCGGTGCTGGGCCGGGAGGAATGTTTGCAGCATATAAACTTGCAGAAAGTAAAAAAGTTGCGATTTTTGAAATGGGAAGAGATATATCGAAGCGTAAATGTCCAAGCGATCTTTCGCAAAGTTACTGCAAAAAATGCAACCCCTGCAACATCACTTCTGGTGTTGGTGGTGCCGGAGGACTTTCAGATGGGAAGCTGAACTATGTTAATCCGAATTATCCGTCAAGTTTTACCGTAGGTGGTGATTTTGAATTTTTGAGTCCAAGATATTTAATTGAAAAAATGAAAGAAGTTGACGAAATCTTTTCAGCACATGGAGTATCTGGTGAGCTCTACGGGGATGATGAGGCTAAACTCGATAGATTTCTTAAGCAGGCAAATGCTGCAGGAATTGAATTCGTTCCATTAAGGCAAAGACACGTGGGGAGTGATGAATTGCCAAGAGTCATCAAAAGTCTCGAAGAATCACTTAAAAAGAAGGGTGTCGAGATTTACACGGAAAGGACAGTTTTGGATATAGATCCAAAAAATAAAATCGTAAAAACTAATAAAGGCGAGAAATTTGGCTATGAGAAGCTTATAATTGCGGTTGGAAGAAGTGGATCTGACTGGCTTGAAAAATGGGTTAAAAAGTATAAAATAGATATTGCTGAAAACTCGAAGGCGATCGATGTTGGTGTTAGAGTTGAAGTGCCGGCATCCATCATGGATGATATTACTTCTACAATCTACGACCCTAAGCTTAGAGTTATTACAAAAAGACATGACGACTACATGCGAACTTTCTGCACTTGTCCAAGAGGATGGGTGATAAGAGAAGATTATGGGGATTTTTGTTTAGTAAATGGACATAGCAAGGCGAAGGAAAAATCAAACAATACGAATTTCGCATTGCTGGGTCATTACGAATTTACCGAACCATTTGACGAGCCAAATGAATGGGGAAGAGACCTTGCAAGAGTTACAACAAAGCTCGGAGGTGGGAATCCAATCGTTCAGAGACTCAAAGATTTAAGACTTGGGAGAAGGAGCACTGAAAGCAGAATAAGGAATAATAGGCTCGTTCAACCAACTCTAAAGACTGCAATTCCCGGAGATATATGCTTGGCATATCCAAGTAGAGTCATAGACGACATTGTGGATGCACTGGAAAGGCTGGATAAGGTTATTAACGGAGTAGCAGATGACTCCACCCTTCTTTACGCTCCGGAAGTGAAATTTTACTCGTTAAAACTCAAAGTGGACGAAGGTATGCGAACGAGCATACCTCACGTTTATGCGATTGGAGATGGGGCGGGAATAAGCAGGGGTATTGTTGGTGCAGCAGTCACAGGCTTAATCGCTGCAGAGAGCATTCTTAAGGATGGTTAGAATGTTTTTCGATATCCGTGAAGTTGAAGTTGAAAGTCTAACCCTTTTAATGGAGAACGGTGTGATTGAGAGACCAAAAATTACACAATTTCATTCAAAGAGCTTTAGAGTTCTAAAAAATGGCTTTTGGGGCGTCTTTGAGGGTTTGATTAGCGATTCTGAAGGAATCAGAATGGCTGAGAAGAACGCAATAATAAAGGGCGATGTGGAGATTCTCGATGTGGAGTCAAAGGGAGAATACGAGTTTAAAATGAAAATTGACCCCAGAGATATAAGCATTGAAGAGAAGTTGAATCTACTTAAAGAGCTGAACAAGAGCATTTTGACGGAAACAAAAAGGATAGGCTATATCGAGAGCTTTAAAAGATTCGAATATCGGGACTCATGTGGAAATGAGGTTCGGTATACAGTGCCAAGAATTGGTGTTTCAATCGTAGCAATTGGCAAAGATGAAAGCCTGCAATTCATTTCAAAACGTTTGATGAAACCTGGTGGATGGGAAAAGCTTGAAAGAGTTTTTGAACTTACAGAAGAAATCAATGAAGTTCTACCAAAGCTTTTAAAAGCCAAAACCCCGCCTTCCGGGGAAATGAATGTTTTAATGAATCCAGAACTTGCAGGGGTATTTATTCATGAAGCATTTGGGCATGCAGTCGAAGCTGATCACGTTCTTGAGGGAGCAAGTGTTCTTAGTGGGAGGATTGGGGAGAAAATTGCCGGTGAAAACGTAACCATCGTAGACGATCCTACAATAGAGGAATTTGGCTTCTATCCATTCGATGATGAGGGTGTCAGGGCGAGAAAGAAGGTATTGGTAGAGAATGGAATTCTAAAGAGCTATCTACATAATAAAGAAACTGCTAAAAAGCTTGGAGGGGATCCGGGGAATGCAAGAAGTGAGGGTGTAGCTTTCCCAATTGTCAGAATGAGCAATACGTATCTTAAGGCTGGTGATTTGGAATTCGAAGAATTGCTTGAACTTTGCAAAAATGGCGTTTATCTTGTAGGCTCAAGAGGGGGTGAGACAAACCCGGCTACTGGTTATTTCCAGTTTAGTGCACAGTATGGCTATATTGTAAAGAATGGAGAGATATCGGAGATGATCAGAGACGTCTCATTAATGGGGACAATCGAGATTTTGAAAAACGTTGAACTCGGAAAAGAGATAGAATTTGATCCCGGATTCTGCGGAAAAGCTTTTCAAACTGTTCCAGTGGCGGATGGTGCTCCCCCAGTTTTGTGCAGAACTAAAGTTGGTGGTGCCTAATGGAATGGGAGATCTACGAAGAAAGAACACAAGGAATTATTGCAGAAATTTCGGGAGGGAAGCTCAAGCAAATTCGATCATCGGCGAACTCCTCATATGCAGTTCGAGTTATCATTGATGGAAAGGTTGGATTCTCTGCGGGCAACAATGTTGAAAAAGCCATGGAAAATGCAAAAAAGATTGCAAAGATTTCAGAAGAAACTTTGAATGGTTTTCCGAATGAAAAGCCTGCAAATGTATGTGGAATTTACGACAAAAGTATTGAAAACACAACAACTGATTTTTTGAAGGAAGAATATGAACTTCTAATAAGTTCAGTTGAAAAGGCAAAAATAGCGAGTGCATTCATAGGGCACTTTGTTTTGGAAGCCAAAATCACAAATTCTGGCGGTTCGGAGCTCAGCAGAAAGGAAACATATTCTTTATTTTCGATAGAATGCATATATGAAAATGGGAGTGGGTTTGCACAGGATGAAAGTAGGACAAGAAAGTTAAAAATTGCTGAAACAGCAAGTTATGCGGAAAAGCTTGCAATTGAGTCTTCAAAAGCTGTAAAAATTGATAGCGGAAATTACGACATTGTTTTAACACCTTATGCTGTTCATCAGCTCCTTTCAAATACTCTCTATCCGGCTCTATCAGCTGAAAATGTATCAAAGGGGAGAAGTTTGCTTAAAAAGGGCTACTACTTAGGCGAATTAAAAATTATAGACGATCCAACGATAGAGGGAGGACTGGAGAGTTATCCTTTTGACGACGAAGGAGTAAGTGCCAGAAGAAAAACTCTTGCAGACCGAGAAGTGCTTTGCTTTTATTCCGACTGGAAAAACTCTAAAAGTTTTGGAATTACAGGAAACGGTTTAAGAGAGTCCATAGAATCCTATCCAGCACCTGCGCCGAGCAACTTGCTGATAGAAATAAAAGATAAAGCAGACATCGAGGGAGCTCTGCTTATTCACAGCTTTATAGGCACTCACACTGCAAATCCGCTTAGTGGCGATTTTAGTGTAGAGTGTATGAACGCAGAATTTGATGGAAAAGCGATAAAAGGGGCTATGATTTACGGAAACATCTTTAATATGCTGAAAAACATAGAAGGTTTTAGCGGCGATTTAAAGCAAGTTGAGAATACAATTAGTCCTTCCATAAGATTTAGAAACGTTAAAATCGTTTAGCAATAAAAATTGAAAGAAATAGAACGACTACAAGTAGCATTATAAGAAGAAATGCCATTCTTGCCAGTCTAATAAGACTGGTTTTCTTCTCTCTTTCAACGACTTCAAAATCGAGCGATTTATAGCTTGGCTCATATCCTGGAGCCTTGAATTTTAGGTCTATCCTGTGTTTTCCAATAGATGGAGACGGGAAGGAGAAAAGAAAAGAACCCATTCTTGCTTCACATTCACCCATCTCTTTTCCGTCAAGATAGAACTTTATCCTGCCATCGAGCGGTTTCCACTCCTTCTCTTTATCATCATAGAACGTGAGCCAGCCTTCAACAGAGACAATTTCTCCTTCTGAAACAAATGCATCTACGAAGTGTGCAGAGATTCTTGTCTTATACAATGAATTTGAAGAAGACATAGGAGATTGCCCCGAGCAAAAATATGTGCTTCAATCCGGCCTCAACTCTGCCTTCGCCCATCACACCAGCAGCGAGTCCAGAAAAGACTGCAACGAGTATTGAAGTCTCCATAAATACCCCTTCAAGTTCCGATAAGTTTATTGCTGTTGTAAGCTGACTTTTTTCGATGGATGTAAATATAGAAAGCATGTTCTTTATTAGCACGTATGCAGTGTATAGAAATACACCAAATGCAAGGTAGATTATTATTATATAAGAGCTCATCATATCTCTGAGTCTGTTTCTCATCTCAATCTCCAACAGCGAGAAGTTTGAGGCAACAATCAGGGCTTCTTTTATTGATGGAGATGCTTCTATAGCCTTTACAAGCATTGATATAGCCTTCTGGAAAATGCTGCTTTTAATTCTGTGCTCAAGTCTGGCGAAAGCAGAAGTGATGAGTTCGCCCCATTCAACCCTTCTCTTGATAGCTTTTATCTCCCTATTCAAAACTCCCGCTTCAGTATCGCTGATATTCTTTAAGGCTTCGACAACATTTAATCCTGCTTCGTTTAGCGAAGCGAGCTGTTTTAAGAATTCTGGAAGCTCTCTTTCTGCCCTTCTAAGCAGTCTTTCACGATATTCGATGAAGAAGATCGATGGCAATCCAAATGCAAACAAAGTTGTAAAAATCAGGTAATCAAACTCCATTCTACCATAAAAGATGAGAGAAAAGACTACTGGAGGTAATAATAGGTAGAATAGGAGGTATTTGAAGCTAATAACGTAAGGCATTTCGAGGATCGGATAAAGGAGAAAGCTCCTGATAGCGTTAATAGTTCTTCTTAGCTTTGCAAAGCGAAAACCAGAAGGTCGTTGCGATGTTCTTGCCATGACCTCTTCAACCTCGCTCTCCACTTTTGCAACTGCCCTGCTCTCTCGTGCAGTAGATGAATATGCTAACCATAAAACAAAGATTGAACCGGCGGGTAAAACGGAATAAAGAAAAAGTCTGTAAATCCCGATAGTCGAGCTACCCATCATGTTGAAAACGATCAGAACTATAAGGAGAAAGAGTGGGGCAACGATGAAAAGTGCTAAGTAGATTTCTGCAATGATCTGCATAGACTCGGAATAAAGTGTGTATAGCCTCTCTTTTTCTGAAAAAAACTGGTCAGATTTTGATTTCAGATAATCTAGAATATTTCCTCCACCTCTGTATACGTCTACGAAATTCTCAATAAAAACTCTTAGCTTTTCGGATGGGGTCGTCTCTGCAACAAATTTCATCGCACTCCCTAAATCCCAACCCATTTCAACAAGAACTACTATTTTCTCAAATTCGACACTGAGTTCGCTGAAAAGATGTTTGTTCTCAGCGATGAACCTTATAGCAGAGATTATTGGAACATTTCCCTTTGCCATTCCGAGAAGCATGTTAACTGCATGTGGAAGTGCTGCGTCGATTTTTCCAGCTCTGGAGCTCGCTACATAATATGGATAGGAAAGGATAATGTAACGGGTTAATCCAAAAAATATGAGCGCAAAAAGGAGTGAGATGGCGATTTGAATCTTCCAGAACTCCACCATTCCGCCACCGATGAAAACGAACTCAATTCCAAAAGAATTTTTTATAATAATTGATATTATAACCCCAGTAAACACTCCTATTAACATTGCAATTAGAGGGTAAAATAAAGCTGATGCAAGCAATTCTGGGGTTGTAATCCGGAGTCTTGCCTTCTCAATAGTTTTGTCTAAGTCTGAGTATTTGCTTGGATTCTCTTCGATCTTATTTCTAAAGTATTTTTTCATGAAATGTGGTGCATTCATAGGACTTTCGAAAATGCAATTTCTGGATTTCTATAATAGTTATGAATTAATTTCGTAAACTCAGCATAATCCCTGATCCCTTTCTTTATCATCCACTCGAGATACTTTTTCCTCCTTTCGAGCTCAACATACACGTCGTCCACTCTTGACATAGCTATTTTTTCAAGCTTTTTCGGCAAACTAACTTCGATATGTGCATCTTTCTTCGCATCCCATTTTGCAAACTGGTTAACGAGAAGATTTTTGTCCACTGGGTCTATTCCCAGTATTTCATTCACCTCTTTGGTTCTCCTTATTCTTCTTCCACCAATTAGATACATGTTTTGAACAAGCACTATGTCCAGAAACTGTAGCATACTCCTCGGGACATTTAGAGGATCACTCTCGAATCTGTAGACCATCTGGTTTATATCTCCAGCGTGGAATGTTGAATAGCTCGCATGCCCTGTAGACATGGCTTGAAATAAGGTCTGGGCTTCTTTTCCTCTAACTTCACCTACCACAATATAATCTGGTCTCTGCCTTAAAGCAGCTTTTAGAAGGGCATACATGTCTATTTCCTGCTCTCCTATACCTGTTCTTGTTACCTGAGCAAGCCAGTTTTCATGATAGAGCTTTATCTCTCTCGTGTCCTCAATTGACACAACCTTTGCATCTGGTGGGACGAACATGAGGATTGCATTAAGTGTCGTAGTTTTCCCGCTTGCGGTCTCTCCAACTACGATTATCGAAAGCTTATGCTCTATCGCAAGCCAGAGATACGCCATGATTCCAAGTGGAATCGTTCCTGATCTCACGAGATCGAGTGGTGTCAGTGGCTGAGCTGTAAATTTTCTAATCGTAAAGCTTGAACCCCTTGGGGTTACCTCTGTTCCAAAAGTAGCCTGAAGCCTACTTCCATCCGGGAGCGTTGAGTCGACAATTGGGTTTGCCAGAGAGATGTGTTTTCCACTTTTTTGCGTTAGAAGCATTACAAGCCTATCCAGAGCGGATTTTGGAATCTTAATGTTTGTTTCAAGGTATCCATAGTTTTTCTGGTAGACGAAAATCGGGATCTCATAACCATCACAGGAAATATCTTCAACATTTGGATCAACCATAAGGGGCTCAATGATGCTGAATCCGAAAAATTCTCTGAAGAGATAGTAAAGCATTCTCGAATAGAGATCACTGTCCACCACGATTCCGTATTCCTTCACTATTTTTTCAAAACTCTTTACAAGCACTTTTGCCCTTTCCTCGAGCTCAAGTGTAACATCGTAGAGAGTTAGAACGCGTCTTAAATCTACAAGCACTGAGGAAAGAAGTTTGAGCTCCTCAACATTCAACGACGGCTCAATCGCATGATACCTCAATTTGTTTAATTCAACATCTTCAAAGATTACTATTTTTATAAACGGTTCTGCAACCCAGTATTCAGTAACAACATTGTCAAACTTTACGTCCTCAATTATTTCCGATTTTATGAATTCCCTGAGTATGCGATATCTTTCCAGCATTTCGATAATTTTTGCTTTCTGGGATATATATTTTTTTCTGCAAAATTTGTAATCAGCTCTCTCTATTCTGTTTTTCCTTTACAAAGACTACACAAAGCACAGAAATAATTGATGCAATGAGGCAGAATTCAAACGAAAGTTGGTAAGCTTCTGCAGGATAAATCGAGTCTACTTTTCCGACAGAGTCCATTAAGTAACCCATCACAGTCTGAAATATTGCTGCACCAAAAAAAGGAAACACGTTAACAACACTCATCGAAAGCCCGGTCATTCTGAGTGGAAAGAGCTCCTTTACGATTGCATATGCAACTGGACCTGTGCTGGAAAAGAAACCGACTAAGAAGGATATAAGACAAACTAAAGAAATATCGAGAGTTGAAGTGAATAAAACAAGAGGTAGCCAGGCTATTGTGAATCCCAGACCTCCAAGAATTAAAATCATCTTTTTTAGCCCAATTGAATCCGAAATTTTGCCAAAAAGAATTGATCCAATAATCGTTCCTACTCCAACTAGCGTTAGAATCGTTCCTGCAGCCCCTTTTGTCATTCCGTAAACGTCAATCAAATAAGGGCCTCCCCAAAGCCCCTGATAACCCATAACTATACCATATCTAAGCATCGCGGATATCGCGATTAGCCATAGAGAGAAGTTGCCAAGTATTAACTTGAGGTCTTCTTTTCTAATCTTTTCCTCTTTAAACCCGGTAGGAGCATCTTCTACTATTTTCCAACACAAAAATAGCAGAATCAAGCTTATTAAAGCAATAAAAACAAAAGGAATTCTCCAACTAAGGACCTCTATAGCCAAGGCCAGAGGATAAGCTGAAAGGATTGCTCCAAGATTTCCTATCGCAAAAAGAATACCCATGGCGGTTGCAAATTCGTTGTGTTTGAACCAAACAGATATTATTTTTACAGTTGGCACGTAAACTCCTGCTACGCCTATTCCTATGAGCAATCTCGAAAAAACCGCCATTTCGTAGCTAAAAGCAAGAACAAGCGTTAAAACACCAAAAAAGGCTATTGATGTGAAGACCATAACGGTCCATTTTGCACCCTTTGTGTCTGAAAGGACACCTACGGGTATTTGCAAAACCGCATAAGGATAAAAATAGGCAGAAGACAGTATTCCAACGGCAAGTGCGGAAACTGCGAATTCTCTCATAAATTCATCTGCCATTACTGCGGGCGAAGTTCTGTGGAAATATACGAAAAAGTAAATGAATGCCAATACTGAAAAGATTGCCCACTTATTTGATTTCAAATCTGAGAATCGCACATATACCACCAAGCTTTGATACAACCTCTCCCGGCTCGAATTCCGAGCTCATTATTAAAACTTTACCACCGGTTCTCTCAACTTCTTCCATAAATGTATCGATATCCCATTTTTCCCTCTCTCTCAGCAGGAAATCGTCTGAAACAAGAAGAATCTCTATAGCCCCATACTCTTTGGCTTTTTTAACGTCTTCAATTCCATAACTTACTTTTTGGCCCTTCGCGATACCTTCAAGCAGTCTTTCCACAACCTCTGCCTCTTCTGCAAGTCTTATCTCCCCAATTAACTTATTTATGGTCCCCCTTTTCAGAACCTCTATAAAACCTCTTCTGCCGATTGCAGAAGTGTCTACCAATACGGCCTTTTTTGCAATTTCCGAATCTCTTTGTCTGAGAAACTCCAAGAAGTCTTTTTTTATAAATCCTGGCCCAGCGATCACGAGAAATCTAAAGTTTATTGTTTTAAGGGTCTCATAAAGTTCTTCAAAGAATTCACTTCTCATTCCACCGTAGTCCTTAGCATAGCTAAACCTTTTTTCAAAAATCTCCTCCACCCCCCATTCTCGCAAAGCTCCCGCAATAGCTTCACCCTCTTCTATAGTCAATATAACCACTTCGGGCCTCTTTGAGCTTTCAACAGCTTTTTTCAGTCTTCTTAATTGCTCCTCTTTCCACTTCTTTGAAATACTCACTTCTCTGCCAACTACTATGTTTAAAGTATGAAAGCCCGCTTCTTCCACGCCAGCAACAATTCTGCCCATAACCCTGAGTCTGTTTGCAAATCTGTGAAATTCCACTTTTTCAACTTCAACCCCAATTCTGACTGTCACAAGCTCTTTATCTCCCCTTAGCTTGTCATCACTGTGAGTAGCTCTTTTCGTAAGCGAAAAAACAATGTCTCCTTTTTCGATAATAAATTTAAGGTGCCAGAGATCATCCAAGTTTTCGGGAATGAGCTTTATTTCCCCTTCATTATTTTTTAGATTTTCCTCCAAAACCTGCACAATTCAAATGTCCCCCGATTTTTAAAACATTCTTGAAGATTTTCTTATGCCCCAAACTGAACTTTTAAAAACTCAGCCTATACAAGAGCGATACTTTTAAATAGCTGAGGAAGAAGGATGCTCAAGAAATACGGGGGTCTTGAAATGCCAGTTCGTCCGTTGGATATCCTGAACAAATCGTTAAAGTCTCCGGTCATCGTGAGACTGAAAGGGGGAAGAGAATTCAGAGGAACACTTGATGGGTACGATATACACATGAATCTCGTCCTTCTAAATGCTGAAGAGATTCAGGGCGGAGAGATCGTACGCAAGGTTGGAAGCGTAATAATTAGGGGGGATACTGTCGTCTTTGTGTCTCCATACTCGGGTGGTGAGTGATGTCAGACGGAACAGCTTCAATGGGTAGAAGAAATAGAAAAATGGTTCACGTTAGATGCAGGAGGTGTGGTAGAAATTCTTTCCATTGGAGGAAAAGATACTGTGCGGCATGTGGCTTTGGGAGAAGTAAAAGGCTCAGAAGTTACAACTGGGTTAATAAAACAAAGGACAGTGTGTAATGTGTGGTATAGCGGGAGTGTATAGTGAGAAGTCCTTAGCGGGAGAAAATGTTTATTATGCTCTTTTCTCCTTACAACATAGAGGGCAGGAATCTGCAGGAATAGCATTCTTTAGCGATACCCTTCGCTATAAAAAACAAATGGGCTTAGTATCGGAAGTTTTTACTAAGGAAGATCTGATTCCGGCAAAATATGCTATAGGACATGTCAGGTATTCAACTACAGGGCTTTCAAGGTTGGAAAATGCCCAGCCTTTTGTTGTGAAGTCAAAAATTGGAAGTATAGCTGTTGCACATAATGGAAATCTCGTCAACCATTTGCAGCTGAGAAAAGAACTCGAAAATGACGGCGGTGTGTTTACATCTGATTCGGATTCTGAGATCATAGCACAACTTTTATCGAAAATACTGCTCAAAGATGGCGACTTCAAGGACTACCTTCAAGAACTCAACTCAAAGCTTGTTGGAAGCCACTCATGCGTTTTACTTATAAACGACAAAATCGTTGCGTATCGCGATCCACTGGGCTTCAGACCGCTTTGCGTCGGAGAACTTGATGATGGATACATAGTGTGCAGTGAAAGCTGTGCCATCGATGCTCTCGGCGGGAAATTCATAAAGGATATCGCTCCAGGAGAAGCTGTGATAATAGAAAATGGGGAACTTGAATTTTTCAGATTTGCAAAAAGCAAAAAGAGGGCTGTTTGTGTATTCGAATACATATACTTTGCCCGGCCAGATTCAATCATCGATGGGATTAATGTTTACAAGGCAAGGACCGAAATGGGAAGAATACTTGCTGAAGAAGCTCCAGCGAACGCGGATTTTGTTTCTGCGGTTCCTGATAGTGGTATAACTGCTGCCATAGGGTATTCAACAAGATCTGGACTGCCATATATGGAAAGTCTGATTAAGAACCGATACATAGGCAGAACCTTTATCATGCCCAAACAGGAGCTTAGAGAATTGCTGGTAAAGTTTAAAGTGAACGTGATTAAGGAAAACGTGATTGGCAAAAGAATCGTGCTTGTGGACGACAGCATAGTGAGAGCGACAACTTCAAAAAGAATAGTGGAGATGATAAAAAAAGCGGGAGCAAAAGAAATTCATTTAAGAATCGGCAGTCCACCAATAATTGCTCCATGCTATTTTGGCATCGATATGAAGACAAGAGAAGAACTCATCGCTTCAAGTCACACCGTCGAAGAAATTAGAGAGATCGTTGGTGCGGACAGTTTGCACTATCTCAGTCTTGAAGGGTTGCTAAAGGCTCTAAGGAAATTAGGTGGGGAAGAGTTTTGCATAGCCTGCCTTACTGGCAGGTATCCAGTTCCAGTTCCGGGTGAGTTATCGGAGTAGGGGTAGCCAGAATATTATCAGAAGAATCAGTAGCATTAGAAACATAAACAAAGTAAAATTTCTCTGCCTTTTTCTCTCTTTCTCCATCTTTTCTTCGCATTCTTCGCTACAGTAGTATTTATCCAATTCTATCGCTTTTCCGCACACTATGCAATGGCGGTGTGGAACAATGGGCATAGAGTTCGTTGATTCGCAATATAAAAAATTTTTCAAAAGAAAATACAACATTCGAGCTGGTGTTGTGGCAAACTTTATAAGCAGTATTAAATAAAAGATCTAACGAAGCGGTCGTAGTCTAGTGGCAGGACACGGGCTTCCCGAGCCCGTTGCCCGGGTTCAAATCCCGGCGACCGCATGCTTTTAATCAATTAACCACTTTTTAATCCTTTTACGCTTGTAAGAAACTGAAACTCTCCGAAAAATCGAGTGAAAAATCAAATCTTAAATTTGGTTTAGATAAACTTTTTTCACACTGAGTCCCAAATAACCACGGAATAATAGCAATTTTTTCTGGTTCGAAAATTATAGCGGACAATGCCAGAAATATCATAGAGAGTAATAGAGAGTAAAAGCCCCCCGTAGTGAAAAGCGGTCCAATTCCTACAAATCTTTTTAAGATCCTTTGATGAGTAGCAATCTTTCTTCAAAGTGGCGAGAAGCAATGTAAAAGTTGCAAAAACCGTCGCAAGGGCTAAGAGTGTTATTTGAATCAAATTTTAGGATTATTTTTCCAAACAGGGTTATTAATCCTTTAGATGCTTCTCAATCACTTCTATGAGCTTTTTGCGAGTGAAAGGCTTCTCAATTACTTCCTTAGCCCCGGCTTTTAACAAATCTTTTTCTTTACTCATATAATAAGCAGTTATGCCCACTATCTTTGCGTTTGGATCAATACGTAGAATGTTCTCGGTAGTTTCGATACCATCCATCTCGGGCATGACTATATCAGTCAAAACAAGGTCTGGTTTAATGTTCTGGTAGATCTTTACAGCTTCTTTTCCATTTGTTGCTTTCACGACTTCATATTTGTCCTTAAGCATTAGTTCCAAGGCTTCAAGTAGTGCAATGTCGTCATCTACGATGAGTATGACCCTTTTTATTCCAGGCATGAAATTTCTTTAACGCAAACACTATATAAATTTCTCGCAACCTTTTATCTCTTTATAATCTTAGCAGAAAAATCGTTACCAACTATGACAGAAGTAATCATTTTCGCTGGAAACACACCATTTTCAATAACCCCGCTCACGAGTTTTAGCTCTTTTTCGAGCTCTTCGGGGTTCTCAATAATCCCAAAGTCGCAGTCCAAGATAAAATTTCCGTTATCCGTTATTACAGGTCCAACCTTTCCTTTCGCCTCTCTGAGCTTTGGTTTGCAGACAGAAGATAGTTTTCTAAGCACGTAACCATATGCAAAGGGCATAACTTCAACTGGAACTGGCATTGAAAGCTTCTCTACAAGTTTAGACTCATCCACAATTATTATTACCTTTCTGCTGGCGTTTGCCAGTATTTTTTCTCGAGTTAGTGCTCCACCCCCGCCCTTGATACAGTTCAGCTTGGCATCAACCTGATCCGCCCCATCTATGCAGATTTCGGGTTCTTTTTCAATCAAATCCGTTATAATTATACCGTTTCTCGCTCCTGCAATCATTGCTTGGTAAGAACTTGGGATCCCATAAATTCTTATCCCCTCCTTCCTTATTCTTTCCCCGAGAAGGTTCAAAAAAACCTCTACAGTGCTTCCACTTCCAATTCCAATCGTCATTTCATCTTTTATTAGACTAAGAGCAATTTTTGCAGCATTATATTTTCCATTCATCCATCCAGCCCCTTAAAGCTTCGCAATCTGAGGTTGCATTTAAGGATATCGGTGTTATAGAAACAAACCCGTTTCTAAGTGCATGTATATCCGTTCCGGGTTCTGCATTTTCGATTTCAATTCCATGAATCCAGTAATATTCCCTGCCTCTCGGATCAAGTCTCTTTTCTACCTTCGTTTCATACATTTTTCTAGCAAGCCTTGTTATCGCTAATTTTCCTGTGAAATTTCTCGGAATATTGATATTCAAAACATCTACACTATCTGGAAGTCCTTTTTCTAAAACTTTTCTTGCGATCCATTTTAAAACCTTTTTTGCGTTCTCAAAGTCATAATTACAACTTAACTCGAACTTTAAAAGCTCGTGCATCTCTACCGAGATTGCTATCGCATTACTTCCATGGGTTGCAGCTTCGAGAGCAGCACAAACTGTTCCAGAAGTAGTTACAGCTTCTGTAGACAGATTTTCGCCGAGATTTATACCACAAACCGTTAAATCCGGCAATTTTTTCATTATCTCATAAATTCCGATGATCACAGCATCAGTTGGTGTTCCATCGATTGCGTACAAATTCATACCATCTATCTCCATTTCGAAGAATCTGACTGGGCGCATAATTGAGATGCTCCTACCGACTCCGCTCATCTGCGTTATCGGTGCAACCACGACTACTTCGTCGATTTCGCTCAGCGCAGTGTAAGCTGCTCGAAGTCCTTTTGAGTAGACACCGTCATCGTTGGTAAGCAGAATCATCTCCTTAATTACAGCCTTCAGACTATAAATCTTTTCAGAAAAAGTTTTTTAATTTCTGGTATAAATTGCTTACATGAACGAAGTAGAAAGAAAATGTCTTTCATCCCTTCTTGGAATTCTTGAAAATTTCTACGAGCAGATGAAATCTGGTCACATCCCGGAATTGAGTATTTCCACAAGAACGAAGTTCAACATAGAATTCGATGAAGATTCTGGGGTTTGGGTTTATGGGGATAAGAAATCCATTACTTCTGCAAAAACTATTAAGGGCGCATTAAAAATCCTGAAGATGGCATATGTAATTGGTTTTCTTAAAGAACAGCTTGCTGTAAATAAATCCTCAACACTCAGAGAGCTTTACTACATAACAGAGAGCTGGGGGTATGCAAAATTTGATGAACAGGACGAAAGTGACAGGCTAATCGAAGATCTCGAAATCCTTTCGGGTTATCAGAGAGAACAATTTCACATTCGACCAGAAGAAGATGGAGCAACAATTGTTGGACCAATCCGGATCAGAGAGGAAACAAGAAGAGGAATAAAAGAAATACACTGTCAAGACGATGTTGGCGAAGGTGGATATCAGATACCTGTGAATGTGGACAAACTGCAATTCGTTGATCACGATGCAAAATTTGCAATTGCCATAGAAACTGGAGGTATGCGGGATAGGCTTGTAGAAAACGGTTTTGATGAGAAGTTTAATGCAATAATCGTTCATCTCAAAGGGCAGCCAGCAAGAAGTACAAGAAGACTTTTGCGAAGGTTAAACACAGAGCTAAACATCCCTGTTGTAGTTTTTACGGATGGTGATCCTTGGAGTTACAGAATCTATGCAAGTGTTGCTTACGGGAGTATAAAGTCCGCTCATTTGTCAGAATATCTCGCAACCCCCGATGCGAAGTTTCTGGGTGTCACACCTTCAGATATTGTAAGATACGATTTGCCATCGGATAAATTAACAGACGAAGACATAAAAGCTCTCAATGCAATACTCACAGATCCAAGGTTTGATACAGATTTCTGGCGAAAAGAGGTAAAACTGCAATTGGAGCTAAACAAAAAGTCAGAGCAGCAGGCCTTGGCAAAATACGGGTTAGATTACGTTACAGACGTGTATCTCCCGGAGAAGCTCACTGAAATGGGAATAATCTAAAAATAATAATGAATCAATTCCAGATGGTATCACATAATGCTCTACTTCGGAAAGTATGACTTTTTGTGATTTTTCCGAGCTTATTGGTTGCGAAGCGGAGATCTACCGTGATAGAGAGTGGTTTTTCATATACATAGTTGGCAACTCGGTTGGCAACTCATATGAGATATCCAGCGAAAATAAAACTCCACAGCCTTCAAAACGAGAATCAAGCCATTCAAAAAATCGAGAATTCAAGGAAGGCAATTCGACTATTTTACAACTTGAAAATAAAGCGGGCCGGGAGGGATTTGAACCCACGACTGCGGGATTAAGAGTCCCGCGCTCTTCCTGGCTAAGCTACCGGCCCTTTATACCCATCATCCTTTGGGCTTTAAAATTTTCTGTTTGTTTCGTTTTGAACATAAAAACTTTGTGTTGAATTCAGTTTTCGGATGTTTTTAACTAAGTCGAAATCTTAAAATAAAATAATTTTAAAATAAAATAGGTTAATCCCTCTTAACTAAGACGTTTTCTGGTTTTCCGGCGGGAGGTTTGTATTTCGGCGGATATATCCCAACTCGCTGTGCCTCTTTTATAAGCCAATCCCTGTGATCTGGATGAGCTATGTTTATCAATGCGGTCGCTCTCTCTCTTATTGGATAACCCCTCAGATATGCTATACCCCACTCTGTAGCGACGTATTGGACCATGGTTCTTGGAACAGTCACTGCAGAACCCTCGGGCAGAGTTGGAAGAATTCTGGAAGATCCATTATAAGTCGAGTAGAGAGCAAGAACCGATTTACCTTTTCTGTCATTGCTGAACAGACAGCCCATAACGAAGTCAAGCTGTCCACCTGTTCCACTTATCTGGAAAAGCTTACATGAAGGTGTCAACAGCCCCATCTGTTCGGAGTTAACTTGCCCCATTAAGTCTATCTGGGCTGCTTGATTGAGGGAGAACATTTTTGGTTGCTGTGCAATTAAGAAAGGGTTATTCGTGTAATCCACGGGATAGCTTGCAAGTGCTGGATTTCTATCTATGAAGTCGTAGAGTTTTCTAGTCCCTATTGTGAACGTAAATGCTGATCTTCCTTTGTCGAATTTCTTCTGGGAATTTGTAATTATACCCTCCTCTATCAATTCCATGGTGCCATCTCCGATCATCTCCGTGTGAACTCCGAGCTCTTTGAAGTCATACTCCTTCAGCAGTTTTATTACCGAGTCCGGAAGGGAGCCTATTCCAACCTGAAGGGTTGATCCGTCCTCTATTAAATTGGCTTCGATTATATTTTCTGCGATCATCTCGTCTTGTTCGGTGGACGGTGGCACAAAGGGAAGGCATGGTGTGAGGTTGTCATCTTCAACAATATAATCCACTTCGGAAATGTGAATGGTTTCATCATAGCCACCATTTACCCATGGCATGTCTTTTTTAACCACTAAGACGACTTTCTTTGAAGATTCTGCCAGTGCCTTCATATGGGAATTCGTAACTCCGAAGTTAAAGTATCCATGTTCATCCATTTGGGTTGTCACTAGGAATGAAATGTCTACCTTATCCTTGTGAATTTCCCTTGTTATCCTTGGAACGTCAAAGTAGAGATTTGGAAGGTATATTGCGGTTCCTAATTCTCTTGCAAAAGGTCTACAGCCAAGATGAACAAATCCACTCATCCATAGGAAAACTTCGCACTCAGGATCTGCCTGGAGAAATTCATATGGCAATACATCGATAAAAGTCGAAACGACCACGTTTTGAAGTTCATTTTTTCTCTTGGCCAGATGTGTGTCAATGATATGTGCAAAGCTCATTGATCCTCCGAGAGCAATTACTGAGTTGCTTTGAACAAGCTTCGCTGCTTCTTCTGCAGTTATCAGCTTCTTTTCGTATTCGCTTCTCAATCCCATATCCACCACTCTCACGTCTTGCGACGAAGAAGATATTTAAAATTTACGCTAAATAATATTTTGCAGATTAATCTTTAAAATAATTTCAAATGATTAAAATGAATGCTGAACGAAAGGTTTATTAAATAAATAATTTTTTTACAGTTATGGCGATTGTTGTAGCTCTCGATAAAAAGTCAAAGAGAAGTGAAAGAGTTCTTAGTTTCTCGATAGAAGAAGCTAAACTGCGAAATGAAAAGCTTATATTTGTCCATTCACTTTACGGGGGAGAGAGAACAACGCAAGAAGAAATTGACAACGGCGAAGCGTTGCTTAAATGGGCGGAAGAGATTGCCAAAAGTGCTGGGGTGAATTGCGAAACGAAACTTCTTGTTAGGGGCAAGGAACCTGCTGAGGACATTATAGAATTTGCAGATGAAGTTAAGGCAAGTATTATCGTGATAGGTGTAAGAAAAAGAAGACCTGCAGGGAAAGTTCTTTTCGGGAGTGTAGCCCAAGATGTGATCCTTCACTCGAATCAGCCAGTAATTTGTATAAAATAATAAAATTTTATTTTTATCAAGATTCCATAAGCTTCCTTAACCTCGTTCTTGCATCATCTATCATTGAATTTAGATACTTCGCTACGGCCTTTTTAAGATCCATTGGGTGCAGTGATCCATTCTTGAAATCCTCTGTCATTGCTTCAAAACTCTCATATTCCACATCTCCGCCAAATTTTAGATCTCTTTCTATCCTTATTTTTCCAAAAGCTGGAAAGACATAATGTCGTGCAAGATCGATTATGGGATTTCCATCCAGAACCTTTGGAGGGCAGTATGCTTTCATTATCTTTCTTTCGACCTCTTCAGCAGAGTCGCTTATCGAGATATAATTTCCCTTCGATTTGCTCATCTTTTCTCCATCAAGACCAGAAATGATTGGTGTGTGGATGCAGATTGGCGCTTTATATCCTAATGCTGGCAAGTTCTCTCTTGCAAGCATATGAATCTTTCTCTGGTCTATGCCTCCAACTGCCACGTCTATTTTAAGGTAGGCTATATCCAGTGCCTGCATTAGCGGGTAAATCATCTGTGAAACCATAGGGTCTTCTTTTCTTCTGCTAACTTCATCCATGCTTCTTTTTGCTCTGTTAAGTGTTGTAATTCTGGCTAATTTAAGAACGTCGAGAACGTAGTCTCTGTTAAGCTGATAATCGCTACCAAGAACAAATTTTGTCATCTTCTCTTCCAATCCAAAAGCAATGAAGGTTTTCATGTTTCTTTCAGCCATTTTTTTTATTTCTTCAAAAGTCCCCTTTTCATTCAGGTAGGCATGGATGTCTGCGAGCAAAACTACTATCTCGAACCCGATGCTCTGTAAGTCTTTAAGCTTGTTTACGGTGATAAGATGTCCAAGATGTATCTCTCCACTTGGTTCATAACCAACATAGGCTCTTGGTCTCTCTTTTTCTTCGAGTAGATTTCTGAGTTCTTCCAATAGCACAACTTCCTCAGTATTTCTCGTTGCTATGGCAATCTTCTTTTCAATATCCATAGCTGCAGTTCGCATTCGATTTTTAAACTTCTTCCAAGTTATGTTAAAAATGGAGCTTACATATAAGCAAATTTTTGTTGGATACGTATTTTCAAGCAAAAAGTTTAAATTTAGAATTTGAATACGTATAATATCTAATTTGGAGGTGGTTTATATGAATAAAGTTTGTAGTCTCCACAGGAAATATGGTGGAAAGATCGAAGTCCTACCCAAATGTCCGGTCCGATCTCTTAGCGATTTTAGTTACTGGTATACCCCCGGAGTGGCAGAACCAACCAAAGAGATAGCAGAAAATCCGGAAAAAGTATTTGAATACACAAACAAATGGAATACAGTTGCAATTGTTACTGATGGCTCAAGAGTTCTTGGACTTGGCGATGTGGGTGCTCTTGCCTCTCTTCCTGTAATGGAGGGCAAAGCCATGATCTTCAAGCTACTCGGTGGTGTGGACGCATTCCCAATCCCTATCAGCGAAAAAGACCCGGAAAGGTTCATCGAAATTGTAAAAAAAATTACACCGGCATTTGGCGGCATAAATTTAGAAGACATTGCAACACCAAAGTGCTTTTACATCTTGGAAAGACTCCAGAATGAACTTGAAATTCCTGTATGGCATGATGATCAGCTTGGAACCGCAACTGCTACACTTGCTGGATTGATAAATGCCCTGAAACTCGTTGGAAAGAGCATAGATGAAATTGAAGTTGCAATTATTGGTGCAGGAGCTGCGAACGTGGCAACGATAAAATTACTTGCTAAGGCTGGAGCGGACTTAAAAAAGTTCTTTGTTGTCGATAGCAGGGGAATTCTGAATTCACACAGAGAAGACCTTGAAAAATTGAGGGTCACAAATCCAGAAAAATTCTGGATCTGCATGCAAACTAATGCCGAGCAAAGAACCGGAGGAATTGAAGATGCTATGAGGGGCGTTGATGTTGTCATCGCTGCAAGCACGGGTGGGATTATAAAAAAGGAATTCATTAGTAAAATGGCGGACGATGCAATAGTATTTGCCCTTGCAAATCCTATCCCGGAAATATATCCTCATGAGGCAAAAGAAGCAGGGGCAAGAATAGTTGGCACGGGAAGAAGTGACTTTCCAAATCAAATAAACAATTCTTTGGTGTTCCCTGGAGTATTTAGAGGTGTTTTGAGTGTCCGTGCTAAAAGGATAACAGAAGAAATATGTCTAACTGCCGCACATACCTTGGCAAGACTTGCGGAAAGTAGGTTGAATGAAGATTACATCATCCCGAAAATGACTGAGATACACGTGTTTCCAGAAGTTGCCACAGCAGTGGGTATGAAAGCAATCGATCTTGGTCTTGCGAAGCGACTTTTTACTCCAGCTGAGCTTTATGAGCATTCATGCAAGCTTATTTTCGGATCTCACGAAAAACTAAGAAAACTTATGGAACTTGGTTATATTGGGTCTGAAATTTATTAGGAATTTTATGTTTTAATAAAATATTTATTAAATCTACTATAGCAATCGCATGCTTTGCTAACAAGATTATGGAATTATAAAAATCGACACAGCCACCCGCTAATGACACAATAACTTTTAAATGTTTTCTCCGCAAAGAAAAAGCTTTGGTTTAGAGTGCTGAGCAAAAATTTACATAAGACTCATAACCTTCTCAACACTTGCTTCAACGATCTTTGGCTCTCCGCAAACCTTTATTGCAGTCTCGGGATCTTTCAAAAGGTTTCCAGTAGTGATGCAAACAACGGTCTCGTCGTTTTCAATCATTCCAGCTTTTGCGAGCTTTATCAGGCCAGCAACACTTGCAGCTGAGGCTGGCTCAACACCTATTCCATTCTTCGCAAGAAGCTTCTGAGCTGAGATGATCTCGTCATCGCTAACGATCTCTGCAAGTCCTTTTGACTCATAAATTGCCTTCAAAGCCTTCTTGGCATTCACGGGATTTCCAATTCTTATGGCAGTTGCAATCGTTTCTGGGTTGCTGACAGGCTCTATGTTATCCTTTTTTTCAATGAAAGCTTTGTAGACAGGGGCAGATCTCTCAGCCTGAATTCCCGTCATTTTCGGTAGCCAGTCGATCAGCTGAAGCTCAAGAAATTCCTTGAATCCCTTGTAGATTGCGGAGATGTTTCCAGCGTTGCCTACTGGAAGAACAACTCTATCAGGAACGCCAATTTCGTCTACGATCTCGTAAGCGATCGTCTTTTGCCCCTCAAGTCTGAATGGATTGACTGAGTTTAGCAGATAGACCCTTAGTCTGTCGCAGACTTCCCTTATGATCCTCAGAGCGTCGTCAAAGTTTCCCTTGATCCCTATGACCTCCGCTCCGTGCATCAAAGCCTGAGCAACCTTTCCAAGGGCTACTTTGCCTGCTGGCAGAAGAACGTAAGCCTTTAACCCCGCTCTCGCCGCATACATTGCCATCGATGCTGAAGTGTTGCCCGTGGAAGCACAGGCTACAGCTTTTCTGTTAAACTCAATTGCCTTTGTTACCCCCACAGTCATCCCACGATCCTTAAATGAACCAGAAGGATTCAGACCTTCATGTTTAACGTAAATTCTTCTTATTCCAAGCTCCTTTTCGAGCCTTTCAAGTCTATAAAGTGGTGTTCCCCCCTCCTTTAGGCTTATAGGCTCGATTTTAACTGGCAAAAGGCTTCTGTATTTCCATACCGAGAGATCTTTTCCGTTAAGCTTGAAGTCAATTTCAACCTGATCCAAGTTGATCCTCACCTCTAATAGCCCACCGCATTCGCAATTGTAGCTCTCTTCGCTGTTCTCTTTCCCGCACTCTATACACTTCACAGAATACATGGCAAAGCTATTCTCTCCCAATTTATAAATTGTTGGCAAAGTCGGTAGTTTCTAAAAAATAAAATCTGGGAAAGTTTTAAGGTTTCATAAGCAGCTAAGGAGCATGGAAATAGTGATCGTTGGTGCGGGAGCGGTTGGAATGAAAACCGCTTCCAGAATAAGAAGGAAGGATCCTGAGGCGAAAATTACCGTTGTGGAAGCGGGCAAATGGGTTTCGATGAGCAGATGCGGTTTGCCTTACTTTGTCGAGGGAAAAGTTGGCGGTATCGATGATCTTCGAAAAACGCCCTACGGAGCAATCAGGGATCCAGAATTTTTCAGAGGACTGAAGAATATAGAAGTGCTCACTGAAACGAAGGCTTTAGGCATAGACAGGCAAAGAAAAGTGCTGAAAATCTCAAGAAATGGTAGCGAGGACGAATTGAACTACGACTACCTTGTATTAGCCACTGGAGCAAAACCTGTTAAGCCAAAAATCCCCGGAATTGATTCTGAGAAAGTATTGGGTTTACATACTCCAGAAGATGCTCAGAAGATACTTAAATTCGTTAAAGATGGTGCCAAAAAGGCGGTTGTCATTGGTGCTGGATTTATAGGGCTTGAAGCCTGCGAAGCTTTAAGAACACTCGGACTTGAAGTCACGCTGATCGAAGCGTTGGACAGAGTGGCTCCGACGATGCTTGATCCAGAGATCAGCAGGCTCGTGTCAGCCCATTTGAAGGAAAAAGGTGTAAAGGTTCTGACTTCAACGAAAGTGGAAAAAATTGTTGAAAACGGAGGGCTTAAGATCTACGCGGGCAAGGAGCTTGAAGCGGACTTTGCGGTCGTTGCAACGGGGGTTAGACCAAACTCAGAGCTTGCTGGCAACGCTGGGCTAAGCGTTGGAAAATTCGGTGGAATTGTTGTGAACAAAAAGCTTCAGACCGACGACAGTTGCATTTATGCTGGCGGAGACTGTGTTGAAACCGTAAATCTGCTCACGGGAGAGAGAGTTTATGCACCTTTTGGAGACGTTGCAAACAAACACGGCAGAGTAATTGCGGACAACATAACTGGCGGAAACTCAACTTTCCCCGGAGTCCTTGGCACAGCAATTTTAAAGGTTTTCGACTTTACAGTCGGTGTAACAGGGCTTAACGAGGAGAATGCGAAGAAATTCTTTAGAGTTTCGAGTGTTCTTGTGTCTGGACTTGACAGAACTCACTACTATCCCGGAGCGGGAATCTTGAGGATAAAGCTTGTTTTTGTCGAGCGTAGTCAAAGGCTTATTGGTGCTCAAATTGTAGGCAATGGAGATGTGGATAAGCGAATAGATGTATTAGCAACTGCAATACTTGGCAAAATGACTTTAAATGACTTGGAAAACCTTGATCTTGCCTACGCTCCACCATACTCCCCCGCATTGGATCCGGTGATCACTTCTGCACACGTTGCCAAGAACAAGCTTGACAGCCTATTTAAAGCGATCAGAGCTGAAGAAGTCAAGCAAATGCTTGAAAGAGGCGAAGATCTGCTGATCCTTGATGTCAGGAATGAAGCTGAGGCAAAGAATTTCAAAATAAGTCTGCCGAAGGTAGTCAATATACCGCTTCCCGAACTGAGAAAAAGGCTTGGAGAGTTACCAAAAGACAAGCTGATCGTTGTTGCATGTCCTCTCGGGCTAAGGGCTTATGAAGCAAGCAGAATTCTGCTTGGAAAGGGCTTTGAAAAAGTTAGAGTGCTTGAAGGCGGATTCCCCTACCTTCTAACTCTTTAATTTTTTAAGCACGCGAAAGGAAAAATCAATAAACAATTCCGAATTCCTTAATCACATGCCAGCTACGATCATCGTTGGAGGCTTTTGGGGAGACGAAGGAAAGGGGAAAATAGTGGCTCATGTCGCAAATACAGACAAGCCGAGCATAATTGCTCGCGGTGGAGTTGGCCCTAACGCTGGGCACACTGTTGAAATCCAGGGACAAAAATTTGGAGTTCGCATGATCCCCTCTGGCTTTGTCTACAAACCCGCCCGCTTACTCATAGGGGCGGGAGTTCTCGTTAATCCCGAGGTTTTTCTGAAAGAAGTTGAACTTTTGAAGGTTGCGGATCGTGCAAAGGTTGATTACAGATGTGCTATCATCGAGCCAAAGCACTGCGAGTTCGACAGAAGTGCAGATCACTTACGAAAGATTGGCACAACCGGGAGTGGCTGTGGACCTGCGAATGTGGACAGGGTTAACAGAATTGCCAAGCAGGCTAAAGACATTCCTGAACTCAAGAATTTCTTAACAGACGTGCCTCTCGAGATCAACACAGCCCTCGAAAAAGGTGATTTTGTTCTGGTCGAGGGTAGCCAGGGCTTTGCTTTAAGCCTTTACTACGGCACTTATCCTTATGTGACTTCCAAGGATACTACTGCTTCAGCAATCGCAAGCGACGTTGGCTTGGGACCCACGAGGGTTGATGATGTCATCGTAGTTTTCAAGTGCTTCCCCACAAGGGTTGGAGCAGGTCCATTCCCGACTGAGATGCCAGTTGAAGAAGCTGAAAGGCTTGGAATCGTTGAATATGGCACGGTAACTGGAAGGCGGAGAAGGGTTGGCTACTGGGATGGGGAGCTTGCAAGGTATTCTGCAATGATCAATGGGGCAACTCAGATCGCGCTCACTGGTATCGACAAACTTGACAAGGAATGCTATGGTGTGAATGAGTGGGGAAAGCTTACTGCAAAGGCAAAGGAATTCGTCGAAAGGGTAGAGAGTGAAGTAAAGGTTCCCGTAACGCTGATCTCTACTGGTCCGGAGCTTAGCCAGATCATCGACTTGCGGAAAGAAAAGCTTTGATGATCGACCTGCACATCCACTCGAATTTCTCAGACGGCAAAGCAAGCGTTGCTGAGATCGCAAAGAAGGCAAAGGAGATCGGGCTTAAAGCGATAGCAATAGTAGACCACTCTATAGAGCTCGGTTTTGGGCTTGATGAAATAAAAGCCAAGCGAAGGGAAATGGAAATTGAGGATGCCAAGGCTATTTATGGAATTAAGATCTATAGTGCTATCGAATGCGGGATAAACCATAGCGGAGACATTTTCTTGCCAATGCACGATTTCGATTTCATAGTCGCTTCTGTGCACGAGAATGCGATGAATTACTGCGAGAGAATCATAAAATGCATAGAAAACAACAGTGTCCACGTTTTAGGGCATTTGTTCTCCGACATGTTCGAATTTTCAAGAGACCCAAAGCTTGAAGAAAAATTAATCGAAGCCCTTGAAGCTTATGGCGTTGCCTTAGAGATTAACTCGACGCACAAATGCCCTCCTGACGACTTTCTTATAAAATGCTCTGAAAGAAAAATTAAAGTTTCAATTGGGAGCGATGCCCACAGGCTTGAGAGTGTTGGCAAAGTTGAGTGGAGCGAGCAAAAGAGAAAAAAGTATTTGAGCACTGCGAAGCTATTCAACCCATGAACCGCATAACGCTCACGGTTGATGCCATAATTCCCTATGCTGGAAAAATCGTGCTTATAAAAAGAAAGAACGAGCCATATAAAAATTACTACGCACTCCCGGGCGGGATTGTTGAGTATGGTGAAACAGTTGAAAATGCGGTGCTTAGGGAAGTTAAAGAAGAGACAGGGCTTGAAGGTGAGATTCATAGCCTTGTTGGAGTTTATTCTGATCCAAAGAGGGATCCGAGAGGGCATTTTGTCTCAGTATGCTTTATAGTCCTTCCAAAGGGAGGAGAATTAAGGAGCGGGAGCGATGCTAAGGAAGTAGCCCTTTTCAGCCTCAAGAAGCTTCCAAAGCTCGCTTTTGACCATGAGAAGATGATAAAAGATGCGGAGGCGAAGCTACATGGAATTCTGTCCGAAGTGTAAGAAACTGATGATCTACGTTAGCAACAAGGCGGTCTGTAGGAAGTGTGGCTACGAAAAGGAGGTTGGAGATCAGAAAGTCGTTATTAAATCTGAAAAGAACAAAGAAGACATTCCAGTGATCGAAGGGGAAAACGTGAAGACTTTGCCAACAACAAGAGCGATCTGTCCAGCTTGCGGAAATACTGAGGCTTTTTGGTGGATGAGACAGCTGAGAGCTGCTGACGAAAGCGAAGTGAGATTTTTCAGATGCACGAAGTGCGGTAAGACTTGGAGAGAATACAATTAAATATTTGAAAATAACTTTTATTGATGATCGAAATCAGCGATATTAAAGCAAGAAGAAAAAGACTTGGGATCACTCAGAAGGAACTTGCAGAGCTTGTTGGTGTTAGCCAGTCGCTTATTGCAAAACTCGAATCTGGAGTTCTGGATCCTAAGCTTTCGTTGATAAAGAGAATAATCAATACTCTTAACGAGCTTGAAAGCAAGAACTACTGGGCAAGAAACATTATGAACTCCCCGGTGATCATTGCGGAGTCATCTGATAGTGTTAAGAAGATCGCAAAGATTATGATCGAGAAGGGGATTTCTCAGCTTCCAGTCGTACAAGGGGAAAAGATCATTGGTAGTGTCACTGAGAGAGGCATATTTAAGGCATTTTTTGAAGGAAAAAGTGATATTTTGGTCCGCGACATCATTGAAGAGCCGCTCCCTGTTGTGAAACCGAGTGAGAGCATTTTCGAAATTTCAAAGCTATTGCTTGAGCACCCGGCGGTTTTGGTAGTAGAAGGCAGAAACATTCTGGGATCATCACCAAACACGACATAATGAGAGTTAGCACGAAATGATGATTTTAATTATTTTTAAGTAGATTTATAATTTCGAAAATTATTTCATTATTGACCACGATAATCTTAAATACTTCGCATAGATACTACTCTTGTCCAAACTCTACGAGCTGAGTTAGCAGGTAGTTTAAGAGGGTGAGGAAAATGAAACGAAAAATGTTTTTGGCTTTGGTATTGGTGCTTTCAATAACCCAGATAGCATCAGCTCAATGTTCAGAGCAAACACCACCAATAATCTTCGTCCACGGTGGCGCTGGCTCAGGAGCGCAGTTTGAAAGCCAAGCAATGCGTTTCACGAGCAATGGCTATCCAGCAGAGTGCTTAATGGTTTTCGAATATAACAGCTCTGCTTACTCTGTAAATCCAACTTATCAGGCACAAACACTTGCTTTGCTTTCTCAGAAAGTAAACGAAACTTTCGAAAGTATTGGTAAGCCCGTGCTTATCGGCCATTCCCTGGGCACGAGAGTTGTTTACAACTACACTCTAATCTACTCAGATTACGTAGACAAGGTTGCAAAGATCATACTCGTTGACGGCATTGCAAATGTTCCCGCTCCGAATGTTCCTACGCTCGCAATCTTTGGCAGACCAACCGCTTTAAGACCACCCGGAGCGAATGTTACTGAAGCTACGAACGTTTACATTCAAAATCAGACACACGTTGAAGTCATGACCTCTCCAGAGAGCTTTGTCGAGATGTTCAAATTCATTACTGGCAAGGAGCCAGTCACGAAATACATACTGCCTGAGAAAGAAATAGAGCTTAAGGGAAAACTTGTTTACTTCCCCTCCAACATCGGGCTTGAAACTGGAACTCTAAACATATACGAGCTAAGAGAGGACGGCTTCAGACTTAGCAACACGCCTGTTGCAACTTACACGATCACCGACGGCACTTGGGGACCTTTTAACGCAAAGCCGGGAGTTAGATATGAGTTCGAATTCGTAAGGGATAACAACCTCACGATGCACTTCTACAGAGAACCATTCCTGAGGAGCGATTACTGGATCCGCTTCCTTGTTTCACCGCCTGGCGGTATTGCGGAGTATGCAAGCAGAAGTGACCAGCACACCAATTTGCTCATAATGAGATACAAAGAGATCTTAACTGAGGTTGATCCGCTTTATGTTAAAGCAGCTGATGATCTGAAGATCAACGGTGTCTCAGTATGTGATCCGAGAATTTGTAATGTAAGCAAAGCTTTGAACGGTCCAACAGGAATATGGATCTTCGACAACAATTCTGATCAACAAAGCGTTCTGTATCCTCCGAACGCCACCTATCATGCCCAACCCTTCCAGACTGGAATTGATTACTACATTCCCGCTGGTGCTCCGGATCAGAGCATAAACGTTACAATATTTGCCCGTGGTGGGGGAGTGCAAACGCTGAAGGTTCCTAACTGGAAATCCTCCGAGCACCGCGTAATATTGCAGTTTAACGACTACGTGCAGACTTATCTGCTGGACTCAGATGCTGAGATCCTTGTGCCATACTATGCGGATCCGTTTGCAGTCGATATAAGCTCAATGCCGAAATTTGAAGAGCTAAGCGGAACTGATTGGATCAAAGTCGACTTGCCGGAGCCTTGCAAGACTGGAAATGGGAACCAGAGTTTCATAATGGTCAAGAAGGGCAGTGGTGCGAATGCAAGCAAACTCCTCTTCTACCTTGAAGGCGGTGGAGCCTGTGTTGATTTCTTAACCTGCAGACCCTTGCCTGAAGGCACTGTGGTTAAGCTCGATCTGAACTTCACAGAGCTTATTGCAGCCTATAACATGGGCATATTCGACTTCAGCAACCCATTGAACCCCTTCCGTGATTGGACTGTAGTTTTCGTCCCATTCTCAACTGGAGACTTCCATCATGGCAACAGAGTCGTTAAATACTACAACATAACAAATCCAAGCAATCCTACTGAGAACAAGACGATCTACCATGTTGGCTATGTTAATGCAATCGTAGCAATGCGCTGGATCAACCAGACAACCTTTGACAAAGTCGTTATCGCCGGCTCAAGCGCTGGAGGTTTTGGCTCAATTCTGCATCACTACAAAGCCTACGAGATCTTCAAGAAGCCAATTACAGTCATAAACGACGCTGGACCGGGAATAAGAGTAAGTGAAACAAATCCATTCAACTGGGCGGTAACAACCGCAAGATGGGGTTCCTTGCAGAACTTCCCCGCAGAGTCGATCAGCTACTTCAACGACAAGGACTTACTGCACTTCCTCGACTATTCGTTGCCAAGGTGTGAAGGCTGTATTTATGGCCTCTACGAAGATCAATACGACTTCATAATTGCAACTCTTAGGGCAAACGAAACAGATTTCAGAGCACAGTTAATGAGTCTAAGCAATGAAATAAAAATGGCTCACAAGGACAAGTTCTTTAGGTTCTTCGTGCTCGATTCGATGCACATGGTCCTTCCAAGCTGTTATGGCTTCCAGCAGTGCTATGCTGTTGACAGATTCTACAATTTGAATATAAGCGGTTACTACTTCTACCAGTGGGTCAATGCTTTGCTCGCTGGCAGTGGCAAAGACATTGTAGAAGAGAACTGGATTGGTCCAGTGGAGAAAACTGTAAGAGGGACTGAGCTTAAGAGATACGTCTGGACTGTTGATCGACCGCCGTATGGAAGCTACGACAAGATCGCAATTGAGAGAGTCGTGAACGAAAGCATTGTAGGCGATAAACCAGTGATCCTAATACTGCCAGGAACATGGTCGAGCGGAGAACAGCTTGCCAATCTGTCATGGAACGACAATGGCTGGATCGATGTAAACGAAGAATACGCTCTTGTGCCATTCCTTGCTAATCGTGGCTTTGATGTTTACACAATTGACTACAGAACACACTTCGTGCCAAATGACACGACAGACTTCTCTTTCATGTTTGAGTGGGGCTGAGTGAACTGGATCTGGGACATTAAGACTGCGGTTGAGAAGATAAAGCAAATTTCGGGCAAAGAAAAGATCTACCTTGCTGGAGAGAGCTTTGGTGGAATCGCAGCACAGAACTACGCAACTCTATTCCAGGAAGATCTGAAGGGTCTAATCCTGCTCGACGGCATGGCGAGGGTAGGAACAAGAACGAACAGCTACAATCTGACTGCAAATCTCACTGCAATGAAATTGGGAGCAATTCCTTACCAAGTGCCTTCAAATGGTGGACCGAACAACTGGCACATATGGGTTGACGCCATAGTTAATCCTTCGCCGATAAAGAACATAACACTGCTTTCTGGGCTTTCCACATGGTATGTTTTCCCAGGAGCAGCAAATCCATTCAGCTATCCATGGGCGATATTGATCCCGCACGTATACTTCGCAGTCATGGCGACATTTGATCCATTCTGGTCTAACAGGCTCAATTTAGACAGATCAGCGTATGCGGACTGGCAGAATTGCCCGTATTTGCCATTTGACTTCGACGATCATTACAGCGAGATTACTGTGCCCGTGATCTCATTTGTAAGCCAGTGGGGCTACAATCTCGGACTACTTGTTCCGGGCTTCGGAGGGCCATGCGTAAACCCGACTGGAAGCGATGACTTCACTTGCATTCTCTTGCAGGGCTATGGACATCTCGATGTTTACAATGGGCCCTTCATAAGAAAAGACGTAAATGAGCCACTGCTTAACTGGATGCTTGGAATTGAAGACGGAAGCTGGGATGTCTGGAGAAATTATGACAGCAACGGCGATAAGAAAATAGACGATAGCGAGCTAATTCAAGCTCTAAGCGCTTATCATGGAGGAAGCCTGAGCATGGCTAACATGACGAAGGTTATGGTAAAATGGATTGGTAGCTGAGGTGGTTTAAATGAAAGCTCTTAAAATTTTTGCCCTCTTAATTCTGAGCATTTTCGCAGTCTCGGCAGCTGAGATCACACTCGAGGCTAATAAAACCGTAATGCCAAAGGGAGATGTTGTGAAGGTTGATGTCTATGTTAATGGCACGAACGTCGCCTCTGTAATGTTGAATTTAACCTATGAGCCAACAAAACTTAGTTTGATCGACAGGGTGAGGTATGGAGTGTTTGGAGAGGAGCAGTTCAAGACTGGTGCAAATTACGTTGCATTCATTGGCGTTGGAGGCAGTGTTTCTGAAAAAACTAAGATCGCAACCCTAAGCTTTAAGGCAGTTGGGGTTGCAACCACTACAAATATAACTCCCGTTAGTGCAGCTGTGAATGGCAGTTCGGTTCCAGTTTTGCCTGAAAAAGTAACGATCACTATTCTTGACTACGAGGTCATAAACTCAACTTGGAGAGATCCTTTTGCAATCAGCATTGCGGGAATGACAAGCTTTGCTTCTTTGCCCGTAGATGATCCGAGTGATGGAATAAACTGGACAAAGGTTGATCTGCCTGCGGACTGCAAGAATGGTGTTGAGAACAACACTTTCATAATGGTTAGAAAAGGTAGCGAGAACAAGGTTCTGATCTACCTTGAAGGCGGTGGAGCATGTTCAAGCTATGCAAGTTGTGGTGGACCAGCAAGCACAGTTACAACTCTTGAACCAGAATTCGACACGGGAGCAAGACCGCTGAAGAGCACTTATGTAAGGGGAATTTTCGATGTCAAGAACCCAATGAACCCATTCCGCAACTGGACGATGGTCTTTGTGCCTTATGGCACTGGAGATATCCACATGGGCAACAGGGTTGTTAAATACTACAACACAAGCAATCCTACTGAGAACAAAACAATTTACCACGTTGGCTATGTTAACGCAATTGTAGCGATGCGCTGGATCAATGCAAGCGGGAACTTTGATCAAATCGTAGTCACTGGCACTTCCGCGGGAGGCTTTGGCACAATTCTACACTTCTACAGAGCTTCGGAAATATTTGGTAATGGAATCATTGCAATAAACGACGCCGGCCCGGGAACTGCGCCGAATGTGACGAGCGCTTTACCACCTGCAGTCACTGCAGAGAAATGGGGTTCAATGCAGAATTATCCACCGCAATCACTGCCATACTTCGCAGACACCGACACGATCAGGTTCCTCAACTGGGCATTAAATGGCTCCGCTGGTGGCTGTGGAAACTGCATCTATGCGCTATTTGAGGATCAGTGGGACTTTATAATTGGTCCATACTTCCAGGGCTACAGCTTCCCCGATTTCCAAGCAAGGCTGTTGAATGCGATTGCGAGCATAAAGGCTAACTTCAGCGATCGCTTCTGCTCCTACTTGCCACTTTCAACATATCACACCGCTTTCGCAGGTGGCTACAACTATCCCGCAGGAGATCGATTCTACAATCTGCACATCGACGGCTACACGCTTGTCCAGTGGATTAACGACGTGCTTAATGGAAACTGCGTAGACAAGAGAGATCTCGGTTTAAGAGACTTGCAAGTCGAAATTTTAAGTGCTCCAAGCAGTGCAATCGTTGGCAATGCATACAACATAACCGTGAAGGTTAGCAACGTTGGTAGTAACGCAACTCCGGATCCGTTCTTCGTAATCCTTTCCAATGCAACCGCAACGCTTGGCTACAAAGTAATGACGCTTCCAGCTAATTCAAACGTTACGTTCAACTTCACTTGGATTCCAACTAGAGCTGGAACGGAGAGACTTAATGTGACTGTGGATGGTTTGCTTGTCCCAGCTTTGGTAACACTTCTGCCTCTTGGCTCTGTTGTTGAGCTCAATGAGGCTAACAACACGAGAAGCATAACTGTAAGCGTGTGTCGTGTTGAAGCTGCATCCATTACGGTGAACAACTGGTTAACGCCCTATGAAGTCGTGCTCGGTATGCTGCCAAAGACTGCAAACGTCACCCTTCCAGATGGGAGCGTTGTAGCGGTCAATGTGCAGTGGCTTAATATAACCGATCCGGAGTTCCCGCAATTTAACTACACTCCAACAGCTTCAGCATTTACTCCTTCATATATAGCGACAGGTAAAGTAGTAATTCCAGCTGTTTGCACTGGTGAAGCAATTGTAAGAACCAATGTCACTGTAGCAACACCTTTATTGCCAATCTACTGGCCAAATGCTGGAATATATCCAGACGGAAGACCGCTGAACATAACCGACAAGACACTCTTCAATCAGCCAGGAAGATATGAGAAAGTAACGCTCAGCTTTGGAGGACTTGAGAGGACTTATTACTACTATGTGCCGACTTCTTACAATGTAAGCAAACCAACTCCACTCGTTCTCGTCTTCCACGGCGGAGGCTCTTGTGGTTTAGCACAGATGCTTGCTGCTGACGACTTTGCGGAGCAATATGGCTTCATACTTGTAACCCCAGACGGTTACGGCTGGACATGGAATAGAACGAGAGACGTTCCATTTGTGGAGAAGATCATCGAAGATATGCAGGCAAAGTTCAACATTGATAAGAGCAGAATTTATGCTATGGGAATTTCCATGGGCGGAATGATGACGACTTATGTGCTTTACGATCTATCTGACAAGATCGCCGCAGTGGGAATCGTTAGTGGCTCAAGAGTCCTCGCAAGTGAACTGATGAATGGAACACTTCCACCCAGACCAATGACAGTTGTGATCAGCGCTGGAACCGGTGAGCGTGTAACAGGAAATCCAATAAACGAGCACTTAAATGGCAGAAATGCAACACAGTTACTCATTCAAGCGTGGAACTGCACTCCAACTCCAGAGACTAAATTCTGGCCAAGCAATCAGAATGATCCCAACACGAATGTGACGAGATATGTTTACACAGGTTGCAAGAACGGTGTTAAGGTTGTTTACTTTGAAGTCGGCAATGGCGGGCATGCATGGATGGGTGGGCTACAGTATGGGATTCCAGCATCAATCGGTTGGGTTACAAAGCACGTGAATGCATGGGACGACAAGGATGGAATGTGGGCTTACTTAAAACTGGAATCCTTACCCTCTCCAGTTATCCCCACCACTCCACGCCCAATACTCGGCGGCGGTGGTGGCGGTGGAGGAGCAATGCCGGGAGTGCCAGTATACATAACCGCATATGAAACAGTAAAAGCAAATGAAGAGAGCATAATAGATCTACCGCAGAGTGCTTTCTGGGAGACAAATGTTGTTGCACTCTTGATACTGAGCTCAGAGGACAACAACATCCGCTTCAGGATTGAAAAGCTTAAAGAACTGCCACCTGGAATTCCAGAGCCGAAGGGAGACTTAGTAGTGCTAATACTGAGCATAGAGCCAACTCTGAGCAAAGAAGCAAGCATTAAAGGAAAGATCAAATTCGGAATCCCAATAGAAGAAATAAAAGCTAAAGGCTTCGATCCAAAGGCTGTCGCAGTAATTCTGCTAAAGTGGAACGGCAAGGAATGGATCGAATTGCCTACGAATTTCGTTGGCAGTGATGGAAAATACAACTACTACGAGGCTGAAACTACAAGCTTTAGCTACTTCGTCGCACAGCTAAAGCCTTTGGAAACTCCAAAGCCGACAACACCAGTGGCAACTCCACCAACAACACTCGTGACAACACCAACCACGACTCCAGCTGAGAAACCGTTCATTCCTGGCTTCGAAGCAATCTTCGCAATTGCTGGAATGATAGCGGTGGCTTATCTGCTTAGGAGGAAGAAAGATTGATAATTTATTTTTTATCTAAATTTTATAGTTTTACATTCAAGATTTTCATTGTCTTACATTTCCAGTTCTCAAGAACCGCTTTGAGTTCAATAATAATGCGGGGGGAGGGATTTGAACCCTCGAATCCCTACGGAACTGGCCCCTCAAGCCAGCGCCTTTGACCACTCGGCAACCCCCGCTTTTTTATAAACAAGTGGATATAGGCATATTAAACTTTTGGTAATTCTTGGTCATAAGCTGAGGAAAGCTTTTCTAATCGAAAAAATTAAATATCCTAAAATTTAGTTTTGTTATGAGTTCTTTTGGCAAAGTAAAATGGATCGCCTTTTTGATTGTTTTAATTTCCGCTATTCAACTCTCCAGTGCTGCTGGCTGGATAAGAATAAATCCAATAGAAGGAACAGTTGGGTCGAATTTCTGGGTCAGGGGTGGTGGTTTCGTTCCCGATTCGAAAGTTGGATTAATGTTTGGTGATCAGATTATTGGGATTATCACTACAGATCGAAGTGGGAGTATCTCAGTCAGATTAGAAGTTCCTGAAATTTCCTGTGGAAAGCATAAAGTTTTAGCGATTGATGAAGTTAAAAACAATGCTTATGTGTTTTTCAATGTAACTCCGAAAATAACGAGGGTATACCCAAATGATGGTAGACCGGGTTCAGCTATTACAATTACAGGCAAAGGTTTCTCTGCGAATTCGAATATTAAGGTTAGGTTTGTAAACCTTTTTGAGATTACGGGAATGCTCCAAGAAAATATAATATCTGAGAAAATGGCTAGAACCAACGAGAAGGGCACTTTCGAGATAAAATTTGAGATTCCCGAAGTTAACCCGGGTTACTATCTAATCTATGCCTATGACCCAGATTGCGGTATTGAGACAGGATATACAAATTTTGAGGTGTTAGAACCGAAGTCAACACCAACTCCTACACCGACGCCAAAGACACCAAAAACGACACCAGTGCAAAATGAATTAGCACAGCCAAGTGAAGCTGGAGAAACTGCACCTCAGACAACTCCAAAAACTCCTACAACAAAAACAACGAAGTCAACTCCGGGATTTGAAGCTCTAATTGCAATCGGCGGTATTGCTACAGCTATTCTGGTTTCAATAAGACGCAAGTGATTTAGCTCCAAATTTCGATTTTTATTTTAAAAACAGCAATGATAAGTGTTAAATATCGCTAAACATCATTTTTGTTATGAAGTTCCCAAAAATAATTAAATGGTTCTTGTTCGTATGTTTGACAGTCCTAATGGTTTATTCTGCAAGTGCTGTGATACCGTCACCCTCTATTGAAATAAAACCTGTTAGCGGGACTGTTGGCAGTTCTGTGAGCATAAAAGGAGAGGGTTTCTCCATGGATTCAGAAATCAGGATTTATTGGGAAGATAAGCTATTAGCCACGAGTAAAACGAGCTCGAAAGGTTCGTTCTCAGCTTCTATAAGCGTTCCACAAGTCCCTTGCGGTTATTATAAGATTACAGCAGTGGATGAGGTAAAATACAATGCTTACGCTACCTTTAGAGTAACACCGAAGATAACAAAGATTTCAACTACGAAAGGAGTTCCTGGGACAATTGTGACCATTTCGGGTAATGGTTTCTCGGCAAATTCCGATGTTGATATAAGATTTGTTGATCCCTTCAACGAAACTTGGATATTGTCACAAATGCGTATTCAGTCGAACAACTCTGGAGTCATTCAGGTTAACTTTGAAATCCCACAGGTTTCAGCAGGCGATTACAGAATATTTGCGATAGACTTAAAAACTGGACTTAAGACAGATTACACCAAATTTACTGTAGAGGCGCCAAAAACAACCGCAACCCCAACTCCTGCCACTACACAACCACAAGATCAGAACAAAACGAATCAGACAAAACCAACCACAACTCCAAAGACAACTCCTAAAACTCCAGTAACTTATTCACCAAAGTCAACTCCGGGATTTGAAGCTCTAATTGCAATCGGCGGTATTGCTACAGCTATTCTTGTTTCAAGAAGACACAGATAACTTCATTTTTTATTTCTTTATCTATAATCCTGCCTTGCTCGGATTGGTCTCTTCGCAAAATATTTAAATATCGCCCATAAACTCTTTTTCCATAGCGGTGATGAAATGTTCAAGCACATAGTGAGAATTGCAGACACGGATCTTGATGGGAACAGAAATGTGGTTCATGCTCTAACTGGCATACCCGGGATTGGCATAAGGATGGCAAGGAGTATTGTTAACGAACTTGGAATTGATGGCAAAAGAAAACTTGGAACCCTTGAAGATGAGGAGATAGCAAAAATCAGGCGTCTGATTGAAGAAGAGATTGAGAAATTCCCTAGTTGGATGCTAAATAGGCGTGCAGACCTTTATACAGGCAAAAATCTGCATTTGCTCTCAAAAGACGTAAACTTTGGCAGAATGCTCGACATAGAAAGACTGATGAGGATCAGATGCTACCGCGGTGTTAGACATGCGAAAGGCAAGAAGGTTAGAGGGCAAAGAACAAGATCCACAGGTAGAAAGGGAAGAACAGTCGGAGTGATTAGGAAGAAATCTTAAAAGGTGATCGTATGGGGGATCCTAAGAAAAATAGAAAATGCTATGTGACTCCTGTTCGTCCTTGGGATAGACATAGATTGGAAAGAGACAATCAGCTTGTAATAAATTACGGTTTAAGAAATAAAAGAGAGCTATGGAGATTTCAGAACATCTTGAGAAAATATAGGAGGGTTGCAAGGGATCTTTTAGGCAAGATAAACCTTCCAGGAAGAGAAGGAGAGATCGCAAAGGCCAAAGCTCAGGCTGTGATAAAGAAATTACAAAAATATGGAATATTAAATGAGAATTCTACTCTTGATGATGTCCTTGGGCTTTCAGTGGAGAATTTCCTTGAAAGAAGGCTTCAAACTGTAGTTTACAGGCAAGGATTAGCCAAAACAATAAAACAGGCAAGACAAATGATCGTTCATGGACATATTGAAGTGGATGGCAGGAAGGTTACCTCCCCCAGCTTTATCGTTTTGCGTGATCTTGAAAAGAAGATTGGAGTGAGGGTGAAGGAGAATGCCTGAGAAAGAGAAAATTAGATGGGGAATCGCGCACATTTACTCTTCCTATAATAACACAATCATAACGATAACTGATATTACCGGTTCTGAAATAATAGCAAGGGTCAGCGGAGGAATGATCGTAAAGGCTGCCAGAGATGAAGGTAATCCATACACTGCAATGCAGGGAGCCTTGAGGGCTGCAAGTATAGCGATGGAAAAGGGGATAAATGCTGTGCATGTAAAGGTTCGAGCACCTGGAGGTAGCAGGTCAAAAATCCCGGGCCCGGGAGCGCAGGCTGCTATTAGAGCACTTGCGAGAGCAGGACTTAGAATAGGTAGAATTGAAGATGTTACTCCGATACCGCACGATGGAACTCGACCACCAGGCGGTAGAAGAGGTAGGCGAGTTTAATGCCGAAAATTGAAATTGTCAGCGAGAATGAGAATAGGATTATTTTTAAACTTCTCGATGCATCTCCAGCCTTAGCTAATTCTATAAGAAGGGCAATGAAGTCTCTTGTTCCTGTTTTGGCGATAGACTATGTTGATTTTTATGTGAATTCGAGCAATTTTTACGACGAGATGATCGCTCACAGGCTTGCAATGCTCCCAATTAAAACAGACCTTACAAGATTTAACCTTCGAGAGAAGTGCAGTTGCGAAGGAGTAGGTTGCCCAAACTGTCAGATCTCATTTAGATTAAACGTGGAAGGACCAAGAGTTGTTTATGCAAGGGATTTTATAAGCGATGATCCCGCGGTTCACTTTGCATTTGGTGACATTCCGGTCCTTGAGCTATTTAATGGACAACAGTTGATGATCGAGGCAGTAGCAAGGCTCGGAATAGGAAAAGAGCATTCCAAGTTCCAGCCGGTATCTGCTTGTTTTTACAGAGTAATTCCAAGAATAGAAATTAACGAAAAATGTAGTGCTTGCAAAGATTGCATTTCTGCATGCCCAAGAAAGGTTTTTGAGGAGCATAATGGTAAAATTATCGCTAAAAATTTGGACAAATGCTCTTTTTGTATGGAATGTGTGAAAATTTGCGAACCCGGGGCAATCAGAGTAATTGAAACCAATGACTTCCTGTTTTTTGCAGAAGGAACAGGTGCTTTGCCGATTAGAGAGGTTTTATCGAGAGCAATAGCGATTCTTAAAGAAAAGGCGGAGAATTTCAACAAGCTTCTATCTGAAATAGATGTTTAGGATCATTCCTGCAGTCGATCTAAAAGACGGAAAAGTTGTTCGGCTTAGACAGGGGAGAGAAGAGGAAATAACGTTTTCAGCAGAAAATCCCGTTAAGATTGCAAAAAAATGGATTGAAAAAGGTGCTAAAGCGCTCCATGTTGTGGATCTCGACGGAGCTTTTCGCGGAAAACTTAGGCATGAGGAGATAATTACGGACATAATCTCCTTGGGAGCAGAAGTTCAGGTTGGTGGTGGAATAAGAAGCTTTGAAATCGCGGAAAGACTGCTTGAGCTTGGAGCGAGTAGAGTTATATTCGGCACTTTGGCTGTGGAGAGAGTTGAGGAGGTTAAAGAGTTCTCCAAAAAATGGAAAGGGAGGGTAATGATTGCGGTTGATGTGAGAGAAGGGAAGGTAACGGTGAGGGGCTGGAAAGAGAAGACATTACTGGAACCTCTGGATTTCATTCGGCGTTATGAAGATGTTGAGGTTTCATTCTTATACACAAACATTGATGTAGAAGGACTCGTTTCTGGAATAGAAAGAGAGAAAATGCTTTTTTTGAAAACTATGAGCAAACCATTTTACGTAGCGGGAGGAATTTCATCTTTAGAAGACATAGAATTTGTTAAAAAACTCAGAGCGAGAGGAGTGATACTCGGCTCTGCACTATACACGGGAAAGATTAAATTAGAAGATGCACTCAAATTTGAACATGAAGAGGGTAAGTAGGAAAACCAATGAGACTGAAGTGCAGATAATCTTTGATTCTCAAAAGACGGAGATAAGCACGGGTATCCCGTTCTTTGACCACATGTTAGAAACCGTTTCGAAACATTCGGGGTTTAAAATGGAAGTGAAAGCCTCAGGACTCGATAGGCACCATGTGATCGAAGATGTTGCAATTTGTCTGGGCAAAAGCATTTCAGAGATAGATAAGAAGGGCATAGAGAGGTTTGGTAATGCTATCGTTCCGATGGATGAGGCTGTAGCAATCTGTGGCCTTGATTTCAGTGGCAGGGGTGTTTTTGTATTTGATGGAGAGTTGAAGGATTGTGAAATAAAAGCAGAAGACTTTTTACACTTCTTCGACACACTCTGCAGAAATTCTGGATTGAATATTTACATGATGGTCAAAGGTAAGAATTCGCATCACATGATGGAGAGTGCATTTAAGGCATTTGGCATTGCCTTAAAACAGGCCTTAGCCAAGACTGGAACAGAATTCAGGAGTGCTAAGGGTGTTCTTGATTGATTGTCTGCCAGAATCTTAGCAAGAAATTCGGAGACCACTTTGCCCTTCGGGAAATATCCTTTTCTGGTGAAGGAAAGATAGGCGTATTTGGGTATAACGGAGCAGGAAAGTCGACACTTGCAAAAATAATAGCCGGAATTCTGAAACCAAGTTCTGGAAAGATTGAAGTTTTTGGGCTTGAGCCAAGCAAGAGCCCAGAAATAAGAAGAAAAATTGGTGTTGTAACACACAATCCTATGCTTTACAGAGAGCTCACTGTCATGGAGAATCTCGAGTTCTACGCTAAACTTTACAATTCCGAGGACTGGAGGGTTGTGGTAAAAAAGTTGAGATTGAACGAAATTTTAAACCATAGAATTTCAGAACTTTCAAGAGGTTTCACTCAGCGTGTTGCGATAGCAAGAGCACTAATATGTGATCCAAAGATTTTGATTTTAGATGAGGCTTTTTCAGGACTTGATGTGGAGAGCAGGGAGATATTGGTAAGAATAATACAGGAATTCAATGGTCTTCTTGTCTTTTCAACACACAACTTTGAAGATGCAGAATTCTGTGACAGTTTTTTAGTGCTGGAAAATGGGAGGCTAAAATACTTTGGGGATAGTTATGAAAAAGCCATCGAGTCTTTATCTACTCACTGAACTCGTAAAAAAAGATCTGAAGATCGAGTTAAGGAGCAAATCGAGTCTAAACCAAATGTTAATCTTTGCTCTAACAGTAGCGTTTCTTTTTAGCCATTCTCTGGACACAAAAAGTTTTTTTTCACAGGTAATTCTTCTTTTAATTATCTTTACCTCAATTGCAGGAATATCTGTCTCTGTTCTCAGGGAATTTGATCTTGAGACGATTGAGGGTCTAAAGGCTTCACCGTTAACGAGTTCTCAGATAATGACAGCAAAAATGACTTCGAACTTTATCCTTGTTTTAATTCTTTCTTCAGTAATTTATCCTGTTTGCTATGGTCTTTTCAATCTCGAGGGTGAGTTCCTTTTAACCTTGGGTGTCATATTAATTGCGATTATGCCAATTTCTGGCGTAATAACTATTCTTGCACCTTTATCTACAAATTCAAAGAGTAGGGAAATGCTTCTTCTTGCAATGATTTTTCCGATAATTTTCCCGGTTCTTATGCCCGCAGTAAAATCGATATCTCTGGCATACGTGGGAATTATCGACTCCATGAGTCTCTTATTTATGCTTTCTTATGCGGGCATAATTTACACTTTATCTCTCTTGCTTTCAGATTATCTCTTCTAATCTAAAAGGATTTTTATACCATCCGTATAGTGTTTTTCGATGGCACTTGATGCTTTGAAGGACATAGCAAGGAAAATCATGGGTTCCACTTCCATAGACAAGAAATTCGTCGAGGAAATGGTAAGGGATATCCAGAGAGCTCTGATAAAGGCAGATGTTAACGTTAAGCAGGTGAAAGAGATAAGCGAAGCGATAAAGAAAAGAGCTCTGAGTGAAGAAGTTCCTGAATTCTTTGATGCAAGAGAACATGTCCTCAGGATTGTTTATGAAGAACTGCTCAAAGGAGTTGGTGAGGGTCTTGAAATTCCGCTTAAAAAAGCAAGAATTATGCTTGTTGGACTTCAGGGAAGTGGTAAGACCACAACAGCAGTAAAGCTTGCCAAATTCTTTAGAGATAGAGGAATGAAAACCGCCGTGGTAGCAGGAGATACATGGAGACCTGCTGCTTATGAGCAGTTAAAACAGCTTGCGGATGCAAATTCCATAGCCTTTTATGGTGAAAAGGGCAGAAATGCTGTTGAAGTAGTTAAAAAAGCTTTGGAGAACGCAAAAGAAGAAGTTATAATTATCGACACTGCTGGTAGGCATGCACTTGAAAAGGAACTCATCGATGAGATGATTGCAATTTCAAAAGTTGCAAATCCGGATTACAAGTTTCTTGTGCTCGATGCTGCAATTGGACAGCTCGCAAGCAAACAGGCAAAGGCTTTTCACGATGCGATTGGAATAGACGGAATAATTATCACAAAATTCGATGGGACTGCAAAAGGTGGTGGAGCCTTAAGCGCTGCGAGAGAGATAGGAATACCCATAGCATTCATAGGAACGGGGGAAAAGGTGGAGGATTTTGAAAAGTTCGATCCGGCGAGTTTTCTATCAAGGCTTCTTGGAATGGGAGACTTAAAAACTCTGATGGAAAAAGTTGAGAGAATAGCACAAGAGGAGGAAATCGATGCAGAGGCGTTTCTAAAGGGCAACTTCACTTTAAAGGACATTTACAAACAAATTGAGGCGATGAACAAACTTGGACCACTCAGAAAAGTGTTGGAAATGATTCCTGTTTTTGGATTAGGAGTTGATGATCAGACTGCGGAGATGACACAGGAAAAGATGAAGAGATTCAAGGTAATTATGGATTCAATGACAGAAGAGGAACTTTTGAATCCAAAGATCATAGACAGTTCTAGGATCAGGAGGATCGCAATTGGTAGTGGAACCTCACAACAGGAAGTTAAGGAACTGTTAAAGTATTATGAAACAGTAAAAAGTGTAATGAAGAAGATGAAGAAGAAAAAACTACCAATGAAGGGATTAAAGTTTGGAATATGAAAGCCGGCATCGACGAGGCGGGAAAGGGTTGTGTTATTGGACCATTGGTGGTTGCAGGTGTAGCATGTGATAACGAAGAATATCTGAAAAGCATAGGAGTTAAAGATTCAAAAAAGTTGAGCCAGAAAAGACGAGAAGAGCTGGCAGAAAAAATTCGAAAAGTTGCGAGGGTTGAAGTTGTCAAAATACCTGCTGAAAAGCTTGACAAGATGATGGAAACGAAAACGATAAACGAAATCCTTAAGGATTGCTATGCTGAAATAATTAAAAAGCTAAATCCTCAAATTGCTCTTGTTGACAGTCCAGATGTTAAACCCGAAAGACTTGCAAATCAGTTAAAGGAAATGACGAGCATAGATGTAATTGCGGAGCATAAAGCGGACGAAAAATACGTTCTTGTCTCTTCTGCATCGATTATAGCAAAAGTTGAAAGAGAAAAAGAGATAGAAAGACTAAAAAAGACTTTTGGAGACTTTGGAAGCGGATATGCAAGTGATCCAAAGACGATAGCCTATTTAAAGCAGTTAAATGAAATGCCTTCGTTTGTCAGAAAAAAATGGAAAACCATAGAGAGACTATATCAACGATCGTTAGAGGATTTTAATGATTAGTGAATTGGAGGGGTAAAAATCTAATGTAAATTTCTTTGATCTAAAGTAAAGAAAATTTTATATGCAAATTCGGCTTTTCAATTGCTTCAAATGCAACGTTGGCGTAATCTTTTTGTAAAAGAAGAGGAGTTAATTCTGGTGGTTTAATGATTCTCGGAAAAACAGCTGAGACTGTGCTCAGAAAGAGATACTTATTGAAAAATGAGAATGGAGAGATAGTTGAAACTCCAGAGCAAATGTGTTGGAGAGTTGCGAATGCCATCGCATGTGCAGAAGAAAATTACGGTAGCGATTCGAGGTATTGGGCTAAAAAGTTTTTCGAGATGATGTGGAATCAAGAATTTATGCCTAATTCTCCAACTTTGATGAATGCCGGGACTCCTTTAGGGCAACTGTCCGCATGTTTCGTCTTACCAGTTGAAGACAGTATAGATGGAATTTTTAAGGCATTATGGGACATGGCAAGAGTTCAAAAAAGTGGAGGAGGCACAGGATTTAGTTTTTCAAGACTTAGACCTAAAGGAGATCTCGTCAAGAGCACCATGGGTGTTGCGAGTGGGCCGGTGAGTTTTATGAAAATATTCGATGCAGCTACTGAACAAATAAAGCAGGGAGGGAGGAGAAGAGGAGCCAACATGGGTATTTTGCGTTGCGATCATCCCGACATTGAGGAGTTTATAAAAGCAAAATGGGAAGAAGGGGTGCTCCGAAATTTCAACATAAGTGTGGCCATTACAGATAAATTCATGTCTGCATTGAAGAAAGACGAGGACTATGAGCTTGTAAACCCAAGAACCGGAGAAGTTGTGAAAAAAGTTTCTGCAAGAAAGATATTCAACATGATTGTAGAAGGAGCCTGGAGAAATGGAGAACCCGGTATCGTGTTTATTGACGAAATAAACCGTCACAATCCAACTCCGCATGTTGGAATGATTGAAGCCACGAATCCTTGTGGAGAACAGCCTTTGCTACCCTATGAGTCGTGCAATCTCGGAAGTATAAATCTTGCAAAGTTCGTTAAAGGAGAGGATTTTGACTGGGACAGGCTTAAAGAAGTAGTTTGGACTGCAACGAGATTTCTTGACAATGTGATTGATGTGAACTGTTATCCAATTCCAGAAATAGAGGAAATGACTAAAGCAAATAGAAAAATCGGGCTTGGGGTCATGGGCTGGGCAGACGCACTTTTTATGCTTGGAATTCCTTATGACAGCGAAAAGGCAATAAATCTAGCAGAAAAAGTTATGAGTTTCATTCAAAGCGAGTCTCATAAAGCTTCACAGGCCTTGGCAGAGGAACGTGGGGTATTTCCGAACTGGAAGGGAAGCACATGGGAAAAGAAGGGGATAAAGATAAGGAATGCAACCACCACTACAATTGCTCCTACAGGGACAATAAGCATAATAGCTAACTGTAGTAGTGGAATTGAGCCAGTATTTGCTTTAGCTTACAGGAGAGCGAATATACTCGATGGAGAGGAATTCTTCGAGACGAATCCTGTATTTGAAGCGGTATTGAGAAAAAGAGGATTATACAGTTCAGAGTTAATTGAAAAAGTAGCTGAAACGGGCAGCATTCAGAAGCTTAACCTTCCCGATGATATGAAGAGAGTATTCAAATGTGCGCTAGAAATAGCTCCGGAATGGCATGTTAGAATGCAGGCAGCTTTTCAGAAGTATACGGACAATGCGGTCAGTAAGACTATTAATCTTCCAAACTCTGCAACTCGTTCTGACGTCGAAAGAGCATTTTTGCTCGCTTATGAGCTGAAATGCAAGGGTATAACAGTTTACAGAGATGGAAGCAGGGAGGAACAGGTCTTAATGCTTAAAAAAGCTGAAAAAGAGAAGGAGAAAGTTAGAAGACCATCAAAATTCATAGAACCACGCCCAAGACCGAGAGTCACTGAGGGAAGAACGATTGAAACCAAGACGGGCTGTGGTTCGCTTTATGTTACGATCAATGAGGACAGCGAAGGAATTGCCGAGGTATTTGTTCAGCTTGGAAAAAGTGGAGGATGCTCCGCTTCGCAAACCGAAGCTATTGGAAGACTTTTAAGCGTTGCATTACGAAGCTGGATAAATCCGGAAGTGCTGATCAAGCAGTTAAAAGGGATTCGATGCCCCTCTATAGGCTTTGACAACGGTGAAATAATAACGAGCTGTGCAGACGGAGTAGCAAAAGTCCTTGAAAAATGGTTAAAGGGCGAATATAAGAAGATAAAGTTTGGTGTTGAAGGTATAAAGCCGTTAACAGAATTTGCTGGGGAGATAGCGGAAGAAGAGGGAAAGACAAAGATGATCGGTGGTGTTTGTCCAGAATGTGGCAATGTGCTCGAATATGGAGAAGGTTGTGCGACATGTAGATTTTGTGGCTTTACCAAGTGCGGATAGATTTTATCATTAATACAAATTTTTGTATGAAAAAGTGCTAAACTTAAAGTAATTCGTTATCTTTAGAAAAATTCGGTATCTTTATATACGTCTTAATCGATTATAGATGTTATGAATGTCTATAATCTGAATCAAAATCGTGAAGAACTGTTTGAAATTCTCTTGCAAAAATCTTTAGTAGGAAATTTTATAATTCAAGATGAAAGGCTCGTCTATTTCAACGAGGCAGTTGAAAAGGTGACTGGCTACACTTTTGAGGAGCTGAAAAATTTAAATCCCTTTGAAATTGTTCACCTAGAAGATAGAAGCGTAGTTTATCAGAAGTATGTTTCGAGGATAAACCGAATCAAAGAAGATGAAACATATAGCTTCAGAATAATCACCAAAGATGGAGCAGTTCGATGGATTACCGCAAGGGCATTGGGGATTAATTATAAGGGCAAACCAGGTGTTGCAGTAAATGCGATGGACACAACACATTTAATTGAACTTACTGAAGAGTTAAGAAAAAAGAACGAGTTGCTATCTCATCTCTCGAGTATTTTGAGGCACGATATTCTTGGTGATGTAGCTATAATCAGTGCTGCGATAGAATTGAGAGATGAAAATATGCTTCAGACAGCTTTTGAGAGGATAAAAAAGATAAGGGAGAAAATTGAAGACATCAAAAAACTTGAGGAAGAAATGGGAGAATTAAAGATAGTTAACGCAGTAGAAATGGCTCGCTATGCTGTTGAAAAATATAGCAGAGAGGCTAATATAGTTTTTAGGTATGAAAATGTGTTCGTGATGGCAAATGAGTCTTTAAAATCAGCAATTGAGAACATAGTTAATAATGCGATTGTTCACAATCCCGAAGGGGTTAAAATAGAAATTGATGTTTTTAGAGACGGTAAAGATTGCGTTGTGAGAGTTTCGGATAACGGAGTAGGCATAGATTGTGAGATTAAGAAAAAACTGTTTTCTGAGAGAATATCGACGAGAAAAGGAGGAGGGTTGGGACTTCTAATAGTAAAAAAGATTGTTGAAACATTTAGGGGTTCGATAAGGGTTTATGACAATAAGCCCCAAGGCACGGTATTTGAAATTCGGATTCCGTGTGTTTGGTTTTAAAATTCAACTTATAGATAATACTATTTGTTAAATTATTGGGCAAATTTCATATTACCTTTTGTTATAAAAAATTCTGATATTAACTTTAAAAAAGCTTATATGTGATCTGATTCAGGGAAGAGTGGTGGTAAGATGGTTCTTGAATTTAGAAAGGGAGCAATATTTGTAGATGAGTTAAAGAATGTCAGTATCAAAATAGGGGAAATCACCGAAGAAGAGGAGGAATGGGCGCCAATGGGTCCAACGCCGTTTCCGCAGATCGATACGCTTCGAGACTGGGATTTTACATTACTAAAACGCTACAAACCTTTCTACGCTCCTTATTGCGACATGTGTTGCCTTTGCACGATGGGCAAATGCGATCTGACGGAGAACAAACACGGTGCCTGTGGAATAAACCTTGAAGCTCAAACTGGCAGAATTGTGGCTGCTGCTGTCGCAATAGGCACAGCATGCCATACTGGACATGCGAGACACATGCTTCACGACATTGAGCATATAACTGGAAAGAAGCTCGAGGAGATTCCAGTTGATCTTGGTCCAGAGATAAGCGAGGTTGCCCCATTAACGCAATTGATCACGGGAATAAAGCCAAAAACCCTCGCAGATTTAGAAAGAGCTTTGAGATACGTTGAGGAACAAATCACTCAGGTCATGGATTCGATTCACACGGGACAGGAAGGTAGTTATCTCGACTTTGAGTCAAAAGCCTTCCATCTCGGGATGATGGATGCTCTCGGCAAAGAAATCGCAGACATTGCACAAATCTGCGCATTTAATTTGCCAAAGGGAGAAAGCAACCAGCCTCTGATCGACGTTGGAATGGGAACTTTGGACAGAAACAAAGCAATTGTGCTCGTTATTGGACACCACGCTCCTCCGGCGTTCAACATCGCAGACTACATAGAGAACAACAAGCTTGGCGACGAGGTTGAGCTCGCTGGAATCTGCTGCACTGCCCATGACACGAGCAGATACTGGCCAAAGGCTAAGATCGCAGGCTCGTTAGGGAGACAGCTGAAAGTCGTTAGAGCAGGAATTGCGGACGTTATCGTTATAGATGAGCAGTGCATCAGGGCAGACATTCTATACCACGCTGGAAAGCTTGGAATTCCAGTAATATGCACAAACGCAAAGGCGATGCATGGTTTGCCGAACATGACGAAGAAGGATCCAAAGGAAGTGATCAAATACCTTCTCGAAGGAAACCCCGGCGTTGTTGTGCTTGATCCGCTTAAAGTTGGCGAGATTGCGGTTGAGGTTGCAAGGGCAAGAAGGAAAAAACGTGGAGAAATAAAGCCGGTGCTTACCGAAGAGCAGTTCATGAACTATGCAAAATCCTGCACGCAGTGTGGAACTTGCACGATTGCATGCCCAGAGAAGATTCGCATCGGCGAAGCGATGGAAGCTGCAGAGAAGGGCAACAGAAAGGAGCTTGAAGAGAAGTGGGATGTCTGCATTGCCTGTGGAAGATGTGAACAGGTTTGCCCAAAGAAGATCCCGATCATAGACATGTATAACTACGCAGCTTGGAACAGAATATTGAACGAGAAGGGCAAGGTTAGAAGGGGCAGAGGTCCAGTCAGGGATTCAGAGATTCGCAACGTTGGAGCTCCAATTGTTCTCGGAACTATCCCTGGAGTCATCGCAATTGTTGGCTGCAGCAATTATCCAAATGGAACAAGGGATGCCTACACGATAATGAACGAATTTGCCTCACGCAATTACATTGTCGTAACTACTGGATGCATGGCAATGGACGCTGGACTTTACAAGGATGAGGAAGGAAAAACAATTTACGAGAAGTATCCCGACGATTTCAATGGCGGTTGCGTTGCGAACCTTGGCAGTTGTGTGAGCAACGCTCATATTCATGGGGCTGCAATAAAGGTTGCAAGAATCTTCGCAATGAGAAACATAAGAGCGAATTTTGAAGAGATTGCGGACTACATCCTCAACCGCGTAGGTGCTTGCGGAGTTGCTTGGGGCGCTTACTCGCAAAAGGCTGCAAGCATTGCTACTGGCGTTAATCGCCTTGGAGTGCCGGTAGTCGTTGGGCCTCATGGAAGCAAATACCGCAGAGCATTCCTTGGTCGCCCGTATAACGACGAGGACTGGATGGTCTACGATGTTAGGAGTGGTCAAAAAGTCCGCGTTGAGCCCGCTCCACAAGATCTGCTTGTTGCAGCAGAGACGGTTGAAGAGGCAATTCCACTCATTGCAAAGCTATGCTTCCGCCCCAACGACACGGACAGAGGAAGATCAATGAAGCTCACGCACTACATCGATCTGAGCCTTAAGTATTTGGGCAGAATGCCAGACGACTGGCATCTATACGTAAGGACTGAAAGCGATCTGCCGTTGGCGAAGAGAGAAGAACTTCTGAAGGAGCTTGAGGAGAAGCATGGCTGGAAGATCGACTGGAGCAGAAAGAAGATTGTCGAAGGGCCAATAAGACCATACCATGCGGGATTCAACCCAACTTGCGTTGAAAGATTGTTCAAGGAAGGCTTCTCAAGCCTTGCAAAGAAGTGAGGTGGTGAAAATGCCCAAAACATATGAACAGCCATTTGATGCGGCAAACATCCCTGGACCAAAGATGGCAATGCTACTTGAGAAGGGAAGGCCGGTAGCGATGGCGGTAAAGAAGGCAAAGCATCCACTGCTGATCGTTGGCCCCGACATAACTCCTGCGATGATCGAAAGAGTGAAGAAATTCGCTGAGAAAGGTGTGACGATTGTTGCAACTGGCAATGCAATAACGAAGCTTACTCAAGCAGGAATCAATGCGAAATACGCTGTTTTGCATGAGCTTACGCAATTTTTGCTTGATCCGAACTGGAAAGGCTTCGATGGCAAAGGAAACTACGACGTTGTGCTCATGATGGGCACAATCTACTATCATGGCTCGCAAATGCTTGCGGCGATCAAGAACTTCGCTCCGCACATAAGGGCGATTGCCATAGACCGCTATTATCATCCAAACGCGGCGATGAGCTTTGGAAACCTCTGGAGGAAGGAGGAGGAATACTTGGCCCTACTCGATGAAATTGTAGCAGATCTATAAATTTTTATTAATTCTTTAAATTTTTACAGTTTGCCTACATAAAGCCCCGCTGTAGCATTTGCAGATCAAGCGAAGATTGCCTTTACTACGTGATCTACGAGAAAGAGAAGCAAAAAAGGGGAAGAAGTCAGCCTCCGAGACCGATCGTTTTTATTCCGCCATTCTTTGCTGAGCATGTTGAGGGCAGGGGAGAAATAGACGTCGAGATAGCGCTCTTTGGCGATTTCTATCGCTTTTTACCCCACGTGATCTATGGACTGCGTTTTCTCGGCAAACTTGGCTTGAATTCGAACAGCAAATACGAAGTTGTGAGCATAAGAGATGTTTTGAGCGGAAAGGAAATTTATGACGGCGAAAAAGTGAGCGTTGAGGGACTTAAAACCGTAGATCTCGGCGAATTGAATCCAAAAAAGCTCGAAGAATTCGTTGTAAGATACCACACCCCTATAGAAGCCTCAAGACCGATAAAGCTCGAAGAACTACTGACGATGATAAGAAGAAGGCTTATTCTTTACATGAACGAATATGGCGCTGGAGAAGTTCCAGATTTCAATTGCAAGGCTGATGTTCTTGAAAATGAATGGAAAGAACACGATCTTAAGCACCATTCAAGAAGAAAAGGGAAGAGAGTTTTTCAAAGCTGTTACGGGGTTTGCTAAATACAGAGTTTATGAGGCAAACGATAATGCGATGAAATTACTCACAATTGGCGAGCTGATCGGTGCTGGAGCTAAAGCGAGCTTTGGAATGGGATTTTTTAAAATAGAAATATAAAGAGAGACTATCTTTTACCCATAAAGATTTTTAATCTCAAAGCTTCTGCTGATCATGGAAGTCGTTGTGCGTAAAAGCTATGTTTCAGGAGATTTAAAAGCTCCTCCTTCGAAGAGCTACACTCATAGAGCTTTTATTTCAGCCTCTATTTCAAAAAAGAGCGTTATTGTTAATCCTTTGCTATCAGGTGACACTCTGGCAACGCTGAGAGCTTGCAAGCAGATCGGAGCTTCATTCAGCAGAAAAGCGGAAGTTTTTGAATTTTCTGGAACTGATGAAATCCACGGTGGTTATTTCAACTTTGAAAACTCAGGCACCACTCTTAGGATCTTTACGGGTTTGCTCTCTCTCTGCCCAGATTTTAGCACACTCGACGGGGATTCTTCGCTTAGAACAAGACCAAATCGAGACCTTGTTCTTGCTTTGAAAAAACTTGGTGCTTTTGCAAAGGGAGATGAGCTTTTTAGAGCCCCATTCAAAATAAAGGGAATAATTAAGGGTGGAGAAATCGAAATAAAGGCGGAAAGCTCTCAGTTTATTTCTTCTCTCCTCTTTGCCCTAAGCTTGGCTAAAGGGGACAGCTTTTTGAAGATCTTGGCAACAAAATCTCGACCTTATATAGATCTCACAACAGACGTTCTCGAAAAAGCTGGCGTGAAGATCGAGAGAACAGCTGAGGGGTATTTCATTCCCGGAGAACAGGAGTTCCACCTTAGGAATTTTGAAGTTCCCGCAGACTTTTCTTCTGCAAGCTATCTCATTGCAGCAGGAATTCTTGCAGGAGAAGTTAAAATTGTAAACGCATTCGATTCTATGCAAGGGGACAAGAAGATCGTCGAGATCTGCAAAGAGATGGGTGCGGATGTTCGCTGGGACAAAGAAAAAGGCTTAATCGTTGCAAAGAGATCTGAGCTTTCTGCAATTAGCTTCAACGCTGGAGACACGCCAGATCTTGTTCCAACAGTTGCTGTGCTCTGTGCGGTTGCAAACGGGGTAAGCGAGATCTACAATGCGGAGCATCTTAGGATTAAGGAGATTGACCGAATTTCAGGAATTTGCAAAAATCTAAAAGCTTTAGGAGTTGACGTAGAGGAGAAGAGAGACGGTTTAAAAATTAAGGGTGGAAAAAGAGAATTCTTCGGCACAGTGGATTCATTTGGAGATCACAGAATGGCTCTGGCGTTCTCGCTACTTGGATTGCTTGGAGAAGTAAGGTGCAGAAATGCTGAAGTGGTCTCGGTTTCGTATCCGGGATTTTTTGATGACCTTAAAAAAATAGGGGCTGAATTAGATGTCTATTGACCGCTATTTGAAAAAATAAAATCAGGTATTTTTTATCTATAATCCGAGAACTGCACGATTATCGAATGCTTGTCAGCAGACCAAGCTGGCACCACAAAGGTTTCTTCTCCACCAGTTCGAGATTTCACCATTAAGCTAATTGTTCCCTTTGCTGGCACAACAAGATCAGCTGCGGACATGAATGGGAGTATTGAAAATCTAACCACTTCTTTATCAAGCTCGCTTTTTCCATCCGCTCCCCTATCAAAGACCCACAGACCATTCACCGCTTTAGAAATCGGACATATCTTTTCTGTGCAGACATTCACATTGTTTACGTAGACTTCATCGACTCCACCAATTTCTTCGTCAAACTCGCCTATCATCTCCTTATATCTGACTAAAAGCAGTCCAGAAGTTTCTTTTGCCTTCGAAGAAAGTCTTTCTGGCAGAATCAGTAGCTCTATGTCCAATGGGAACACAGAAGCTAAGAACCTCACCCAACTGTCGTTTCTAAGGAATTCTGCTCTGTAATAATGGTAGGTAATTGGACTCAGGTCTTTGTATAGAACAAACTCGTATTTCTGTCCCTTCTTCAGATTAAAAGGTCCAAATGCTCCGTCATTTAGCCTAACAGATTTGATTGGATAAGCTGTTAGCCTTTTTCCGTTGCTATCAATAGGATAGATCGCAAGCCAGCCAGAAACTTTTCCATTTGTCGCAAAGGCTAAGAACTTTCCTTGCACCTTTACGTAGTCTCCATTCTGAGGCAAAATCTCCGCTGTTGCTGGTTCGTAGCCGTTTATGAATTTAAACATCTCAACAAAAGTCTGTGGGGCTGTGCATACCTGCACATGAGTCATGTTGTTAAAGTAAACGTTCTCTGCTCCATAAATCTCCTTTTGATCTGGTGAAATTCCAAATGAAAGGCTCTTTGGATTTCCGAAGATTGCAAGCGTCGGAATGCCTTGAGGTGCATTAACCCCGAAAATACCATCAAGTAGGATTAGGTGTGCAACTTTCGAAGCTCTCTCTGGAGATGAGTTGACATATCGCATCAGCAATGAGGTTCCCATTGAATGTCCAACGAGGTCAACCTTATCTTTTCCACTTTCAGCCAGCGTTTTATTTATCAGCTCGTCTAATCTGCCAAAGACTTCCCCGATAACTTTATCTCTTGGCTTCTTGAGGATCTCATTTAGAGTTTCTGGGTCAATAATTTCGGTAAGATTAATGCCGAGTTCTCCACCTAAACCGCTCATCAACAAGTCTGTTTCCACTACAAGTGCCCAGATTATGGTGTCATACTCGAATACTTTAATGTAGCTTTCTGGATATCCATTCGAGGTAAATCGCAACGCTTGGCTTTCAAACTGCGCTCCAGAACCAGCAAGACCGTGCACAAAGATCAAGGGTCTGAAGTCTTCTGCAGTTGCAGTCTGAACTAACAAAAACACACACGCGATTACCAACAGCACCCGTTTCATATTGGAATCATCATAATTCAATATATAAGTTTTACTGAGACAACATGTATAACAATTATAATTATAATGTTCGGCTTATCCAGTTTTGTTTAGCCCAATTGAAAAAATAGATAAAAAAGGTTAATCCCTTCTTCTAAGCAGGTAAAAAACTGCTATCAGTGCAGCGATTGCAAAGATCGACTCAAATCCAGGAATGAAAGCCTTTGGAGTCGCTGTTGGGGTTACTGTTGGTGTCACCATTGTGGAATCAGGATCAAATCCTGGAGCACAGTCGGGATCAACCTTGTCATCTTTCACACCATCGCAGTTGTCGTCAGCAATCCCAGTTTCGCAGTCCTCAGGGCAATTTGCATAACTTTCGCCTTTCTCGCAAACTCCATTTGCGTTGCACAAAATTTTAATCGTTGTAGGAGCGCTTTCAAAGACGTTGCCAAACTCGTCAGCAATCGTTGCTGGAGAGAAGCTTATAGCCCCGGGAATTGAAGCTTTTATATGATAAACGATCTCTTTGCTACTCTTCGCTGGAACGCTCAAAGACCAGCCATAGTAGGGCAGTTTAAACGCCTGGTATTTAACAAATTTCACTTCAATCGGATCTGGGTATTCCAGTCCCGCAACATGGAATTCGGTGACAAAAACCTTCATCTCTGAATTTTCGCCATTGGTGATCCGCAGTTTAATCTCGACCAATTCATTAGCTTTGGCTTCTGGCTCGTGTATTCTTGCAATTGACATGTTCGTCTGCTTTACCACAATCGTGCCCTCTTCGATTTCTTCTCGAATTGTAACGTTCTCCTTCGGAACATTCGGAGGCAACTGATCTTCGAGCGGTTTAATGGCTAAAGCTGTTGCCATGCTGAGCAAAGCAATTAAAATTATAGCCAATATTTTCATCTGCTCACCCCCTCACAGCTGTAGATCTGACTGTTTGGCGGACAATTGCTCACACTCTCGGAATAATAGTCGTTGGAGCAACCTTCGTCCATATTCTTGCAGTAATCATACCACGCCACCAAATGCCCCGTTGAGTTGTAAATTGCTGGAAAGCCGGTGCCGCCGTAAACCCCACCGCCATTGTTTCCGACTGTATCAACGTAATGCCACTTCGTCTCTCCCGGGAACTTTACGAGATTGTAGCCATGACCATCACCGTTCACCGAGAATACTTCGTCTTTGCTGTAGCCGAGCCTTCGCAAGAGTGTTGTTAGAGCAAATGAATAATCGACGCAAGTGCCAGTCGAGAGCAAATTTATGCTTGCATGTGCTGGAACGTCTGCAGCGCTGTCGCTGTTCTTTCTGAAGTCCGTGTCAGATTTCCAGTAACCATGTTTTCCATACTTGCCAAAGATCCATGCATCATAGTATTCGCACCTATGCCCACCCATCATAAAGTCTGGTCGTGCTCCATAGGGACCCGCACAGCTTGCAGAGGTTCCCATTTCCCATGCGGTAGGCTTAACTTTCCACTTTGGACAATTTTCAGCAGTTGGATCTCCATAGCACGAGAATTCGCCATCAAAATACCCCTGCATGTAAACCGCTCCATAACCAAGGCTCTGAATTGCATAAAATCCAAGACATTTCTTGAAAGAAATCGCGGTTGTGGCGACATTTATTCCAGACTTGTCTCTCGCGTACTGGCAAGCGCTTATCTTTCCGCTTTCTCTGTTAGTTCCAGCAAAGATCGTTGCAAAATTCGAGTTCTCGCAACAGGCTATTGCATCGTCAACAATGTAGTCCAAGCCTGGGTGGCAGACTTCAACGATTGCACACGAATCGTCTTCAGTGTTCATACCTATAGTTGGTCCTTCATCTGTTGGCCAGTGCGTTGTGCAAGGCGAATCGTTTGGCGCCCACTTGGCTCCTGTTCTGCAGTTACCACATGGCGGGCAAAGGCTTCCACCGCAATCTACGCCAGTTTCATCTCCATCCCTTACTCCATTGCGACAGCTGAATACGAAGTTCCAGGTTACGGTTAAGCAGTTGTTCAGCTCTCCTGAAGGCGGTGGAGTAATTTCGTCCACCTGATTGTTCGCATCAGCACAAATTTGAACTCGATTTTCCTTGAAAGTTGGAGTCCACCTGACTGCAAAAGTCCTTGTTAAAGATTCCCCGTTGTTCAATCCCGGAACGTTGTCGCTTGAGATTAACTGTCCATTAATCCAGATTTTTGTCTGTGAAGCCCCACAGGCTACGTTACCCTGATTTGTTATTGTATAGCTTATAGAAAGATCCCTCGTTGAGCTTGGCGGAGAGTAATGCACTTCTGTTATTACAAGATCTGGCTTTATAACTGGAGTTGGTGGCAAGCAATCCCAAACGTCTGTGTGGATATTATTAGTTTCGTTTATCTCTGCTATTTCATTGGCGTAATCTGCAACCAGTCTAATTATGTCTTGCGAGTCTTCACAGCGAGATCGATCATATCTCCATGTAGTGAACTCTTCAAGCTTGGATTCCATTGGAGCCAATCTTTCGACGGAATCTGTGGCTATGAGATGCCAGGTCTCATTAAAAACTCCAACAGTAAAGTTGCATGCATATCCACTGCCACGGTTCGTAATTCTGTATTCGAGCTTGTAAACCCATTGCCTAAGCATAGTCCATCTTGTGTAATCGATAACAAGATCTGGTGTTCCAGTGCTTGGTGAGACGAAGCAGTTGAAAGACTTGAGCAAAGCGTTGTTATCTTCGTTCCACTCGCTCACCAGCCTTTGATAGTCAACATAAACTTCAATAACATCGCTTGCTCCAGAACAAGTGCCGAAATAAGTAAACGCCCCCTCATAACTTTCCCCGGGAGCAAGTATTGGAAGACTTCGTGTTGCAACCAATGTGCCGTCGATGTAAAGGCCTGCTTCAGCGCTAGCACTCGCGTTACCCTTATTCGTAACTCTAAACTTTATGTTGTTCTCGTAATCTCTGTTCTTGCAATAATAAATGCTCTCATTTTCCTGCCAGAAATCGACAACTACAAAATCTGGCTTTACTATGGTTGTGGGACAGCTATAGATGCGCAGATACTTGTTATTTGCCTCATTGAGCTCATCCACAACGTTTTGAGCATCTGCTTTTGCAACGAACTCGTCTGAGCTTCCTGAGCAGGTTCCATTGTAAGCAACTCTTTCAACTCTTACTTCGCTGGCATTCAGAGGGGCGATGCTGTGCTCAGCGACCTTTATGCTATCTATGTAAATCTCTGTCGTGCTCGCTCCTGCGGTAGCGTTGCCAATATTCTGGATCGTGTATCTAATCTCTGTGTAAACTCCTTCAACATCTCCATAGCCCCAGACGTCTAAAATAACGAGATCGGGTTTTCCAGATGGGGTTGTAGGGGTGGTTGGAGTTGGAGTGGTAGGTGTTGGAGTAATGGAGGGCTTTTCAAAGCAATACTTCGGATTCTGGTAGCTGTCATAACCGCATACAATCTGCTCATTTCTGCAGTAAACGTAGCCAAGCTTTTTGGCTTCATCCTGGGTTAGGCAACTGCAGTTCACGGGACAAGAAGGAGTAGTGGTTACTGGGAGCTGATAACAATACATCGGATTCTTGAACTGGTCGTATCCGCAGAGGATTTTCTCTTTCTGACAATAAGCGTATCCAAGCTTTTTGGCATTTTCTTCAGTTAAACAGGTGCATCCCTCTGGACAGACTGCTGATAAAGCACTCGGAATCGTGAGAATCAGTAGAATCATTCCAACCAATACACCAATACCAAAATTTTTTTTCATGATTGATTTTCGCTCTTTTAGTATATATTTTTTCCTCTGTCTACTTTTATGGTAAAAATAATAAACTTAAATTTTAACAACACTCTCACAACATCTTTGTCGAACTCAGCAAAATCTCAGCAATGTCCTTAACCTCAAGATCTGAACCCTCGTCTTTCACAGCATCCTCAAACATTGCTTTGCAGATTGGACAAGCAACCGCAAGAATTTCCGCCCCAGTATTCAGAGCTTCTCTAACCCTGAGCCTTGCGGGACTTTCAGAGCCACTAAGCAGATCGAAAACGAAGTTCCCGCTTCCACCGCCGCAACAGAAGGAATTCTCTTTGTTTCTTTTCATCTCCACAAGCTTTAACCCCGGAATGCTTTTCAGAATTTTCCTTGGCTCTGAGTAGATCCCATTGTGTCTACCAAGGAAGCAGGGATCATGGTAAGTAACCGTGAGATCAAGCTCTGAAAGTTTTAGCTTTCCTTTTTGAATTAGCTCGAGCAAAAGCTGTGTGAAATGGAGCACCTCGAAATCTCTGTCTGGGTATTTCTTCATTGCATTGAACGCATGCGGTGAGATCGTTATGACTTTCTTAACTCCGAGCTCCTTGAATTTCTGTGTGTTCTTGGAAGCCAATTCCTGAAACAACCCCAATTCGCCGAGCATATACGCTTCGTTTCCATCACACTCCTCTTCGTTGCCGAGAGTGCCAAATGAGAGTCCAGCGACCTTAAAAAGCTCTATAACGTTTTTAGCCATCTTTTGCCCCCTCTCCTCATAAGCACATTCGCAACCAATGTAGAGAAGATCCCCCTCGCCCTCGAATTTATTCAGATCCAACCATGACGCTCTTTGAGCTCTTGGCAAACCCCATGGATTTCCATGCTTGGCTATATTCTCAAGAAAATCTCTAACCTTAGGCGGTGCTAAGCCCTTCTCGATTGCCGAGCTCTTTGCAGAAGTGATCCAGTCAACGATCTCGTCCTTAAACCTCATTTTGCACTGTTCAGCACAATTTTTGCATGCAACGCATGAGAAAAGGATCTTTGCAAAATTCTCTGACCATGTCAATTCACCGTTCAACCAAGCCCTTATCAGCCACAATCTACCTCCCGGAGAGAAACTCTCGAACCTGAATTTAGCATACGAAGGACAGTTGTAGTCGACAAAGTCGCTCGGTAGCTTGCACCAGCCACATCTGAAGCATCTGTGCAATTCCATGCTCATAATTCCACCTCCCAGTTGCCGGGATTCATGATCTTGTTTGGATCAAGAAGTTCTCTGATCCTTTTTATAAGCTCAACTGAATTTTTGTCCATTCTCTCGAGGATCAACTTCTGCTCTTCCGCTCCGGGCTTCCATGGAACACCTCCAATTTCAAGCGTTGCAACGTATGAGTCGAAAAGAGCTCTCTTAGCTTTCTCCATACTCTCCAAATCCGCTCTGTTGAATGGATAGGCAAATGCAAACATCATGCAGTGCCCCCTACCGATCACTCTCCCCGTGTGAGCAAATGTTACCCCATTTCTCTCAGCGATCTCAAAAAGTTTCTTTAAAGCTTCAGGAAATTTTTCTATGGGTATTATTGCCCCACAGTAAACGAATCCACCACCCTTTAGTATGTCCGCACTCCTCGTTAAGCTCGACATTGGCTTTTCAAGGAGTCCGACTTTCATATCTGGGGTTAATGCCATAAATCCACCCTCTTTTGCCTTTATGAGATCACTCAAACTGCTCCAAATTAGCCTCCGCTTGAATTCAAGCTCCTCTTCGGTGTCGCCAGTCAGATAAATGCCGATCATGATCGTTCCCTGAAACATGAGCGGATAGGGCTGGGCTACAGTTGTGATGTCTTCAGCCATCTCCGTATGGGTAACGCGGTAAATTACCTCAGAGACAAGCTTTGGATCCTCCAATACGAATAGCTCAACATCTCTTAGCTTCTTTTTTGGGTATAGTCTCAAACCGACCTTCGTTATAACACCTGTTGTTCCAAACCAGCCAAGGAAGAGCCCCGCCAAATAAGGCAAAGGCTCAATAGAGAACCAGTAAGGGCTCAGAGAGCATGAGCCAATTCTGCAGATCTCACCATTTGGTAGAACAACTTCAAGTCCTGAGATCATTGAAGAGTTGAAGCCGTAAGCTTGCGTTAAATTCCCCTGCCCATGAATTACAAGATTTCCAACTACTGTCGCTGAAGGAGGTGCTTCTGGGAGAGAATGACAGAGATCTGGTGCATTTTCTTCAAGAAAAGCCTGAAGCTTCCCTTGCGTGACTCCTGCTTCGAGCACAACATACCTGCCTTTTCGGTTTAGCTCCAAAATTCTGTCCATTCTCCTCATGTCGATCACAATGCCACCCTTTTGCGGAATCGTGAGCCCTGAAAGGCTTAGCGAGGCTCCCGCTGGAACAACATGGATTTTCTCCTTGTTTGCAAGCTGTATGATCTTCTGAACCTCCTCAACAGTCCTCGGCATTACGACGTAATCTGGAAAACGTGGCTCCGAAAGTCCAGAGTCTCGAGAATAGATATAAAGTTCTTCCTTTCGGTTTGAAACGAATTCCTCACCAACGATCTCAGCCAGAGCTTTATAGATCTTATCCATACCCTCACCTCGGTTCTTCGCGGAGAGCTAATTTACAAAGCTGGTGAAGCATGATTGGCTTTATTCCCTCTTTTCTCACCCTCTCTGCTAAAGAAGAGTAACATGCGGGGCAATTAAAGACACAATACTCTGCCTTGGCGTTCTTCATGTCTTCAACATTCTTTTTTTGCACCTCAACGAAGAGATCGAGTTTCTGCAAACCCCTTATTATCCCACCACAGCAAAGTGCATTTTCTCTGTCGTATTTTCTCTCAACCCTCTCAACTCCCAAAAGCTCAAAGATCTTGTCCAAGTAATGCTCCTTTTGTGGCGTTAATCTTGTAGAGCAGTTCCTCTGATATGCAATTCTAACGTTCAAAGGCTTTATTTCGTCTTTTAGCTCCTTAAGTCTGTTGTATAGATACTCGAATAAATGGACTGGACGGAATGGAACCTTAATTTCATAAGCATCCGCATAAGAAGTGAAAGTTGAGTAGCATTCGTCGTGGAAAAATACAACTTCCTTGAAGCCGTGGCTTGCAATGTTTTCTATGATCTTTGGCAGTCTTTCCCTGATCAGCGAGGGTTTTCCAAAGTGCAAATAGACAAGGTTGCAGAAAAAGTGCCTCCCAAGCACAATAGAAACGCCTTGGAAAAGCTTTCCACGGATTGAGTTAACAAAATCTGGAAAGAGGCATAAAGAAATTACTGGTTCTTCAGCACCATAAAAATGCGGAATGTCCTTCTTATCAGGAATTCCAAGATTGACCCATTGCTTAACAATTGGCTTTGGTGCGGGGAGAATTCCTTTCTTTTCCTGTAGATCGGTGATCAGGTAAAATGGATGATTTCCACGCTTGCAGTATTCCTCACAAGCGTAGCAGGTTACGCATTCGTGCAGAACGAATGAATCTTCACCGTTGAGCAATTTTCTAATTTCTCTTTCTGCAGTCTTTGTGTCAATGTTCAGATATTGGCATCTTGTAAGGCAGTCGTATGTTGGACAAGTTTCGCAAAGCTCTTTTTGGAATTTCAAAACAAAATTTTGGCTCTGCATAGGAATTGTAGCATTTAAAAATATTAAAATTTATCTTTGGTCGTATTGTAAGGTTTTATAGAGAATGATTGGCGGAACCTTATCGTGCTTCTAATACTCGAATAATCATTTAGACGCTCAAAATTACCAAGTAAAAAATGCAGAAAAACTTAAATAGGGTATTTTAAGAAAAATAGTATGTATGAAGCTCGAACCGAAACTTTTACTGTACACCAGATTTTACTAAAAGATTTCTCAGAATTTCGGTTACCCCTTATACAACGTGGATTTGTCTGGGACGAAGAGGACGTGAAAGAGTTCATAGAGTCTCTTATTAAAGGATATCCAGTAGGGATTATAACAGTTGTCAAAACAGAACTCGAATTACCCTCGATACCTTTTTTAGATCCAGATGGGTTTGGTATTGATAATTCTTCTGGAACAAAATACTACGTTTTAGACGGACAACAGCGATTAACATCACTTCTAATGGTAAGAAACCAATGGAAAATCAAAAGAGATGGGGAAATCTTAGAGTTAAAACCAATCTACTACAATCCAGACAAGAAAGAACTCAGAATAAAAGGCAAAATTCCCGTGGGTATTGACTTCTCTTCAATCGTTAGACAGAAATTAGGATTTGAAAAACCAGATGAGCATAGTTTAAAAACTCTACAGGAAATAGATAGAAATTTCCTTATTCGAACGATTCCGTTCTACATAATTGAGATTAAAGGTTCGAAACCCGAGGAAGAGATGTATAGAGACATGGCAGAGATATTCACCAGAATAAATAGAGCAGGAGTCAGATTGGGAAATTTGGAGATGTTTCTGTCTTTCTTTGCTTCGACTGGTCTCGGAAAGCAAAATGTAACTATGCTATATAGAGAAATGAACAAAAAATATGGCATGGATTTGGAACCAATTATAAGGTTCATTTTTTCAAATTTTGGATTAAGCCAGAGCCAGATCTCAAAAATAGACTCGTTCAAAAAAGCCATTAACGATTTAAGCAAAAAATATGACAAGACGCAAGCGGAAAAAATTATAAATAAATGCAAAGTAGCGATTGAAAGAGCAATGAATTTCCTTAAAGAAGAGCTAGGAATAGTTTCTGTTGATATTTTACCTTCTGAAACCGTTCTTGTCCCGATTTTCCAGCATTTCTACGACAAAATTCCAGAGGAAAGCGAAAAAAGAAGTTTACTCTATTGGTTCACAGTCGCGTCCTTTAATGGGTTGTATTCTTCTCATACAGATAAAAGGTTAGAAGACGATCTCAAGAAAATAAGAGAAGCCAAAAAAGAGTTTCCGATTTTTAAACTTCTTGAATCAATGAAGGATAAGATCAGAACAAAAGAAATCAGCGAAAAAGATTTCAAAAACATCGAAATAAACATTTTACGTGGATCTGCTGGAAAAAGGTATCTTTTTATTCTCTACATCCTCCTTCACATAAACAAAGCTACCGATTGGGCAGGAAAACCAATTTACGAAAACTATCACAATCTCGCAAAACACCACATATTCCCGAAAGATTTGCTGATCGAGAAGGGATACGACGATCCTGTCTTGATAAATCACTTAGGTAATCTTACTTTTATGAACAGCGGCTTGAATACTGAAATTCAAAACAAAAAACCTGAAGAATACCTTAATGATTATCTTGGGGTTTTAAAAGCGCATTTCATTCCCACTGACAAAGAAATATGGAAATTAGAGAAATACGAGGAATTCATTGAAACCAGAATGGATCTTATTTGGAAGGCATACAAAGAGAATTTCGAGATAACTTATGTGGCTAAAAATGCAAAAGGAGGTATTGATTTAACGAAATTCGGTTTTGGTTAGCCTAAAATAATTTCTATCTTTTTTAAATCAAAAACAACAAAAAATGAGAGCAAAAATTCTTTGTCTGGATACAGTTAAAACCCTTATAGGGCTCAGAACCCAGAACGAACCGCTTAAAGCCAAGATTACACATAACCCCCTGATAAGGAAATCTACAGCCAAGTAATAAGCTCTAAATCTCATATACATCCCGTATATGCATTAGTTTCAAGAAATGATCCAAAAGAAGAGATGCGCGGACCGGGATTTGAACCCGGGCTAACGGCTCGGAAAGCCGTTGTCCTACCACTAGACTATCCGCGCTTGGGAAACTATAAGTCTTGTAGCTTAAATTTTTTTCGAAATGCAGTATTTTCAGGGAGCGAAAAATAAAAATATTCTTTTGAAAACTAAGACTAATGAGAAGTGCGATTGGAAAAATTCATGGTTCCGCATCTTCGTTTGAATTTGAGTTTGTGATAACAAATTCGAAATTGGTAAAGAGGGGAGATTACATAAAGGTTTGGAACGACAAAGACGGCTGGGTTCTTGGACAGGTTTCCGACATCTTAGCGGTTGACAATCCGAAGCTCTCTGAGTTATACAAGGTTAAGGAAGTTCTAATCGCCAAGGCAAGAGTGCTTGGAAAAAGAGAAGCGGGGAAGCTAAGAATGCCTACAAGCCCCTTTATCCCGGGAGATAATATTTACATTGCGGAAGATGAGCTGATTGCAGAAACCTTCGGTTTTGCCGAAGATGGAGCATACATAGGGCTTCTTGGAGACACTTCCGTTAAAGTTAAGCTTAATCCGAACACTCTTGTGCAGAAGCATGTCTGCATTCTCGCAAAGACTGGTAGCGGAAAAAGCTACACCGCTGGGGTTATAATAGAAGAGCTCCTTGAAAGAAATGTTCCGCTTTTGATCATCGATCCCCATGGGGAATATGTTTCAATGAAAAAGCCAGCAAAGATTAAGGATAACGAGTTTGGAGTGGAACCAAAAGGCTACGCTGACAAAATCGTTGTTTACGCTCCTCCAACATCACCCTTTATTGATTCTGCAGATAAGGAGTTGTCTCTGGATGGGGTAGACCTAACTGCTGAAGAGCTCATCGAATTAAGTGGTCTGAGAAGCCCAACCGCGCAGGCTTTGCTTTATCAGGCTCTCAGAGACTTAAAAAATTATACGATCGCAGATATAATAAAAGAAGTTGAGAGCATAAGACACAGCGGAAAATGGACACTCATAGGAGCGCTTTCAAAGATCGAAAAGTCAGGACTTTTTAAGCAGAGACCAACAGATCTTAGAACCCTCTTGGTTAGGGGAAAGGCAAGTTTAATAGATCTCCGTGGAATTGAGCCTGCCTATCAGAACTTAATCGTTTCAAGAGTTATCTCAAAGCTTTTCGAGCTCAGAAAGAGAGGGGAAGTTGAGCCGGGAATGATCGTGGTTGAAGAAGCACATAACTTTGCTCCTGAAAGAGAGAAGACAGTTTCAAGCAATGTGCTGAGAACTGTGGCAAGCGAAGGTAGAAAATTTGGTCTTGGGTTGATGGTGATCAGCCAGAGACCCGCAAGGATCGACAAGAACGTCATAAGCCAATGCAATACCCAGATCATTCTTCGCGTCACGAATCCTAATGACATAAATGCGATAAAGAAGGGAATTGAGGGAATAACCGCTGAGATGGTTGAAGAAATAAAAAGGCTTCCGACGGGTAGCGCAGTGGTTGTAAGCCCTGAGCTTGAGGTTCCAGTTATAGTAAGGGTCAGGGTTAGGAGAAGCCAGCACAGCGAGGCTAAGAGTGTTTTAGAAGAAGAAAAAGAGGAGATTGAGGCAAAAGAAGAGACTGCAGTGGAGACGAAAGAAGTTAAAGAAAAGGAGAAAAGGAAGGGATTTTTAAGTAGAATTTTCAGAAGTCGCAAACCCTAAGCGCTACACTACCAACTTTTGCGACGCAGTCTTCAAAATCTCCCTTTTCAATTTTCTGTCTCCTAAATCCAGAATATTCAAAGTCGCCCAAGATCATATCCGCAACGTTTACCCCATAGGCACGCTCGAATGCAACCACCGGTGTTGTGATTCGAGCATTTATTTCTATAACGTATGGCTGGTCAGCGTAAACAAGGTCGACACCAACATAGCCATTCAGCCCCTTAATTGCTTCGACCGCATTAATTGCCTCCTCGCAAACCTCTATGGCGGTTTTCTCATCTATTTTTGCGGGAACAATCGCCCCTTTATACCTGAAATCCTCAAGAATTTGTTCGTTTACACTTACTACCTCGATATCGTCTTTAACTACAAGGCTGACACTCAGAGCTTTTCCTGAAATGAATTCTTGAGCTATAAAACCTTTTTTTACTTCTTTGCCAAAGCCTATGCCTTCGCCACCACATGAAACCCTTGGTTTAACGAGGAATTTCTCGCCAAGAGGTCTTTTTGAGGTCTTAGGAACTAAAACTCTGCTTTTGAGCTTTTTGTAAAGCCTCCACTTGTCTGAGGTTATTGCAATTGCTTTACTTGAAGATCCAAGGTTTTCACAGTATTTCTCTGCTTTCTTGGTTAGATTTAGCAAAATAAATTCGTCCTCAGGAGCTACGATTAAGAAACTGTCGCAATTCTCCAACCAATTCTCAATTCTTTCCAATTTGTCTGTTGGAAAACCGAGCGGGCTAAATTCTTCTCTTACAAAAGCTTTAACCTCGCAATGTCTTCTGAAACCATTGTAGAGAGTCTTAAACATTGCCAGTCCTTCAACCGCAATGGAGTCAACTACCTTCTCGCCACATGTGGCAAATTCAAACAAGAACAGACTCATACTTCAAGTAGATCCTTTTCTTCCTCCTCTTCCTCATTTAAAATGATAGCAATGTCTGCAGAGTTCTTCAAGGCGGTAGAGAATCCAGGCTCAGCACCGACTATGATCGTCTCTTTGCCCATCTCCATTGCCTTCATTAGGACCGCTTTAAAGTCAGCATCTCTCGTTACGAGAGCTATAACGTCTATTGACTCATTGTAGATCAGCTCCATCGCTTCGACCGCCATTCTAACGTCGACATCGCCCGAGGTAACCACAGGCTCAAAACCTTGGTTTTCAATTGCCTCAACGAGCTTGTCAGTGGCGTATTGATTTAGAAATACCTTTGCGATCTTTATGTCGCCATACTCGGCTAACAGTTCCCGTATCTCTTTTAAGTTGGTATTAAATTCCTTTCTGAGCATGTTCGGACCATCAACTAAAACACCGATTTTCTTGGTTGAGAGCGATTTTCTCTTGGAGAGATACTCTCTTATTTTTTGAATTTTTGAGCTTTTCATTCTATAACACTGAGATTTTAAAGTTTAAAAATCTTATGATGGACATTTTTAATAATATGAGGATATGTCTCTCCAAAACCTTAAAACGTCGGTTTTAGATAAATAGCTAAATGCAAAAAAATTTATATACTCAATAGTATATCTACTATCTATCTGAGGTGAGCATGATGGTTGAGGAACTATCTGAAACTGACGAAAAACTGGTCTCTCTACTTGCGGAAGCAGGGCTTAATAGGAATATTGCAAAGGTCGTTGTATTCTTATCCAAAGTAGGAGAAGCAGTCTCAAGGGACATCGAAAGAACCGCAAACCTTAGACAACCAGAAGTAAGCCTTGCAATGAAAGAACTAAAAGAGTGGGGATGGGTAAAAGAAAGGGAGCTGAAGAAAAAAGGAAAGGGTAGACCACTAAAAAGCTATAAGATGACAAGAGAACTTAGAGAGATAGCAATGGAAATTATCCAGAAGAAAAGAGAGGAGATAAAGAAAATCGAAAAAGACTTGGAAGAACTTGAAAGAATCGTTTCTACAAAATAATGTTTTTTGATACAATTTTTGGAAGAAATTTTGGGAGAGTATATGTAAGCTATGCGATAATAGTTTGTCATGGATTCCCATACGAAGCCGGATCAGTGATTGATAAGGGATATGGGGCTTTAGCAGAGTTATTATCAAGTGTAGCTCCTACGGTTATTTTTGATTTTTCTGGCTGTGGAAACAGCTCCGGAGTATTTGGCTTAGAAAGATGGGTAGAGGACGTCAAAAATATTGCTGAAAAATTCGAAAAAGTCTCTCTTGTCGGTTATAGCATGGGCGGGATGATTGCAATAAGAGTGGGAGCAGAACTGGACAATCTGGAAAAAATTGTAGCGGTTTCAACCCCAGTCCCGGATATTTTCACAAAAGAAAGAATCGAAATTATCTTCGAAAATGCCAAGAAAATTATGAGAGTAGGAAGCTTTGAGTATTTTTACGAGGAATTTAGCAAAGCAAAAGAAATGGATCCAAGAAAATTTGCACGTGAAATAGAGGCTTCGAAGCTTATAGTTCATGGGACAAACGATGAAATAGTTCCTTTTTGGTGCGGAGAAGATATTTACAGGAACTCTAAAGAACCAAAAGCTTTTCTTAAGGTTTTAAATGGGGATCATTTTCTCAGAAGAAACTTTAAAGTCATGAGCGTTATTGCGGAATGGCTTGCTGGAGGAATAAAGGATAAAGAATTAGAGATCAGAGTTTAATCTTCTCAAGAATCGATAGAATTTCAGCCTTTACTTTTTCAATGTCCTTTGTGCCATCAACATCGAAAAGAATGCCTTTTCTTTTGTAATATTCTATTAAAGGCTCGGTATTCTTTCTGTAAACTTTGAATCTTTCTCTGACCACTTCTTCCTTATCATCATCTCTCTGATATAATTCTCCCCCGCATTTGTCGCATACCCCATTCTTTTTTGGGGGATCATAAATCAAGTGGTAAATCGCACCACATTTTCTGCAGATTCGTCTGTTCACAATTCTTTTGACTATTTCATCCTCAGAAACGTTTATATTAATTACAGCGTCTATTTTTTTACCTAATTCGACCATCATTGCGTCTAAGGCTTCTGCTTGGGCTATAGTCCTTGGAAAGCCATCCAAAATGAAACCTCTTTCGCAATCCTTTTGTTTGAGCCTTTCCTTTACTATGCCCACTACTATCTCGTCGGGAACGAGTTTTCCTTGGTTCATATATTCTTTGGCTTTTTTCCCAAGCTCAGTGCTCTTTTCCACTGCCTCTCTTAACATATCTCCCGTGGATATCTGCGGTATTCCATATTTCTCTGCCAGAAACTTAGCTTGCGTCCCTTTTCCTGCTCCGGGAGCACCTAGAAGAATTATTTTCATGAGAATTAGCTAAGAAGAGCGGTATAAATTATTTCTGATTTTTCTTCTTGAAAAATAAGGAAACGGGGAGCCACCCCTCATGGCTCAGCAAAAGCTTTCAAAGCTTAGGGTGGCGAGAGCTGATAAAAATTAGTGCTGGGATTTTAAAATTTTTCTCAATCAATTTTTTGATCTTGGTTTAGTTTTGGGAATAATTCAACATCTTGAACTACCCACCAATTAGGACTCCGGGCAAAAATCAGCGGTAAACTAATCTTTTGCCTCTATGAGTAAAAATATTCTTAGATTGTAGACTTCGCGGTTTTAATTGCAGAGTTGGTTGAAAAGAAATTCTAAAGCTGAAAGTGAGTTTCAGGAGTAGTTATCCATTAGGTCTATCTGAAAGTTTTGACGTAGCATAATGCTTTGGCTGTCAGCTCCTCTCAGGAAAAATTGGATGTCTTCTTCTCTTCAAGTCGCACCTATAGCCAACTTATAGTTATATGGATCCATTTGTTGAAAAGCAGGTATATGAAAAAAGATGAAAGATAATTTTTGATAGCAATTCAACTCCACGCATGGGAAGAAAGCCAAGCGGTAGAGTTAATTGTTCCGTGTGGATAAAGATCTTCTCTCAGAGTTGCGAGAGATTGCTAAAGTCCACGACATTGCCATTTCAGATTTAATCGAGCGGAAAATACTCGAATTGATAAAAGAGTTTGATTCTAAGAAAGGCGAATCTCATATGCGAAAAAATTTCTCATATGAGATATCCAGCAAAAATAAAACTCCAAAGCCCTCAAACCGAAAATCAAGCCATTCAAAAAATCGAGAATTTAACGATAACCTCTCAAATTGCTCAAATTCCCGCAAAAAATGGGCTCGGAGGGATTCGAACCCTCGAACTTCGCCGTGTGAAGGCGACGTCATAACCGCTAGACCACGAGCCCTGAAAGTCGTAAGCTTTATTGTTTTTATCCCTTTCTCTTCTCTAACTTAAAGGAATTTTATATCTCAGAGGGAAAAATTAGTATTAGCCAAGGAGCTTTTCTGTCAGATCTATAGCCGAAGTTAGGGCAATTGAATCGCTGATGCTCAGCAAAGGCTTTCCTTCGACATCAAGTCTGAATATAGCCTCATCTTCAGGAATCGTGAAGACAAAGTCAAAATTCTTATTTTCAACTCTTATCGCCTCTCGAACCTTGTTGATCACGAGTGCACATTTTCTGAATTTTACAGCCTTTTGGGCTACGGATCTAATTTGATCCGCCACCAAAAATCCTTTTTTGCTCATGTCTGATACAACTAAAAGCACGTCAACGTCTCTCATCACTCTTCTGTTTATCTGCTCAACTCCCGCCTCGCCATCGATCACAACGTAGTCAAAAGATCCTGAAAGAATTTCAATTGCTTCTCTTAGCATCGAATTCAGCTGACAGTAGCATCCCTCTTCTTCAGGTCTTCCCATCGCCAGAAATGAGAATTTATCACTCTCAATCAATGCTTCGAGTATTTTGTAATCTATCGAAGTTGCAATCTCGACCTTGTCGTATTTTTCTCTGATCATTTCGACTATTTCTTTCCTTATATCTTCCAGCGTTTTTTCAATCTCGACTCCAAGGGCAATCGAAAGCCCTCCTGCTGGATCTGCATCGATTGCCAAAACCTTGCCTTTTTCAGACAGAACTCTGGTTAACAGTGCGGAAACGGTTGTTTTACCAGCACCACCCTTTCCAACAACCGCAATTTTCATACTCTCTTGATTTTCTCTCTTATCATTTTAAGTTCTGGAATTTCGGTGCAAACGTCCTTATAATCACATTCTTCGCAATTCAGCAGTTTTTCCTCGTGCATTTTTATCAAAGCGTTGGTTATCTTTCTTGCTTTTTCAAAAACATCGCTCAGGGCATCGATATCCTTTTTTGAAGTCAGAATTATCACATCGGTAGCCTTGACAAATTTAATTGAATTCATGGCTTCCAGAACAGCTCTTCCAAAAACTCCAAGACTGAAGCCACTGGCTGTGGCATTCTTGCCTACCCTAAGCCATACTTTCATCTGGCTTGGAAGGCTTCTGATTGTTACCCCTGACAATCCAAGATCATAGAAGGCATCTCTCATAGCTTTAAAGCACTCATACTTCTCAAGCTTGTCATTCCATAAAATTTCGCAGATAACAATAATCGCAAGAGATCCATCAGAATCCTCAGAGATATAAATCCTGTTTTCAGCCTTCCCCCAGATGAGCAGGAGTGCTGAGCTATTTTTTCCGAGTTCATAAGCCAGTTCATTTCTTGTCACAACATCTCTTTTTCTGTTCCACTGCTGAAACAGAAAAGGATCGTATTTGCGAACTTTTCCCATTTTTATCTCTTCCTCAACGTAGTCCCTTATTCTATCGACGATTTCGTCAAACATTCAAAATTCCTCTGCCACTATTCCCGCTCCAATTGCTACCGCAAGCTGTGGTTGTGGGAAGCTTACATAATCTCCGCCAATTGTTTTTCTTATTCTTTCTGTAATGGTTGCAAAGTTTGCAACTCCTCCTGTAATCGTGTATTTTCCAGCTATATTCAGCTTTTTCACCTGAGATGCCACAATTTTCGCAATGGAGTCGCAGACTGCAGAGATAATATTTTCCCTCTTTTCCCCATCATTTACGTATGAAATTACCTCACTTTCAGCGAAAACAGCACACTGCGAAGTTATGGAGAGCTTTTTATCAGAATTCACCGCAAATTTATCCACATTGCGAATGTCTAAGCCGAGTGCAGAACTCATTACTTCCAAGAATTTACCGCTACCACTTGCACACTTGTCGTTCTTAACGTAATCAATTACGTTGCCATCTTTATCAATAGAAACTACAGTTATGCTTTGCGCCCCGATGTCGATGACGTAGTCAGCGTTTACTATGTCTCTTCCAGCTATTGCAAGACACACAACATCGTCTTCTTTGATCTCAGCAAATTCAACAAGTTCTGCACCGCTTCCTGTTGCACAACATTTCTCAAATTTTCCAAATTTTTTAATCCCGCCGAGCACAGACTCAAACACGGGCTTCAAGTTTCCCGCAGTTTCTTCAATTACGTAGCCCTTGACTTTTCCATCCCATAAAACAGCTTTAGTGAATCTTGTTCCTACATCAATCCCGAGAAACATCATTTACCTCCATATTTCTCCTTTGCAAAAATCGCCGCTCCAAGGGCTCCGATTATCTGTGGATCCATACCCAAATCGATAAACCTTATGTTCAGAATTTTCTCGAGTTCCCATTTAACTCCTCTGTTTTTTGCCACACCACCAGTCAAAGCAACTTCCCTTTCAACCCCTACACGTCTTGCGAGGTAGTAAATTCTTTGAGCCATCGATCTGTTCACTCCTGCTGCAATGTCTTCCTTTGGGAAACCTCTCTGTAGAAAATGAAGAACTTCGGTTTCAGCAAAAATACTGCATCTTGCAGTAATCTCAATTGGATTTTTTGATATAAAAGTCATCTCTCCGAGTTCTTCAAGCTTTATCCCGAGTGCTCTTGCCTGAATTTCCAAAAATCTCCCAGTGCCTGCTGCGCATTTATCGTTCATCACAAAGTTTACAAGCTTGCCTTTTTCATCTATTCTTATAACCTTTGCATCCTGTCCGCCTATGTCGATAACAGTTCTAACCGTGGGATTAAGCCAGAAGGCTCCTTTTGCGTGACAGCTTATCTCGCTAACGTGTTCTTTGGCAAATCCAGCTTCGACAAGTTTCTCTCTTCCATAGCCAGTTGAAAAAGTTATTATATTGTTTTTGCTCAAACCAAGCTCATCGAGTAACTCACCCATCACCTTTTTTGCAGATTCCACTGGATTTGGAAGCACTCTCATGTTTTTCCAACCGATGACCTTGTTATCTTCAATTATAACAGCCTGAGCCGTAAGAGAACCTACATCGGTTCCTGCGAATAGCATAATATCAGCCTTTTCGCCTCCTCTTCTTGCCTTTTGCTATGAAGAACGCTAATCGGCGTTATTCTACGATTCCAGCAGTCCCCATCAAGTCTCAAAACTGGTATTCCTTCTTTCGTCAGTTCATCTCTTAGAATTCTGAACACGCTTTGGGACTGCTTACATGCATGATGCCCGCTATAAACAGCGCAATTCGCATTCAAATCTTTTACCAGATGCAGAGTATCTTCAACCCACTTGAGTCCCATGTTTTCCGCACCCATCTGCCTCGTCATAACGTAGTTCCAAGCATTGTTGGCAAGAGCGTCAATCGCTTCTTCCTTTGTGCTAACTTCATGCATCTCCTTCAAAACCTGAGAATTAAGGAGATCGTTGAGATAGCTTATTCCGTTGTCCTCAAGCCAGAGCCAGAACTCAAAGAGGTCGATGTAATAGCCAGTATAAACCCAGAGACTTCTTGCAATCTCCTTTTCAGCAGGGTATTCTCCTTTACGTAGTCTCTTCTCTGCCACTTCTATGAATTTCTGAAACATCTCGATTGCTTCATCTCTTCCCCACATTGTAAAGCGGGTTCCGTAGCTCATCAGTGTGAACATGTTTGGCACAGGGCACGGAGAATTTTTCTTGAGCTCATAAAGCTCCCAGTAAAGCTCTGTCGCTTCATTGCATTTTTCGATCGTTTTTATCAATCTGTCTTCATCAACCTCACCCAATTCCGCCTCAAGCTTTGAAAACATCTTATGAAATAGTCTCCTGTATAGTTCGAAATCCCTTGCACTTTCTCCAGTTTTGTCAAGTATTATCTCAGGTATTCCAAGATACTCAGAGACAAATTCATGAATCTTCGAGTTTGCATCACAGGATCCGGGAGCTGCAGAGATCATCATATCGGGAACAAATTCTCTTGCCTGCGTGGACAACAAAATAGAACCCAATGCTATTGTATTTGCTGAGCACACAAAGTCGGGAATTCCGAGAGAGACTGCGAAATCCCAGTATGGCTCGCCCTGATGAGCAAGAGCGAGTGTGCCAGTTGTAGTTACAACTTCAGTTGTAAACGGAACCGCGTTATCAAAAGCATTTATAACTTCAGGAGGGAAGTTAAAGGGTATCATTACGACTTTTTTGCCCTTATCCTTCGCTTCCACAGCTTCAATAACGTGTTTACCAAGAATATCCTGCAAAAATTGTAGTCCGGCCCCATCATGTCTTTCATCAAGAAAGCTTTTGAGCGTGTGAGCCTGCTCCTTTACAAATAGATCCAACATGCTGTTGATTTCATCTCTTGTATAAGCACCAAAATTCCTGATCGTTTTCAGAACCTGATAACTTCTCAAAACCAGCCCATTCTTAATTTCCGACATAATTCACCTCCCCAGCCTTTCCATAAAAGCCTGAACCCTCGTTTTTATTCTGCCAATGTCTGCTGATGAAGCGTATTCTTTTTCCAGCAAAAGCACTGGAATGCCCTCTTTTTCAAGATCCAATCTTAACTTGGCGTTTTCAATACCAAATAAATCACAGAACTTGTTATGGGTCAAAATAACCCCGTCTGCTTCAGCCATTTCAACCATTTGTTTTATAAAATTCTTCCTGAAATTGTATTCTCCGAACATCCTTGCGCATATCTTCAGAGTTTCGAGATACTTTTTCGCAAGAAACTCGTAGATGTCTCCACCATCATACTCCATCGCATTCCAGAATCCACCTGTGCCAAAGCACGTTGTTTCTGCCACAATCAACGCACCCATTTCTTCGATCTTTTTTAGAAGTTCAATTTCATCTAACGGACTTCCTCCAAGCACGATTTTAGCCCTAAAGTCTATTTTTCTGCCTTGGCTCAAAACTTTATCAAGCAAAGAGTTGAAAGTCTCTGAAGGCAAGGATTCGCGTGCGATAGCCAGTGCTATGGCTTCGTGTCCATAAAAATTTGGAATCTTGTATCTTTTTTTGCCAAAATCTGCGAGCTTTTTGTTAATCTGAGCTTGGAGCCTTATTTGACCTATAATATCATCCTCGTGTATTTTCAGCTGGAATTGTTTCTCAAAAAAGCTTTTTAGATCCCTTATTTCATCTGCGAAAAATTTTAGGGTATCCTCATTGACAATGTGTGGGACTTTAAAGTAATAAATGAATTTAGCCTTCTTTGCGTGGTTGATTTCATCGAAAGTGCCCATCCAGTGATCACAACCCCTAACTCTAACAAAGCCATCGAGAAAATCGTAGCTCCCATTTAAAACAAGTTCAAGACAACTTCTGCACAGACTACAGTTATATCTGGAGAGGTAGGAATCTGCTGTGGAAGTATCTGGATTGCTGTTTCCTCTTAGCCTAAAGGGCAGAATTTTACCTGCTTCAGCAACTTCTTTTGGCAGAGCTATGCATGCATGACCAATTACAAAACCGCCTTTAGACTTCCAGTCTTTTATATAATCATTTTCCAGAATTCTGGAGATTTCTTGGACTTTATCCAGCCCCATTATCTCTCACCTTCTCTCCTCATGCTCATAAAACCCGCAAAGGACTGGAGCAGTGGAAGTGCAAGAGCTGAGAGTATTTGCGGATTTGATGCTATGACGTCCATTATTGACTTTACTAAGTTGTTTAGTAATTTTTCGAGCTCTTTCTTGTCTGAAGAAGCGATTACAGAATTTATAATTCCTGAAATCGCCTTTGGATCACTCTCAGCAATTCCATTTATGATCTTCGCAATCCCGCTTAAAATTTCGCCAAGTTTCTTTGTGTCAACCTCCTTAAGCAAAGATGTTGTAACCTGTGCAGAGAGATCTGGTGGTAGTTCGTTAAACTTCGAAATTGCTTTGCTTCCCATACTCATCAAGAGGTTAAGTGCAGTGGGTGCCAAAGGAGCTAAAGCCATAATTGTTAGCGGATTTTTCCACAGCGCATTGTTTAATGCATCGCTTAAATCGCTTAAATCTTCTAAAATTGCGTTGATCGCTTTTCTGAACTCTTCAACGTCTAAAGAGTTGAAAAACTTCTCCATTGTAGCCTCAGCTACCTCTTTGAACTTTCTGTCGCCCTTCCCGAGCACATAATTACCCTCATGCACCTTATTGATCAGTGCGGAAACGCTTCCCACGGTTTTTCCCAATTGTTCCACGTCAAACTTGCCGATAGTTCCAAAAAGAGCACTCGCAAGAACTTCGGACGGCATCTCGACTCTTTTGAGCGCATCATTAGCTATAGTCAAGCTGGCATTTACAACAGCGGGAATAGGTGTTATCAGATTCCCGAGCTTTACAGGATTTCCAAAAATTTTCTCATTTATAATCTCAAATGTTCCAGTTGCGCAGTATGCGGAATCCTCAATGAATTTCTTGAGTTTACCAAAGTCCATAGTGTCGATAAATTCACCAATTTTGCTTCCCAATACTTCTGCAACAAGCTTTGGATGCTCCTTTCTTAGCCTTTCCATCTGATCGAAAAAGTCGTTGACCGCCTTGGCTGCGTAAATTGCATTGAGATCGTTAGCGACTCCCTTGAGTAGTCCAAATACCGCATCAGTGGCAAAATTTCCAATATAGGAATTTAATCCACGAAAAACTCCAAAAGTTGCATTTATTGTTCTCGGTGCAAGGCTGAAGAGAGTTGTTGCAAACTCCAGATCTTTGCTGAGAAGCTCTCTAACGTCTTTTTCTATCTTAACAGGACTCGCAAACTCCGTAGCCATTCTTCTAACAAGATCTTTGGCAAATACCGAAGTCCCCATCGTTTTCATCAAACCGAAAAACATGTCGAACATAGCATCACCTCCAAATTTTAAAGCTGGGTGCAGGCATAAAAATGTCTTGCAACATCCATCTGGCACAACTGCCTTCCGCCCATCCATAGTTGAATTATTTTAACATCTCTCCAGTGCTTTTCAACATCGAAGTTCCGATCAATACCGTAGTGTGCGAGAAGATTCATCGCCTTCTCTGCAACATTGCAGCAGGCATCACATACCTTCAATTTTAAAGCTCTCCCTCTGGCAATTATCTCAGAAGAGAACCTCTCGCCATAGAGCTCAGGGTTGTCGAGCATTCTTGCGTAGGTGTAAACAGCAGATCTGCAGATCTCTATTTCAGCAGCGATATCAGCCAGAATTCCTGCAACTGCTGTGTTCTCCTTTAAAGGTTTGCCTCTATACCTGAACTCACTGCATTTCTCAAGCAGAATTTCGTAAATGTTCTCCATTGCTCCAAGTGCCATCCCAGCGCTACCAAGACAGCCTGTAGAGATGATTATTCTGAAATACCTTGCATCCAGTCCTTCGCCCCAGGCTCGGTAATGCTTTGGAACCCTTACGTTTTCAAACCAGATGTCAGAATTTTTGTCTGCAGCCATTCCCGCCTTTCTGTATGGCTCCCCTTGCTTTACTCCTGGCAAATTCGCAGGAACGTAGATATAGGCAAAGCATCTCTCATCTGCCACGCCTGGATTTGTCGTGCAAACAACCCCAAATAAATCTGCAAGACCTCCACTGTTTGTTGGCCAAAGTTTGTGACCGTTTATGACCCATTCGTCGCCTTCGAGCTTTGCGGTAGTTCTTATGGTTTTTCCTTTAAGCTCATCGAGGTTCTCTATGTCTGAGCCACCCTGTGGTTCTGTCATAGCATTTGCTGAAATTGTCAGCTTTTTACGCCTGTAAAGTGGAGCAAACTCTGCACAAAGGTCATAATTTATGTGAGGCTTCACAGCTATCACGAAGAGTGGCCATAAAGAAACGCCTACCGATACTGCTATTCCAGTGTCGTATCTTCCGATTTCTTCCATTACTCTTGCGGTGATTGAGCCAAAATAGTCTGAACTGCCAAGCCCCCATCCACCAACTTCTTCTGGAAAAATAGCCATCTGAATTCCGTAGTTAACCATTAGCTTCTCCAAGGCGGGTTCTATTGTTTTGTGCTCTTTCCAGTCCTCATCGAAGTTTCTTCTATGTGGTATAACGTATTTCTCGCCCCAATCCCTTATCATCTCAGCGAGATACCTTTCAAGAGGAGATTCAAATTCTTTAATTCTCGCAAACTCCAAAATATCACCCCCTACCAGAGTTTAGCACCAAAGTAACCAGAGGATAGTTCCAGAAGCAGATGATATTGATTTAGAACTGTTTTTAGGCTCTTTGCATCTCTCCACTGCTTCTCCAAAAGCCCCTCTCGCGCATAGCCTTGAGAAGCCATTAGCTCCATGGCTCGGTCTGCAGATAAGAAAGCGGAATTTGAGCATTTCAGAGCAGAGAGTATCGAGAAAAGGTATAATTCTTCTTCGTTTCTATCTTCAAGCATCATTTTTGCCAGAATTTGTGCAATTGACTTTGCCTCAATCGCTTCTCTTGCAACCTCAGCTATTACAAGCGCATCAACTGTGTTGTCTCGTAGAGGCTTTCCCCTGATCGTTCTTTTTTCTGCCCAGTCTCTAAGAATTCTGCATGAATCAAAAGCTGAGCCTACGCAGAGCGCTGAGAGACATAGATTTAGATACGTGTATAATTTCATCCAAGCGTTTCCAGTCAGTATTCTGTTTTTCTCAATCTCTGCGTTGATCTTGACATCACAATTCCTGCTTGCGATCAATCCAGTGTTTTTAACCAATTCGCCTTTTTCAACATCTTCGGAATCTATGAGAGCAAGAGATACACCATTGTAATTGCAAAAAACAACAAATAAATTTGCATCAAAGCCCGAGTTCAAAGGTCTTCCAAAACCCTTTATTTTTATTTTATCCCCCCTATCTACAGCTTTAGCAAGTTCGAAACCCCTAAAATCACTCTTTCCAAACTGTGGCGGAAAAATAGAGATCCTTAGCAAATCCTGTGAAGATTTTTTAGCAATTAAATCAAATGCCTCGCTTCCCTGAGCGGAAATCATCGAAGCCAATACTGCAGAGAGCACAAAACCTATTCCAGAATCTGCTTTCCCTATTTCCTCAAAGCTTCTGAGTAAAACCGCTGGTAATTCCTCACCACTAACACCCGCACCACCCAATTCTTCGGGAAGCACTAACTTCTGCATCCCAATATCCAAAAAAAGCTTCTTCATGGCTTTTTCAGCTATTTCAAGTTCGTCGTCTATCTGTGCTCTGAAGGGAATAACTTCCTTCTCTGCCCACTCATTTATGCTTTTTCCAAGCATCTCTGCAACGTCACTTCTAAGTTCGGAAATACTCTCAAATTCCATTTTCATCGTATTTTATTTGCAGACACATCGATAAAACTGTTTTGTATAAACATGATAATGTCTTGCACAAATCTTTAAATATCATGCACAAAAGTTTTAAATCGACTAAAAAACATTCGATCATGAAGAAAAGACTTCACACCACTATAAGTGCTGAGGCGAGTAAGATAATTGAAAAGTATCTCGCCGAATATGGCAGAGTGAATAATGTTATTGAGGAAGCTTTAATGGTTTTTGATCGGTATAAACAGGGCAATTTCGATACCACCTGCAATCTCATCGAGCTGATGGATGAAGCGAATCTCGTTGCGTTCAATGCAAAAACAATCGAACTCGTGGTTTCAGGTGAAATCGAAAAAGCTTTGTGCGATAACGAATTGGAGATAATTATAAGAAGGATCTATAAAAAACCACTTGCCGAAATATCAGTTCTCGAGGCTATTCAGGGTATTGAAAAGTGCCTTTTGACAACTAGAAAGGCAATAAAGGTCAACTTGAAAACCGATAACAGAGGTCATTACTTGCTTGTGACGTCCAATCTCGGAAAAAATACGGATATAATCGTATGCGAAGCGATAAGAAGATTTCTTGAGAAAAACTTCAACGTTAAAGTTTCATTTGAAGTATTTTCGCAAGGATATAGCATTTTTGCAGAGTTAAAGCATATAAAACAGGATCTTGTGATCCCAGAACAGTCTGGGAGACTTGAAGCGGGCAAAGAATTCCAGATTGCCTGATTTTTACCTAAAATTATAACGAAATGGCTTTGGAAAATAGGAAATTTTTTAAGAGTAAAGCAAAGCTTAGCTATAGTTTGCAAGATCGATTAAGGGAAAAGTTCAGAATGTTGGTTATCACTTTTTTTGATTGAAGAAGCTGACTCGCTTTCCGTTCCATGCTTCGATCGAGAGTTCAAGAGGCAGAGTTAGAGATATTCGAAGTTCAGAGCGAGTTTCAAAAATTCCCAGCTCTCAAAGATCGTTCGAATCGGAGTAAAGATGCTTGAAAACAGGACAAGATGCCCGAAAAGAAAGACACAATGCTAAGAAAAAAGAATGATGCTCGAGAAGCACGACGAAACGATAAAGAATAGTAAATTGAAAATAAATTTGATCAGACGATAGAGGAGCTTCAGAAAGAAGATAGACTTCGTTGCAGAAGCTGAAGATCTTTGCGCTTTCGAAATCGAAATAGCATTTGATCCAGGTAGTTCAGTTCAAAATCTATCGATAGAAAGAACTTTTAACGGAGATTTTAACATAGATCGGGAAGTTGGAATCATAAAGATAGTTGGCTTTAGCGCCGAACCTTTGAATGGAAAAATGAATCTCGCAAAAATAGAATCTGAGGGTGAACTGAAAATAAATTTTGCAAAGCTCTACAACTCACAGGGAGAAGAAATTTTCTCGAAAAGGGGGAAATGAAAACCTTTTCTAACTCCAACTGTTCAAACTTCGGAAAAATTTGTTCCAACTGCAACAGAAACTCCAGAAAAATCGGAAACTCCCGTGCAAACACAAATTCCAGCAGATAAAAAATAGAGGTTACAACACACACTCAAGGATTCATTTCTGGATTTGAAGCTCTCTTTGCAATCGCTGGGCTCTTAGCGGTGGCTTATCTGCTTAGGAGGAAGAATTAAATTCTATTTTTTAATTTTGAAACGCAATTCTTGCAAAAATTCGAAGTCTTTTTATCGACTTCCAGAACATTGTTCGAAAAGTTCATAACGCATCCAGGAGTTTTGCAGTGCTCCAAACCAAAAACATGCCCTAATTCATGCACTGCTTCTTTTAGAAGCCTAATCTTGAGCTCTTCTCTGTCAACTCCTAATTTTAGCCTATGATAAGAAACAACCGCTTTTTTGCCCCCTACTTCCGCTTCGCCAAAGACAAAATTAAGCCCTCTTGCGTATAGATCTTCTGATGTTACCGCAAGTGTGATCTCAGACACTTTCAATGTAGCAAGGATACAGGTTGAATTGTATTGTCCCCGCTTGCTGTAGCAATTCGAAGGCATCGGGATTTTGGGAAGAATCGAGATCTCAGTGTTGAATACATTTCTTAATTCTCCTGCAAGCCACTCTAAAAGTTCCACATCAACTTCTCCGAGAGGCTGAAGCTGGATCATAAAAATCGCAGGTTTTCGGAGATCACTTTTGCAACGTCTACACCAAAGTTTGTAAGGATATAATACCCCCCATAGATCGTTCCAATCGTGCTACCGAGATTCGTTAACGCTGCGACAAGGATCACTCTGAAGAATTTGTTGTTGAGCATTTCTCTCAAGCTATCTGTCTTGAAAACATCCTCTACATCCTTCATCGTTGGCTTTCTGATCCAAGCTTCAACTGCTCCAGAGATCCATCCAGCTGCTAAAAACGGGTTTAAAGACGTAAGCCATGCGCATAAAAATGCTGACAGCACAGACAACGGATGTCCTCTTGCAATAAGTGCTCCAAGTCCTGCAAGAATTCCATTGATCAGAAACCAATAGATAAAGACCTTGTATAGCAACTCGAATGCAAAAATCGCAGTCAGAGCGAAGAATGTAAGTATTATGCCAATGAATGCAATCCCGATCCACCTGAGCTTATTGCTTTGCTTTACCTCAAGCAGTTTCTCAGGATTCTGCACACCTCTCTGCATCGCCTCAACGATCCCCTTCTTGTGCCCCGCTCCTACTACCGCAACAACTTTGTTGTATTTCTCCATTGCCCTAAGCAAATTGTAAGCCATGAACTCGTCTCTTTCGTCGATCAAAACCTTTGCAGCCTTTGGCGAAATCTTTCTGAACTCCCTAACGAGAAGATCTATTATGTCCTCCCTAAGCACTTCCTCGACTTCAACATCTTTGCCAAAAGAACCCCTGAGCATGTAATAGAAGAACTTTAGCTTTTCAAAGAAGCTCATCTGTCCCCAGAGGCGCTTAAAGGTAATCGTAATATCCCGATCTATAAGCAGAATATCTGCATTGACCTCCTTTGCCTTGTTTATTGCTGTAAGCATTTCTTCTCCGGGCTTTGTCTTCATCTCTTCTCCCATTTTTCTCTGGAAATAGCCGAGAATTAGCTGTAGCAATATTAAGAAGAAATCACCCCTCTTAAGTATCTCAGACACTTTTACTTCTTCTCTTTCTCCAATCAAAGCTCTATATCTTGCTGGACAAAGCTCCACAGCCACTGCGTCGGGCTTTTCGTTCTCTATGACCGCCTTTACTTCTTCAACGCTCTTCTGCAAAACATGAGCGGTGCCAACAATGATCAGCTTCTTTTCCACTCCAACACCTCCAGAAATTCAAGCAGTTCTTTGATCTTCATTAGATCACTCCTTGAAACTATTCCAACAAGCTTTCCGTCTTCGACAACTGGAATTCTCCCAATTCCCCTCTCACTCATGAGCCTAAAAGCCTCAAAAGCCCTGTCTTTTGGAGAGAGAGTAATAACTTCTTTGCTCATTACTTCTTCCACTTTTGCATTCGGATCTGCATTCATAATGTCCTTTAAGGTCACTATTCCAACAAGGTTGTTATCTTTAACAACGGGATAGCCAAGATGTTTGTGTCTGAACATAAGATCGATCACCTCTCCAACTCTTGTCTCTGGAGAGACTGAGATCACGTCTTTTGTCATTATGTCTCCTATTGAAAACCTCGAAAATAGATCTTCAGCGGTCACGATCTTCTCTTCTTCGCTTGCTCCGAGATATATAAAGAGTGCGATGAGCATGAGCCAGATATTCACACCAAAAAATCCGATTATTCCCATGGCAATCGCTATCGCTTTGCCAATTCCTGCAGCGGTTTTTGTAGCTTTTGTGTAGCTTGCCTTTCTTGCTATTATGCTACGCAAAACTCTTCCGCCATCCATTGGAAAAGCGGGAATAAGGTTGAAGATCGTAAGTATTGAGTTGAAATAGGCACTGATCAGGAAAAACATAGAAATTCCGCCCGCTGTGTTTAGAGCTACAATGAAGCTCAGAATGGCAATCGTTAAACTCGCTAAAGGCCCAGCTAATGCTATGGCAAGCTCTTCTTTTGGATTCTTTGGGATTTTTTCCATCATTGCGACTCCGCCGAAGATGAAGAGCATTATTCCCTTCACCTTAACGCCGAACTTCATTGCTATAAGTGAGTGGGCAAGCTCATGCAAAAGCACCGCAATGAATACAAAGATCGAAGCCAAGATTGAAAAAGCAATTCTTTCAGGTTCTTTAAGATTTGCAAAGCCAAATGGCTCACTTGAGACGTAGAAGTAGCTTGAAAGTATGAATAGAATTATGAAAAGGCTCCAGTGGATCATAATCTCGATACCTTTCACCCTTGCGATTCTGAGAGAGGCGTCCATAGTCTCTCTTGCTCATGCAATCTTTAAGCTTTTAGGTTCTTTCTGCAAATGAAGAGTAAAGATATATACCGTGATTAGAACAGAACTCGATGACTCTCGAAAAGGAATACCTTGACATCACGTTTCTGAAGGAGAATGGCTTTGTCAGGAAGAAATGCGTCAAGTGTGGCAAGTTCTTCTGGACTGCGGACGAACGTGAGATCTGCGGAGACCCACCTTGCGGTGGTTATACCTTTATAGGCAATTCTCCTTTTAAGAGAAGCTTTGAGCTCGATGAAATGCGGGAATTCTACCTCAAATTCTTTGAAGAGCGAGGACATGCAAGGATTGAGAGGTATCCGGTGGTTGCGAGATGGAGAGATGATATTTACTTAACAATCGCAAGCATTGCGGACTTTCAGCCATTCGTCACCGCAGGAATTGCTCCACCTCCAGCTAATCCGCTTACAATTTCTCAGCCGTGCATAAGGCTTGATGATTTGGACAGCGTTGGTAGAACTGGAAGACACTTGACACTTTTTGAAATGATGGCACACCATGCGTTCAACTTTCCGGGCAAGGAGATCTACTGGAAGAACGAAACCGTTGCTTACTGCACGGAGCTCCTTGAAAAGCTCGGAATTAAAAAAGAGAACATAGTTTACAAAGAAGAACCATGGGCGGGTGGAGGAAACGCTGGACCCTGCTTGGAAGCAATCATCAGCGGACTTGAGCTTGCAACGCTCGTCTTCATGAATTTAAAGGCTGACGAAAACGGGGACATTGAGATCAAGGGGGAGAGATATCGCAGAATGGACAACTACATCGTCGACACGGGCTACGGGCTTGAGAGATTTGTATGGATGAGCAAGGGCTCTCCGACGGTTTACGATGCAATTTTTGGCAAAGTTCTTGACAAGATCTTTGATTCAAGTGGTCTTAGGGATCTTAAAGGCAAAGACACGAGGGCAATAGTTGCTGAAACCTCAAGACTTGCGGGAATGGGCTATTCGAGGGATAAAATACTTTCAGAGATCTCTAAAAAGTTCGATATGAGCGTTGAAGAAGCAAAAAGCCTAACGGAGCCAATAGCGAAGATTTATGCTTTGGCGGATCATACAAGATGCCTTCTTTTCATGCTTGGCGATGGCTTAGTGCCTTCCAATGCGGGAGCGGGCTATCTTGCAAGGCTGATGATTAGAAGAAGCCTTAGACTTGCAGACGAGCTACAAGTTAGCCTCGATCTTTACGATCTTGTCGATCTGCACAACAAGACACTTAAATTTAAGTTTGAGATTCCTTTGGAGACAATTGAAGAAGTTCTGAAGCTCGAAAAGGAGAGATTCATGGCTACGATTTCTAAGGGGTTAAAGCTTGTAGAGAGAACAGTTGAGAAAAAGAAGAGCATAGGAAAAGAAGACCTGATTGAATTCTACGACTCACACGGCATTCCTGCGGAGCTTGTGCTCAAGATCGCAGAAGATAAGGGATTGAAAGTTGATTTGCCAGCTGACTTTTACTCTGAGCTTGCAAAGAGGCATTCTAAAGCTGTAAAAGAAGAAAAAGAGGAGATAAAGCTTACAAGAAGTTATCCAAAAACTGAGAAGCTTTACTATGACAATCCAAAGCTCTTTGAGTTCAACGCTAAAGCGATTGGCTACGAAAATGGGTTCCTGATTCTTGACAGAACCGCATTCTATCCAGAGAGCGGAGGACAGGACAGCGATGCGGGTTACATAGTTTGGAATGGTGAGAAATTAAGGGTAGTTTACGTTACTGAAGTCGATGGCGTAGTCTTGCACAAACTCGAAAAGCCCATAGCTATCAGCGGTGAGATTAAAGGTATTATCGATTCAGAAAGAAGAATTAGGCACATGAGACATCACTCTGCAACGCACGTGCTTCTTTACACACTACAAAAACTCTATGGAAAGCACATATGGCAAGCTGGAGCTAAAAAGGAATTTGAAAAGGCGAGGCTTGACGTTAGCCATTATAAAAAGATTGGCGAAGAAGAGGTCAGAGAAATCGAGAGACTTGCAAATAAGGAAGTCTTTGCGAATAAGGAGATAAAGTGGTTCTGGATGGACAGAATCGAAGCGGAGAAGAAATTCGGCTTCAGGCTCTACCAAGGCGGAGTTCCACCAGGAAAGGAGATTAGAATTGTAATGGTTGGAGACGACGTTCAGGCTTGCGGAGGGACGCATTGCAGTAGCACGGGAGAGATTGGAGTAATCAAAATTCTAAGCGTTGATTCAATTCAGGATGGTGTTATCAGGTTTGAATTTGCGGTCGCAGAATCAGCAATTGAAGCGATTGCAAAAATGGAGTCTCTGCTTAGAGATTCAAGCAGAATATTGCGAGTTGAACCACAGATGCTTCCAAAAACTGTTGAGAGATTCTTTGAGGAGTGGAAAGAACAAAAGAAAGAGATAGAGAGGCTAAAGGAAAGAATTGCAGAGGCAATTGGAGAGAATTTGCTGAAAAATGCAGAGGAATTTAACGGTCTGAAGGTTGTCGCTGAAATCGTCACAGGAGATATGGCTGAACTGCTCAAACTTGGCGATTATTTAGCTCGTAAAGGCGTGGTTGGATGTCTTATGTCTTCCGGCGAGGGAAAGGCGTTTATTGTAGCCTTCGCCTCTGGGAATTATGACGCAAGGGAAATTATAAGGGAGGTAGGGAGACATGCAAAGGGAAGTGGTGGGGGAAGAAAAGAGCTCGCTCAGGGAGCAGTTGAGAAATTGCTCAGCAGAGACGAGCTTGCGAGCATCATCTTCGGCTATCTGTCGAGAAAAGGTTGAATTCATTCCAATAAAAGGATTACCAATAATAAAAAAAGGGGATGACATAGCCAAGCTAATTGTCGAAAGAGCCACACTTGAGGAGGGGGACATAATCGTAATTTGCTCCACAATTGTTGCAAAGGCGGAAGGGAGAGTTAGAAAGCTTAGCGATTACAAGCCAAGTCCTTTAGCTTTTGAATTAAGTGCCAAGGTCGGAAAACCTCCAGAATTCGTTCAGGCGGTCATCGAGGAGAGCGAGGAGATTCTTATAAAAGGTCCATTTTTGCTTGTAAAGGCAAAATATGGAAATATTTGTGTAAACGCTGGTATCGACGCTTCGAACATTGAAAAAGGAAGTATAATTCTGCCCCTCGTGGATCCGGATCAGAGTGCTGAAAGGCTCAGAAAAAGAATTGAGGAGCTTACCGGCAAAAAAGTCGGGATTATAATTACTGACACAAACGGAAGATGCTTCAGAAAAGGCGTAGTTGGAGTTGCAGTTGGCATCTCTGGACTTTGGGCAATGAGGGACTGGCGCGGAATCAGCGACCTCTACGGAAACGTTCTTGAAGTAACGGTGGAATGCATAGCGGACGAGATTGCGGGTTTTGCAAATCTGCTGATGGGCGAAGCAAACGATGCAATTCCCGCTGTGCTTGTCAGGGGTTTAAAAGTCCTGGGCAATGGGAAAGTGAAAGACATTTACAGAAGTGAAGAAGAAGACTTAATAAGAAGATGCCTGAAAAAGTGCTTCTGATTGGGACTAACGTTAGAAATGTCGCAAGTTCCGCAAGAAGAGCGGGTTATGAGGTCTATGCGATAACGAAGTATCCAGATCTGGACCTTTATCTTTACTGCAACGAAGTATATTCAATTGACAAGGTTAAAGAGGCTGAAGCAATTGCTCAGGAAAAGAATGCCAAGGTGGTGCTCTGTTCAAACTTCGAAAGTTTCGAAATAAAAGCGGAATTGCTCTGCAATGAGCCGAAAAAAGTTAAGGGAATTGTTGACAAACTTGAATTCTATAGAACTCTCGAAAAAGCGGGAATTCCGCATCCAAAGGTTTTGAAAAAGCCTGAGGGCAGAACAATTGCAAAGCCAAGGTTTGGTGGTGGTGGAGAGGGGATAAAATTTGCAGAAAAAAGCGAAGAAGGCTACATTTTGCAGGAATTCATTGAAGGAATTCCTTGCAGTGTTTCTTTGCTTGCTTCACGTGAAATCGTTCCTTTAGCTTGTAACTATGTCTTTTCTGGTTGGAAAGAGATGAATGCGGAAGGTTTCAGGTATAGCGGAAATCTAACCCCTTTGAATGTGCGAGAGGAGCAGAGAAAAATGCTTGAAAAGGTAGCCATAGAGACAGTGGAGCTTTTTGAGCTGAGAGGCTCAATCGGCATCGATTTTATTCTTGCAGACAAGCCATACGTTCTGGAGCTCAATCCGAGATTTCAGGGCTCATTGGACAGTGTTGAATGGAGTTTAGATGTCAATCTGTTCTCTTTACACGTAAAGGCTTTCGAGGGTAGAAAAATTGAAAGATTAAAGCCCAAGCGATTTGCAATTCGGGCAATTTATTTTGCAGATCGGGAGCTGAAGATCAAAAAAGACCTTTGTGGCAACCCATTCTTTGCAGACATCCCCAAGGGCTTCTACAGCAAAGGGGATCCTTTGGTCTCTATAATGGCAAGCGGTGGCTATGAAGATGTATTTGAGAAAGTTGAGGGCAGAAAGGAGTTGTTTAAAAAGCTAATTGAGAACTCTTGAACTTAGATTTTCTCTATTCAGTGAACTTTTAATTTTCTTTGTGGATCTCAAATGCACATCTGAGCTTCTTCTTGGTTAAATAGCTAAATTTAGAAAATGAAGCATGAGCGCGGTTGTGATTGAAAACTTGACAAAACTCTATGGGGACTTCAAGGCTCTCGACTCATTAAATCTCGTGGTCGAAGAGAGGGAGATCTTTGGCTTCCTTGGCCCAAACGGCTCAGGAAAGTCGACTACAATTAACTGCATCCTCGGGCTCATAAGACCAAACGCTGGAAGAATTGAAGTCTGCGGTATAGATGTGGAAAAGAAACCGCTTGAAGTCAAGAAGATCTGCGGTTACATGCCTGAGAGATATGGACTCTATGAAAATCTGACCGCAATGCAAAATCTGAAATACTTTGCTGAATTCTACGGCGGAATTTCCAAGGACTGGCTTTATGAATTGCTTGAGCTCGTGGGATTAAGCGCGGTAGCGGACAAAAAAGTTGCAGAGTTCAGCAGAGGAATGAAGCAACGCTTAGCTTTAGCTCAGGCTTTAATCAACGATCCACAGGTTTTATTTCTTGATGAGCCTACGAATGGCTTAGATCCGCAAGGTATTGCAGATTTCCGCAGAATTATAAAAGAACTGCAGAAAAAAGGCAAGACGATCTTTTTCTCTTCGCATATCCTTGCAGAGGTAAAAGAGGTTTGCAAAACGATTGGGATCATTCATAGGGGCAGGCTTGTTAAGAGCGGAAAGATCTCGGAATTAGTGAATAAAACTAAGATCGTGCTTCAAACGGAACCAGAGATAAGCAAAGAAATGCTTGAGAAATTTGGGAAGGTCAGCTACGAAGAAACAACAAAGAGCTTTTTGCTCGAAGTAGAAAAGGATTGCAGACTCGAATTATCGAAGTTCTTGGTCGAGAACCGCTTTCTTGTGAAGGAATTGCACTTGAAAGAGCCAAGCCTTGAAGAGGTTTATTTCAGTCTCGTGGGGGGTCCAAATGAGGATCTATTACCAAGGTAAACCCGCAAGGCTTTCGAATTGGAGTGTTAAGAGGTCTATTATTATAGAAACGGAGCCAATGGTAATGCACTTGGAGGAATCGGAATGAGGGCTCTGATCGTTGCAAAAAAAGAGCTTGCGGACATAATTACGAGCAGAAGGTTCATTGCACTGCTCTCCGCGTTGGTGATCTTCTACCTCATGAGCGTTCTGCAAACTCTAAGCTCGACAGCGGGTGGGAGAATTTCGATGGCTCCAGCAATCGGCTTCTTTGGAGGCTCGGTAGCTTTTGTTGGTGGGATCTTCGGCATCGCCCTTGGCTTTGACCTGATCACGAGGGAAAAGGAAAGCGGAACTCTAAGGACTTTGCTCACACACCCTGTTTTCAGGGATGAAATAATAATTGGCAAAGCAATCGCAGCCTTCTTCGCAATCTGCATCGCGGTAGCGATCACCTCGCTATTCATGCTCGGTGCACTTGCAATGCGCTACACACCCAGTTTCGACGAAATCGTTAACCTTGGGAAGATGATGCTCGTGACCATAGCTTATCTTTACACATTCTTCTCCATCGCCTTCCTGATCTCTGCAACTGTCAAAAGTTCTTCAACTGCGTTAACAATAGCGATAGGGGTTTTCATAGTCCTTGCACTCTTCCTCCCACTTTTCAGCAACTACATCGCTCAATCGATCGCTGGTCCTCAGCCAGAAAATCCATTCGGAGACTTTCGAGGCATTGGTAATCTTAGCACCGACGATCCAAGGTTGAGGAGCTACATGGAGGAAATGCGGAGTTACAGGGAAAAAGTGCAGAGCATAACTTCCTCGCTCTCGATCTTCTCTCCAGTTTCCAGCTATACAACGATCCTGAGCAGTCTAACCGCGGGAGGATACTTCAGAACCGTGGATGTGACAAAGAATTTGCTGAGCTTCATAATAATCCCCATAGTTCTTTTTGCCATTGCTTACGTTAGATTTACGAGGGAAGAACTATGAAAATATTTTTATATTATATGCTAATAATTTTTGCTCTTACATCTGCAAATGCATTGGAGTGCAAGATTACAGAGATAAACGCTGTGCCGGGTGAAGAAGTCGCGATTCCGCTCAAAATTATAAATACTGAGAATCGAGAAGAAACATACTACCTCTCATACTACGGCGAAATCGAAGGCTACTTTTACTACGAAAGTAAGCGGATTAGTTCGATAAAGCTGAATGCAAACGAATTCGCGACGCTTAGCTTCGTCTTCAAAGCTCCGGAAAAACTTGGGCTCTATTACATATCTCTGCAAGCTGGAGAGAGTGTAGGCATAACTCTTAACGTAAGCTATCCCGAAAACTCTCTCGAAGTGATTCCAAAGATAAAAAGCGTAATTCTGGAAGCTGGGGACACAGTAAGCATCGATCTTACGCTTAAAAACAAGCTAAACGCTCGTTATAACTTGAACTTAAGCTGTGAAGTCCCTGAAAGCTGGGAATGTCGGTTTTACGATGGAGGCTATGAAATACAGAAGCTGACACTTTCAGCGGGAGAAACAAGGACTATTAAGGTTTCAATCGAAACTGAAAGCTCCGCAGAGGTCGGCACTTATTTTGTTAAGCTGAAATTCGACAATAAAATCGAAGAGCTTGAGATCTGGATCAATAAAACTCATGTTGGGGAAAAAGGAGAGATAAGGCTAAGGCTAATCGATAAAGATGGAAAGGGTGTCGCTTCAGCTAAAATCACAGTTGGTGAGGAAGTGTTCTACACATCAGGAGATGGCGAAGCGATCATCGAAGTTCTGCCGGGCACCTACGAGCTAAGGATCACGAAAGGAGGTTATGAAGAGAAGACGATCAGGGATGTAAAAGTTAAAGGTGGAAGGACAACAGATCTTGGCACAATTTTGCTCGAAAAGAAAGCTTATTATGCAGAGATAGTTGTAAGTTCAAGAGTTTCTGCGACGATTGGCGAGATAACGAAAATTCCAGTTAAAATAAAGAATTCCGGCTATGCAGACGACAGCTACGCTTTAAGAGTGGAGGGATTACCTTCGGGATACACCGCTACTTTTAAGCAAAACAACCTCGCGATCTCAGAGATCTTCATTGAAAGCGGAGATGTTGAAGAATTAACTCTTGAGATCTACGTTCCTTCAACAGCTGAGCCGGGAGAGATAGCGCTTAAGGTTGTTGTGGAAGGTGCTTACACTGCGGTTGAAAATTTAAATCTTAAGCTCATAGGGACGTTTAAACTCTATTTCGAACCTGAAAACGGCAAATACACGATCACAACTTCTCAAGGCGAAGCGGTTGTGCTTAAAGGCAGTGTAAAAAATTCCGGAGTTGGAACAACGCTAACCAATATACGCATTTCGGTAACTTTACCAAACAGCTACTGGGAACTTGAAGACATAACACCAGAGCTGATTTCTTCGCTCAAGCCCGGAGAAAGTTATCCGGTGAGCATAAAGATCAATGTCCCCTCAGATGCTTATCCGAGTGAGTATAAGGTTACGATTGACGTTAAAGCAGATCAAACTGAGACCGCAGAGAGAATAACCTTTGTTGTTCAGGAAAAGGGCTATGGAACGCTCGTCGGTATTGCGATAATCACCGCTTCGCTGTTTGTGATCTACTTGCTGATAAAGAAGCTCGGAAGGAGATGACTGCTCCAAATATGCTCAATCCAAATTAGAGAGCAGTTGGACAAAATTTTTCAAACAGCATAATTTTTTATAAATTATATTTTTGAGGTAAAAAAATTATGTATCTAAGATCCATATCTCTTTTTAAACCATAGAAGAAGTAAAAATATGCCGAATTTCATTCTACCTCCCTTGGAAATCTTCGCCATAGAGGCGATCTTCTCTGGAGTGATTTTCATTACAAGCTTCGTTATCTATTACCGAGTTCACGAACTTTACAAGCTCACAGACTATCCTGGGCTTCATTACTTCTCGAACACATTTTTATTCCTTGGTCTTGCATATTTTTTGCGTTTTCTCGTCTTCATATTCATTTACAGCCAGCCAGAGATAGGATTTGAAAGAGTGAGATTCGAGGACTTTCGAGGAGTGATGGTTTTTAGCATTGCCTTCATGAGCTATTCGAGTTCAGCATCAATTCTATATCTCATCTACAGTATAACTTGGAGATTGAGCAAATTGCTAAGGAACGAAGCCCTACTCCATAGCCTTGCATTGGTATTTGCAGTTATTTCAGTGTTTAGAATCGCCTCGTTTCTCCTGATTCAGCCCGCACTGCTTGTATTGCTTCTCATAGCCATCGCATTTAGCTACAAAAAGCTGGAAGCAGAAAAGAAGACTACGAATATCACAATTTACCCCCTCTACGCTTTGATCTTCGTCTTCTGGGTTTTAAATCTGCTCGTGTCTTTCAGAATGATTCTTCCCGAGTTTAGATTCGTTATATATGCTCTCTCTATCATTGTTCTTCTGATCATTGCTTACAGAATCCTGAGAAGGATTTAGGTGGGGCAAATGACGAAAGAGAAGCGGGAAAGACTCGAGATAATCTATGACATCCTAAGAATAATTGTCTCACACGGCAATTCCATTCTCCCAACACCACTGCTAAGATTTTCAAATCTCTCTACGCAGAATTTCAACCGCTACATGAATGAGCTCATTGAAAAAGGTTTTGTTAGGGAAATCTATGACGAAGAGGGCAGAAGATACTATACCCTTACTGACAAGGGATTCAAATTCCTTGAAAAATATCAAAAAATTCGTGAGCTTATAGAGGAGTTTGGGCTTTAAGCGATTTTTATTAGGTGGTTAAAGCTATCATTTCGGTATAACTCTTAAAACTTTTGCCCTCTCGCTATGAATTGAATAACTCCCAGTAGAGGCGGGAATTAGGCATGAATATCCTTTTTGCAGATCCGCAACCCCTTTTTCGCTTCTCAGCGTTGTGTAGCCCTCAAGGCATAACAAGAGGTTAAAGGTGTTTATTGTAAAATCCGCTCTTCCCGCAACCTCAATAACTTCTGCAGAGAAAAATTCTGTTTCAATTTTGCCCTTTTTACCCTTAATTTCGAAATCTTCAGTTTTGTTTAACCTAATAGCTTTCTTAGCCTTTTCTTCATTGAATTTGTAGCTTAGTTCTGAATTTGTCGAGATCTCGATGATTCTCGCATTCTCCGCAGAATGTAGCACTCCCGGGGGGATCAAAAATGTGTCGTATGCTCCAGCGTTGAATTTGTTCAGTTTTTCAAGGATCAGCTTCTCATCGCTCAAGATCTCTTCGAATTTCTCCTGATCGAGGTCTTCTGAAAAGCCAATAAAAGCGGTTCCGCTCAGCATGATCCAGGCTTTTTGCTTCTCTTTTTCACTCTCTCCAAAGCTCTCTGCAACCTTCGCTGAAGGGTGAACGTGCAAATCAAGCTTTCCAGAAACGTCAAGGATCTTTAAGAGTATTGGAAAACTCGTATACTTTTCAGAAAGTTCACCAAGGATCTCCTTCTTTGCTTCAATGAACAATTCTGTAAGCTTCGCCGTCCCTCCTTTTAGAATTACTTGAGAGGGATTTGAGGGATGAGCAGAAAACTCCCAGGATTCGCCAATCCCCTTCTTTCTGAAGCCCTTAAGCAATGAGATCCATTCACCACCCCATGGTTTTTCTACAAGATTTTCTGTCGCCTGAAATATGAAGTTTGGAATTTCCATATCTTGAGTATTCGTTCTAAATATATATTTTGCAGTGGATTCCTAATAAGGAGTTGCGAGGCTTTCGTCGTCTTTGTAAACGTGCTCGTCTATGATCATTTCACCCTCCACGAGCGGTTTTGGTTCACTTATGGCTTCAATTCTGAAAAGACTCGACGTATACCAGTCGTAGTCCGTTTTAACGCCCAGCTTCTTGAAAATTGGAAGTTTCTCCTCAAACTGGGAGTAACTTTTCTCGGTTGCGGGATAAACGTTAAACCTTCTTTTTATGTCTGTAATCACAAAGCCCATTTCAAGGATCATCTTCTCGATCTCAAACCATTTCTTTCTTGAGGCTTCAAGAGTTGTCAGGCCAAAGTAGGCGGAACTGCCAGCTCCCTTAAGAGTTGAGGCTCCCCTTGATAAGAATAGTTTTATTCCAGGAATGGTTTCAACTGGATCTGTTACAAAAACGTCAAACTTCTTTCTGAATTTATCAGGAAAAGCTTTTTGAACGTCGTAGATATGCGCTTCAACTTTTAATCCGAGTTCTTTGGCTACAGAATTTATGAAATTCACAAGTCTTTCGTCGATATCCACTACCACAACTCTTTTTGGCAAATCCGTAAGCGCAATGGCAAGACTGAATAAGTCATCGTCTCCGACAACAAAAAAGGATCCGTAGATGTCTCCCCTTTCGTGAATAAATTCAATTCTTCTTATGACTCCCTCCTCGCTTATAAACCCTTGATCAAATTTCTCCACTGCTGGTGGACGATTTTTGGTTATTTCCAGAAATTCGGAGAGTATTTTTCGAAAAAACAGATCTATTTGGTATCCAGTCCCATCACAGGCTTTACATTTCGTATCCGAGGTTAAAAGATTTTTTGCAATATTCTTTCCTTTTTCCGTTAGTCTTACCTTTCCATTTGTAATTCTCAGAATTTCTTGAGATCTCAGATTTTCAAAGGTTTCAAAAAACTCCGGCAAAGAAGCGTCTTGCTCGTCTATGAGCTTGTAAATACTTATCTCTCCTTTCAAAAGGCTTTGGAGTATCTGATTTTCTATTCTATCCATTTTCTAACCCCTATCAAGTATATAGTGTCTATACGATTTTGGTTTAAATTTCTCCAGAAAGAGTTTAAAAGCTTTTTCTGCGCGTGTGGCGTCGCCACATGTGAAAACGTCAAGATTAACAAGCTCGTATTCAGGCCAAGTGTGTATAGAAACGTGGCTTTCAGAGATCAAAACAATCCCAGTAACACCGTGGGGATTAAACTGCTTGTAAACACTACCCACTTTATTCAATCCAGCCTCCTCCACCACCTCCTCCACTATCCCGCGAACAATTTCTTCCTTTGAGATAAGCTCTGGCCTCACTCCATAGAGTTCTGCTATAATATGCCTGCCTACTATCATAGTCATCACCCTCCATCGAGCTCACCTCCTTTTCAAATTTTGATTTCAAGGTATTTTCAGGCTTTTTTTCGAATATTGAATTTTACGCACAGGATTCGTTAAGTTTACACAATCCTAACTAAGAAGGATTTGAGTTCGCTTGACTTTTAAATTTTTCGCTAAATTCAAACTGAATTTTAATCCCCAAACCTGACATTAACTGGCGTCTATTGTTCAGAATTGGAGATTTCAGGCACATTTTTATATCTTAAGGCAAAATCCAAAAATTTCACTCCTTTTTCGGCTTAAAAGCGAAAAAATTAGTATTTTTTGTTAAGATAAATTTAGTAACTTCTTGCAGAAACAGCTAAGGAAGCGTTACCACCGCAAACGATACACTTCCCCTCCTTACTTAAATTTAGGAAGTCAGGAATTTCTTCTAACCAACCAAGAAGCTTTCCACCATGCTTCTCTATTTCTTCACCGCAATCTTTGCTTTTACATAGATACATAATTGACACGAAATTTTTAACAACTTCCGAAAGCTCAGAAAGATTTTCTATGAACTTCAATTTCGATAAAATAGACTCAACTGCTTTTTTTCTAAGTCTGTGTCTTAGATCTTCTGCCCATTGCCTGATCTTATGCTCATTGATTTCTTCAATCGGAATGCTGAATTTTCTCCTTTCATCTCTGAACGAAACCACAATTTCCCTTCTTTCCGCTTCTTTTGGACCAATTTCGAAGCGTATTGGGACTCCCTTAAGCTCCCACTTGTAGTATTTTGCTCCCGGTCTATCTTCTCCTTTGTCAAAAACAAATCTGAATCCTTTTATCTTTTCTATTACCTCTTCAGAGAATTTTAGAACTGCTCCCTCTTTCCCCTTGTAAAGTATTGGAATCACAACGATCTGAATAGGGGCGACTTCGAAGGGCAAAACCAGGCCAAGATCATCACCGTGAATGCTGATCAGCGAAGCTATACATCTTTCTGAGATCCCGTAGCAAGTCTGGTGAACGAAGTAGTGATTGCCGTCAACCGCTTCATAGGTTATTTCAAAGGTTCTTGCAAAGTTGTCTCCAAGATGATGAACCGTGCCGATCTGCAAGCTCCTCCCGTCTGGCATTACTGTGTCGAAGGCGATCGTATAAACTGCCCCGGGAAACTTGTCCCAGTCTGGTCTGCGGATCACCATGTATGGAATTGCAAGGAAATCGTAGAATTCTTTGTAGTAGCCTATAGCCTTTTTAACCTGTTCTTCCGCTTCTTCGTAGTTTTTATGTGCAGTATGGGCTTCCTTAAACGATGTAATCTCTCGGAGTCTTATAAGTGGTCTTGTATGCTTCGTTTCATATCTGAAGGTATTTACGATCTGATAAACCCTTAATGGCAGATCTGCGTGATTTCTGATCCATAACTTGAACATCGGATACATCGCGGTCTCACTCGTTGGGCGTAAGGCAAGTTTAATGTCGAGTGGAGAACTCCCACCGTGTGTGACCCAGTAAACTTCGTCTTCAAAACCCTTTATATGTTCCCCTTCTTTTCCAAGTTCTGTTTCGGGGATCAAAGTGGGAAAGTAGACCTCGCTGTGCTCCCTGTCCATGATCTCCCTTAGCTTTCCGTAAACAAGCTGTCTTAGCTTGAAACCAAATGGGAACCAGACGTAGAGTCCTTTAACTGGATACCTTATATCCATAATTTCTGCGGTCTGAATGATCTCGTGGAACCATTCTGAGAAGTTTTCCTTGCTTGGCAAGCTCATCGGGTTAAGTTTGTCTGCGTTATTTATTTTTTATCGAAAGTTTTCGTAAGCTTTAAAAGTTCCCGGAATAGGGAGTATGTGCACAGAAGAAGGCTGAGAAAAAAGGAAGCAAAGGAGATAGCCAGAGAGGTTTTTGAAAGGTCGGGTGTAAGCGTTGAAGGAGATATGGATTTACTTGAATTTGGCGAAGTCAATCTGATTCTCGTTAACAATGAGCCTTTGCTAATCGAATATCACGGAAAACACTATGTGTCAGTTTACGGAGCAATAAAGCTCAAACCCGAGAAATACAGGATTACTGTAGACTCGGGAGCTTTGGAGTTTATAATGAACGGCGCAGATGTCATGAAACCGGGCATTGTGTTTGCGGACAGCAGAATAAAAGAGGGGGATTTCGTCTATGTTACTGTTGAAGGAAAAGAAAGTCCAATTGCGGTAGGCATAGCACTTTGCAACGCTGAGGAAATGAAAGGCAAGGGGAAGGCTGTTAAAAATCTGCACCACTTAAAGGACAGACTTTGGAATTATATGCTGGAAAACAAAAAGTAAATTTTATAAAAAATTTTAGAATTATATTCTGCTCAAGATCTCTTCAAGCATCGCATAGTGCATTTCCTTGTCTTTCGTCAGATTTGTAAAGCTGAACTTCGCATGCGGATGATAGAATTCGTCGATCGCAATTGTTGTTATGCTCGAAAAATGCTTAAGCGCTGAGAGCATTCTCGAAAGGTAATAAGGCAGGAAGCCCAAGAACAAAACGACGTCAAAGTTTTTGCCATTCGGTTTAAACTCCTCGTCGAGCAAGAACTGAGTTATTTGGTGCAGGGTGTATGTTTTGAACAAAGGTTTCACACCTTTTTCGATCAACGGTTTGCTTGAACCGCCGGTTGCAATCACGGGAATTCCCTTTTCGTAGAATTTAACCGCGATTTCAACGAGCTTTGGCTCTTTAAGCAAAGCCCCGCCAGTTACGAGCACTGGATTCTTAGCCTTCTTTATGAGGTTTGCAACGACTACTGGCTTAACTGCGGTTGCGTCTCTTGAAACCTGCACATCAGCGACGTTGTAGCGCTTTGCAATCGGGAACTTCTCTTCCTTGCTTATCATTCTCTCACCTCCTGTATTTTGCAAACACATCCTCGACTATCGTTGGATTGAAGCTTGCATCGTAGCCTCGCAACGGTCCTTCAACGATCTTCTTTTTATCCCAGTCTATCTTCCAGCCGTGCTGTTCCTCGAGCACCTTTAGAAGTTCTTCTCGCATCTTCAAAGGCAGATCTGCCTCACTTCTAACATAGATGTGCCAATCATCAGGCAAATCGCCCATGTATTTCTTGCTGAGCTCAATGTAATGCGTTAACTTAATCTGCCTACCCATCGAAGTATCGTTGGGGCGGATGCAAAGCCTTGCAAGCTGGACTATTGCCTCCTCTTTGGTTTCAACTGCTACAAGCAGAGAATCCGGTGCGGGTTCTATGAATGTCTTTTTCCCACTCTTAATATCGTAAACCCACCACTTATCGTTTTTCCAAGGCTTCCCTATGTAGGCTCTGCGATATTTCGTGCCATGTGGTCCAACCACCACTGGAACACCAAGGCGGTTGAATCCAGTTGCAATGCTCGCAGCCTTATGGCTATATGGCCCCCAGCTGAAGCCAACCGCACCGACGCGATTGAGAATGTAGTCCGCAATCTCAGCGTAGTTACCACGCAAAGGTCTCATTGCGAAGATGTTCGCAATCTTTATCGCCGCTCCCGCAATATGTGCATTGCTCACGCAACTGCCTACGTTTACTATGCAACCCGCGTCAAAGTTTCCGGGATACTTTTCATAGAGCGTTTTTCCTTCTTCGTCCTTTATCATCCCTATGTCCATCGCATGGCAACCAGAAGTTACGACGATGTATTTTCTCTTCAGGAACTCCTCAAGAATTTCAACAATGGACTTCATCTCATCGGGGAAGTTTATGCACCCAACCGCTGCGATTACGCCGGGAATTTGCCCAAAAACGATTGGCTGTCCAACCTTGCGAATCTCAGTGTCTTGAATTGGCCCTCTGCCAACCCTTGTCTTTCCAGTTTTCGCATAGAGCTTTTCGAAGTTGCTCCTCATTATCACGTTAACGATCTTTATTTGCTTTGGACAGCTTTGTTCGCATTTACCGCAGGCTAAGCATTGCTCCTCGAGAATTGCAAGTTTGCTCAAATCACCAGTTTTCTGCGCCTGAGCCATACCGATGTCGATTCGTAGATTGTGCGGGCACGTGAAAACGCAACTCATGCACTGCGTGCACTTCGCGATCTCAGCTTTTAATTCATCGTCGCTTGCAAAGAACTTGTATTTTCTGTCCTTATTTCTCTTGAAAATCTCTTCAGCAACCTTAGGAGCGACTTCTCCAACCTTTTCAGGCACTGGTAGAAAAACTCCTTTCAGCTTTCCGCTCACAAGCACTTCAACTATATCTTCGACTTTCCAATCGCTCACATCAGGTAATCCGCGAACTGCAGCGTCGCTTGTTGCGATCAGCGGAATTCCCATTTTGCTACATGCATCAACCAAATCCGCCCTTATGCATTGCTCGTCGCTAACAACAACGTCTGGCAATCCCGCTCTTATGACGCGGAGTTGATAGCTAATAGGGCCAAAGATCTTTGCCTTGCTTCTATACCTTGTCATGTCGTGTGCGGTGCAACAAAGCCCCGCAACTTCAAACTCATCAATTCTTCCAGATCTCTCGAGATAGTCGATGATTGGGCGGGAATACATTACGTTGTGCCCAACAACGCAGATCACAGGCTTTTTTGTGTCAACTATTCCAAAGCCCGTTGGAACTAAATCAGTGTCCGGCTTCGCCTTTGGGAAACCAAATGCAACAATTTGCGCAATGTCCGCAACTTCCATGCCAACGTGGTCTGCCATGCTTACATGCATCGCCTTGCTTTCGTAATCCACAAAGCTCTCCTCATTGCCAATGTGCGTCGAATGTAAAACCTTGACTATCTCCTTTTCAGCCCATTCAAGTGCTTTTCTCAGATCTCCAAGAGTTTTCGGTTTTATTCCTACGACGGTTCTTATCAAAGGAGCTTCAACGTTCACATCTCCACCAAGATCAATTGGTAAGTCTTCGCCAAACTCTTCGATGAGATGGTCAACAAGATGCCTTGCATGTGCGGTGTGAGCAGAAGCGCCAATGCAACAGGCGATCGTTACAAGCCTCGCTTTCGCAGTTCTTAAATCAATTCCGCAGGCACCTTTTTTGTTGAATGAAAGATCGCAAGGTCCCATGGTGCAGAGATTGCAGAAATCCTGCATAGGAGCGTAGAATGGTTCGTAGCGTTCAAGCAACTTGTGATCCCATTTTCTAAGCTCTATAATCCCCGGTTTAGGTGTTGGTCCTAAAGTTTCCCATTCCTCCTCTTCTTCCGCTATTTCACCTATTTTTATAACTACATTCTTGAGTTCGTCTACAAAAATCCCTTTTTTCATTAACATTTTCTCACCTCAATTTATTCAATTTAAAATTAGTATGCACTATTTTATATACCCAGCTGGGTTTTTACTATATTAAAAAATTAATGATTCGTGTTACTTAGTATTATTATTTTGCCTTTCTTCTTCTCGGGTGGAATAAGATTTAAATCTTCAAAACCTATATTGAACTCATGGCTCTTGGATTCGTGCTGATAAAAATCGCCCCGGGGAAGGAGAGAAAGGTCTACGACAGGATTGCGAGCATAAAGGAAGTCGAGGAGCTATATCCACTATTTGGAGAATACGATCTCATTGCGAAGATCGTAGTTAGGGATTTTGAAGAACTGAGCGATATAGTCGTTAACAAGATAAGGGCTATTGAAGGAGTTTTAGAGACAAAAACTCTAACGGGGGCAAAGTTCTGATGTTGCGCGGGCTAAGAATCGTTGCAGAGAACAAGATCGGAGTCTTAAGGGATCTAACCAAGATCATAGCAGATGAAGGCGGAAATGTTCAGTATGCCCAAAGCTTTCCTTTGCGTTTTGGAGAGCACAAGGGAAAGGCTTTGATCTACTTCGAGATCGAAGGTGGAAACTTTGAAAAAATGGTTGAAAAGATCAGGGAGCTCGAATACATACTCGAGCTTGAAGAAGAGAAGCCATTCGAGCAAGTGTATGGCAAGAGAGTGATCATTCTTGGTGGTGGAGCTCTTGTTTCGCAAGTCGCAATAGGGGCGATAAGCGAGGCAGACAGGCATAATCTTCGTGGTGAAAGAATAAGCGTTGATACAATGCCAATTGTCGGCGAAGAAGAGATTGCTGAAGCTGTAAAGGCAGTTTCAAGACTTCACAGAGCAGAAGTTCTTGTGCTTGCTGGCGGTCTCATGGGTGGGAAGATTGCAGAGGAAGTTAAAAAACTGAGGAAGAGCGGGATTAGAGTTATCTCGCTCAGCATGTTTGGAAGTGTGCCGGAAGTTAGCGATCTTGTTATCAGCGATCCAGTAATGGCGGGAACTTTGGCAGTTATGCATATAAGTGAGAGAGCGAAATTCGATATCGATCGAGTGAGGGGGAGGAGGGTTTAAACAAACATGTGTTTTGGAGGTTGTTTTGAAGAAATTTTGAGCCTTTCTATAGCGCTCAGCAAATCCACGGTCTCTATAACTTCTTTTCCCTCTGCAATTACCTTATGGAGCGAAGCCTTGAGGATCTTTTCAACCAGATCTCTCCCGCTAAGTCCTTCAGAAAGTTCTGCAATCAGCTCAAGATTCGCCTTAACCTCGACTGGGAAGTCTTTGACGTTATTTCTCAATATTTGAACACGATCCTCAAAGCTCGGAAGCCTGAATTCGATTTCTTCTTCAAATCTGCTTCTTATCGATAGATCCAGGAGCTCTATTCTGTTAGTCGCCGCAATTGTGCAAATTCCCTCGTTGCTTTGCATGCCATCAAGCTCCGTTAATAACGCATTGACTATCTCGGATACGTCTCCACGCAAGTCCTGATAGCTTCTGTCGAGAGCTATTGCATCAAATTCATCGAGAAAGACTATACAGGGCATGAGTTCTCTTGCTCTATCATATAGTTCGTGGATCTTCCTTGCTCCGTCACCAACATGTTCGCCAATTAGCTTAGTCGACTTGACTGAAATGAAAGGTGTATTGGCTTCATTTGCTATCGCCTTTGCGAGCATTGTCTTTCCAGTTCCTGGTGGGCCATAGAATAGAATGTTTTTTGGTGCCCATTTTCCGAATTTTTTGGGGTTTTTGAGATATTCAAGAACAACTTTGGCTTTTCTTTTTGCTTCTTCCTGTCCTACTACATCCGAGAATCTTATATTTTTAACAATCTCTGTCTCTATAATCTTTGTTTCAGATTCTACTATGATCTTGGTCGAATCTGAGATATACCCTGACGGAGGGACAGCATCCACGACTTCAAATGCAAAATCTGGAAACATTTTCATGTCAAACATCAGCTTTCCCTTGTAAACAAGTTCCCCCCTCCATTGATCTTTTGCGTAAGCGTTAAAGACTCTCGGATTATCTACCCTCGGATACTCTACATAGCTTGCTTTCAACGGGTATCCAAGGGGTCTGAGGATTACGTATTTAAGCTCAACTTCTCTTTCGCTCATTTAATTGAACTCAACCAGCGCTTTAATAAGTTTTTCTCGAAGTTGACAAAAAATTCTATCTTTCAAAAATTTTCAAAAATCATGTTCAAAACGAATTAGTAATTAAAAAATAGTTTTTGTCTTTGTTATTGTATAAAAGCCTCACTTGATTTTCTCACCGGGTTTAACTTCTTTCTCTGGAGTTAGTAATATTGCTCTCCCGTTAACGTCAACTGCAAGAATCATTCCCCTGCTTTCAATCCCCATTAACTTTGCGGGTTTCAAATTTGCCACAACCACCACGAGTTTTCCGCATAACTCTTCGGGAGAGTAATCTTCTGCAATTCCTGCTACTATTTGTCTAATTTCGTTACCAATGTCGACCATTAGTTTCAGAAGCTTTTTGCTTTTCTCAACTCTCTCTGCGGACACAACTTTTCCGATTCTGAGATCGATTTTCTTGAAGTCCTCAATTGTAATCTCTGATTCTTTCTTTTCTGAGAACCTTTCGAAGAGGGTTCTTTTTAATGGTTCAATGTCATTGTCCTCTATTTTCTTGAAGGGTAATTCAGGTTTTCTGATTTCGAGCTCCTTTTCTACCTTAAGAGCGTCTTCAATAGAGCAATCTTCGAGTTTCAGCCCTATTGCAGAGGCAACTTTTTCCATGCTCTTTGGCATTATTGGATAACCCAGAACAATCAAAGCTTTTGCAATTTGTAGACAATTTGCAACTGCTTTCATAGCCTTTGCCTTATCAGACTTCAAATGCTCCCAAGCCTTGGAATTCTGGAAGTAAACATTTCCAAAACTTGCTAATTCCATCAAAGCATCACTTGCCGTCTTAAATTCCCATTTCTTTATAGCATCCACGATCTTTTCTTTGGTAGCTTTGATTTGTTTTAGAATTTCTTCGTCAACTTCCATCTCAATTTTACCAAAGTTTTTCCAAGCAAAAGAAAGGATCCTGAAAAGGAAGTTGCCAAGTGTGGCTATAATCTCATTATTTACTTTATCCCTGAAAACATCCCAAGAGAAGTTGAGGTCTTTATCGTGGCTCGTGTAGTTTATGATGTAGTATCTCAGATAATCTGGATTAAAACCGCACTTTAAATACTCGTCTTCTACCCATACAACGTATCCTCTGCTCTTCGAGAACGTTTTTCCCTCTATCTTAACCATTCCGCTCGCAACGACTGCAGAAGGCAATGAATAGCCTGCACCCTTTAACATGGCCGGCCAGAAAATGCAGTGATGATAAGCTATGTCCAAGCCGATGAAGTGCACGATTTCGCCTTTCCCTTCAAGCCATATGTCTCTCCAGTCTTTTGTTGCTTTCTCTGTGAAGCTTATGTATCCTATCGGAGCATCAACCCACACGTAAAGCACAAGACTTTCGTCGAGCGGAAATCTGACCCCCCACTCAAGATTTCTCGTTATACACCAATCTTTAAGGTTTCCAACCCATTCTCTTGCATAGTTAAGTGCATTTTCAGTTCCGGAAAGCTTCGAAAGATATTCTTTAAGAAATTCCTGAAAAGCAGTTAGCTTGAAAAAGTAGTGTGTCTGTTTTCTAAACTGAGCTTTATTTCCGCAGATCTTGCATCTCGGTTCCAGAATCTCGCCAGGCTCAAGATGCCTACCACAGCCCTGATCACACTCATCGCCTCTTGCCGGGGTTTTGCAATAGGGGCAAATTCCCTCCACATATCTGTCCGGTAAAAATCTATCGCATTTCTCGCAGTATGCAAGTTCTATCTCTTTTTTGTAGACGTATCCGTTCTCTATAAGCTTCTTAACAAATTCTTTTGTTCTTTCATGGTGGTATTCGTCCGTTGTTTTTCCAAAGTAATCAAAATGAATGTTCAAAGCGTTGAAAACTCTCTGAAAGTGCTCATGGTATTTTTCAATAAATTTTTGTGGTTCTATTCCTTCTTTTTCCGCATTCACAACTATCGGTGTTCCATGACAGTCGCTCCCACAGATGAAAATGACCTTTTCACCCATCATTCTAAGGTAGCGAACATAAATATCTGCTGGAATATAAGTTCGGAGATGACCGATGTGGAGCTTTCCATTTGCATAAGGAAGTCCACATGTTACGAGCTTCATAGGTAAAAAGGGGGCCGGGGGAGATAAATATCTTTTTACTTTTCAATTTTATTACGATTAAAACTTTTTTTAATACCCGTTAACAAAAACAAAAAAGTTTATTAATTCAAAGTCAGAAAAAATTTATGCACATTCCCGATGGATATCTCGATCTAAGCATTGCAGGAACATTCTTTGTTCTGACCATCGTAGTTTTAGGCTACTCCATATATAGGCTAAGAGGGGAAAAGCTTACTTCGTTATTCGGAGTTCTTTCCGCAGCAATCTTTGCTGCACAGATGCTGAACTGGCCTATTCCTGGAGGAACTTCTGCACACTTCGTTGGCGGATCTCTCGCCGGGATTCTACTAGGTCCCTATGCTGGAGCTTTGGCAATGGCAATTGTGCTCACAATTCAGACGCTTGTTTTTAACGACGGTGGAATCACGGCTTGGGGGGCCAATGTTTGGAACATGGCTATAGTCAATGTCTTTGTGGGCTACTATATTTACCGGCTAATCTCAAATAAGAACAGAACTTTAGCAGCCTTCTTAGCTGGCTGGCTTGGAATTACAACCGCAGCAATCTTTGCTGGGTTAGAAATTGGTCTTTCGACGAGCTTTGCTTACGGGCTGAGCATAACAGTTCCAGTAATGGGATTTTGGCATGCAATTCTTGGCATAGTTGAAGGAGTTATCACTGCTGGAGTTGTCGGATATCTTGCCACTCGCAGAGCGGATCTGCTTGAAAAGAAAGAAGTGGGTAAAGCTTCCTTTGTCATGATAGCAGTTTTAATTGCAGTTTCACCGATCTTTGCCTACCTTGCTGAAGCGGTGGGTTATTCAGAGCCTCTGGAAAATGCTGCAGAGATGCTTGGGCTTGAAGAGAATCCAATATATGAGGGATTGCTTCCAGACTACACAATCCCGGGACTCGATCCATACACTGGAACACTGATTAGCGGAGCAATTGGCGTTGTAATCGTTTTAGCACTTGCTTACTTAATGAAGTATGCACGTAGTTCTCGAAAAGACGCTTAAAAATGCTTCAGCATATTTTCAAAATTTTTTCCTCCATGAGTATTCGTCCAGAGGCGTAATTCATTCAATCGACGCAAGAATTAAACTTTTTAGCACCTTTTTATTCGTTCTTATTGCGGTTTCGACGTTTGATCTGAAAAAATTGCTTTTCCTGCTCTTCTCTTTACTTGCAATCTCTGTTACCCTTGGATTGAGCCTTAAAAGTATTCTAAAAAGAGTGTGGCTTTTCTCTCTCTTCTCGTTCACAGTGGTCTCACCTTTGCTTATTCAGGACATAAAATACCCATTTTTATTCACTCTAAGGGTGCTCATTGCCCTGATTGCAGTTCAAATGCTTGTAATGAGCACAAGCTTTGCAGAGATCTGTTCTGCTTTTCGTTCATTTAAAGTTCCAGAGATTTTTGTCCATGGTTTGTGGCTTGCGTATAGATACATTTTGGTAGTTTTCCAGGACATAATAAACATTCTGCTTGCAAGAGAGAGTAGAAGAGTGGCAAAGGGAAGCCACATGGAGGTATGGAGAAAAGGTGGCGAAGCTATCGGCCTATTCTTTCTGCGGAGCATTGAAAGAGCAGAGAGAGTTCAGCTTGCTATGGCATCAAGGGGGGATAGAATCCTAAAAGGCAAATCTCAATTTGGAATGCTGGAGATTATTTATATAACGCTTACAACCTTTATAGCCTTGTGGTGCATAGTCCTCTAATAATAAGTGCAAGGGATCTTGACTACGTGTATCCCGACGGAAGCTTGGGTGTAAAGGATGTCAACATCGACATCTTCGCTGGAGAAAGAATTGGGATCATTGGGCCAAATGGAAGTGGTAAGTCAACTCTGATTTTTCTTCTCTCGGGCTTGCTAAAACCCACAAAAGGAGAAGTAAGAATATTTGGAATTATTCCCGACAAAAAGAACATCGAAAGTATAAGACGAAAAATAGGTGTTGTTTTCCAGAATCCCGACGATTTCCTTTTTAATCCAACTGTAAAAGATGAACTTCTTTATGTTCCAAGACAGCTCGAAATGAGCGAGGAAGAAATGCGTTCTCTGCTTTTAGAGTATTCAAAAACTTTTAATCTTGTAGAGGTGCTTCAAAAACCTCCTTTCAGGCTGAGCGGTGGAGAGAAAAAGAAAGTGGAGATTGCGAGTGTGTTGATTTACAAACCAGAAGTAATCTTTCTCGATGAGCCAACGGCAAATGTGGACGGCAAAACGAGGCGAATAGTTGCAGAAATGATGAAAAAATACGAGGGGACGATAGTTATAACTTCTCACGAGCTTGAAATAATCAGAGAGCTATGCAAACGTGTGATTTTGATGTCAAGAGGTAAAATTGTCGCAGACACTAAAATTGAAGACCTGAATGAAGGAATGCTTGAGGAAATAGGCGTAATTTAGGCCGAATAGTATATTTTATCTGAAACCTCTTTCCGTATCTTTCCAATTCTTTCAAGATAGTTCAGATGAGCGATTGTTTCGCCAACTGCGAACCATTTCTGCATCGTAGGGAGCTCATTCCAGTCTTCATATTTTAAATCCCAAGTTATGTGTTTTGCTACCTCCCATGCGGTTCTTGAACCATTTCTGACAGCATTCAAAGCTTCTTTGAGTCTTATTCTGTGGTGTTCCTTAAGCTCATCAATTCTCTTTCTGTGATCGCCATAGAAATTTCTGTGCCCCGGTAGAGTCATGTTGACTTCGAGCCCATAGACTTTGTCAAGACTTCTCAGATAATCTCCAAGAGCATCTTCAAGCGTATCCCAGTGCGTAATATTTGGTGTAATGTCGAACAGGATGTGATCACCAGAGAATAGGATACCCTTTTCTGGTTCATAAAGGCACAGATGTCCTGGAGTATGCCCAGGAGTGTGGATGACTTCCAGCAAATAGTTTCCAAACTCCAGCAAATCACCCTCGTATAAAAAATTGAATTGAACCCTCTTGGGGCTATATTTAACTGCTGGATGGATTTTTGATACCTTCTCAGCCTCACTTTGTGGAAATCCATTTTTTATGTAGAATTCTGCAATTCTTTCCCAATGTTCTGGGTGAACTGCAGCTTCAACAGCAATCTCTGCGTCTATTTCACTTATGTAAACTTCTCCGCCCAGTTTTCCTGCTAGGCCAATGTGGTCGGCATGCAAGTGGGTTACAAAAATCTCAGCCTTTTTTAAATCAACTCCGATCTCATTCAGCCCTTTGAGCATCTCTTCGTAACATATATCGAGATTAAAGCCCGTGTCTATGATCAAAGCCCTCTCTCCGCTAATTACATAGGAATTTAGAAATTTTAGTGGATTTCTTGGCAGTGGTATCTCTATCCTATAGAGTCCATCTGCAATTTTTTCGGTCATTTCTTTTTCTTAACTGCCGTTTTAAAAGTTGCAACCATCACTACTTCCTCGTTCTGGTTAAGTGTTGAAATCTTGAAGGCAACAACTCCGTAGTCCCCCTTGTCCTCTTTCCCTTCAACCTCCACGACCGCCCTTATGGTATCTCCTATGAAAACAGGTTTTGTGAACCTAAGCTTATCTATGCCGTAGAACGCTATGAGGCTGTCTTCTGTTAGTCTTAGCCTCGTTATAAGCCCACTCGTGATGGCAAGAGTCAACAGGCCATGTGCAATTCTTTTACCAAAAATCGTCTTTTTTGCAAATTCCTCGTCAAGATGGATTCTGTTCCAGTCACCACTAACTCCGGCGAAGTTTACTATGTCTGCCTCAGTTATTGTTTTTCCTGCCGTCTCTACTCTCATTCCAGGCTCGAAATCTTCAAAAAACATAAAAGATCACGGGATTTAATCCCGTATTCCTACAAGGTATTTTGCAATCTTTTTCATTTCTTCGAAGTTGTAGGAGCGCCAGATGGCAATGTCCTCCATCACAGGGGATCCACCGCCATGAACACCTGCGACTGCACTTGTTCCCCCGAGAGAGGAGCAAAGAATGTTCGAAATTCCATAAAGGCAACGATAAACTTTCTCAGGTGGAACATCACTTCTTCTCTTGATGTATTTTTCAATTAAAGGTCTTATTTCTGGATTTAGATAGTCTTCAGCAAATGGTAAGCAGGCTGGAAGTCCGCCAGCAAGCTCTGCCAAGATTTCGAGATCGTGGTAGTAGTTAAGACCAGCGTGTCTTCTGCCTACATTTGCATAAATCTCGTTTGGAATAAATGTTCCGGCAGGTGTTTTTGTTCCTTTTACCGCAGAAGCAATACCGGCAGCATAAACGAGTTCTGCAGTAGCAGCAAGGTCCACAAGCTTCTCTCTTATGTTATGTCTGTCATAAACACCGTTGTATTCCGCTATTAGGGCTCCGAAACCCATCTTAACATCCGTTGCCGCCGGCTTACAGCCTGTGTAGCTGTGTCTATGGAATAAAGCAAAGAGATGAGCTGCCATTGTGGCCTGTTTGTGCTCTCCACATATGAACACACGATCCCATGGAACAAACACGTTGTCGAAGATGATCATGTTCTCATCGTCGCCAATTTCATTAAAAGGCATATTCAATTCAGGTGGAGCTCTGTGGTGGGCAGTTCTTGCAACAATCTTAACTCCTTCTGTGTCAGCAGGAATTGCAAAAGCTACGCTGTAATCCTTATCTTTTTCAGTCATCGCCCTCGTTGGTACAACGATTATCTCATCCGCTACTGCAGCCATGGTTATGCAGTTCTTTGCACCTCTAACAACGATTCCGTCGCTTCTCTTTTCAACAACACGAACATACATATCAGGATCGTCTTGTTCGTGCGGTCTTTTGCTTCTATCTCCTTTTACGTCTGTCTGAGCACATGCAGCGACGAGATCTCTATTCTGGAACTCTTTCAGGTATTCAAGGAACCTCTTATGATAGTCTGTTCCGAATTCCTGATCTGCGGCAAATGTGGCAACAGATAATCCGTTAATCGCGTCACAGCCCATACAACGCTGAATACAGCCTCCAGTTACTCTACAACACTTTCTTATCATTTCTTGCTTCTTTAACAAGTCTTCAGCAGACTGATTTACGTGTGTAAATCTGTTTATTTTCCTACCTGTCAAATGGGAGTGTGTCACAAGCAAATCTCTAAATTCCGGGTTGTCCACCAAATCAAAGGTTTTTGAGATTACATTTATCCCTCCAGCAAGCTCAGGAGAATCTCTTGTAACTTTTTTTCCTCTAACGTATACATTTGGCTTCATTTTAAAAAGATCCTGCTTGTATTCATCCGAAGTTCTCATTTTAACACCTCCATTTTATTTTATTCCCAAAAATATTTACACTACCGCGGCTTTTCATTCTATCACCGAAACTTTCTTACATAAACTACTATTAAACTTTTCTGTGTGTTGAAACTCGCAAAATTTTCGAGGCTGTCTTCAAATTATACGAAAAATTTCATTATGAGGATATTAAAGTCTAAAAGAAGTGTTTTAATACTCTAAATGCAAAGTCAGAAGGATGACGCTAAAAATTGCAAAAGACTTCTATCTCCTAAAACCAGGCAAGGTGGTGTTTGGCGATGATGGAGAGATTTTATATGCCTCATCTTCAGTTAGTCTTATCCTGGATGAAATTTACGTGGTAGTTGACACGGGCTTACCAACTGATCAGGGAGAAATTGTCCAAGCTCTTTCGGAACTTGGCTTAAGACCTTCTGATATAGACATTGTGATCAATACACACCTCCATCCAGATCACTGCGGTGGAAATGAACTTTTCTCTGGCAAGATATTTGCTCATCCTCTTGAAATTCGGCGAACTTCTGCAGATTATCTGCCATGTCCTTCAAAAATCTCCGAAAGAATAAAAGTAATCGAAACTCCGGGCCACATCGATGGACACATCTCTGTTGTTTTTGAGGAGATAGTTGTTGCTGGTGATGCAATTCCAACAAAGGACAATTATTTAAAGAGTTTAATTCCGAGGCTTCATACGAATGCCGAGAAGGCAAGGGAAAGCATGGAGAAGATAATAAAAATTTCAAAGATAATTATTCCGGGACATGATGAGCCCATTTATGTTTTAAAGTAGAGTTGCAACTGCTATTGCTCTTGCAAAACCTTCAGCGCTCTGATTTCTACTTGTGTCTACGATTCTGTATGGTAATCCGCAGTAGACTGCGCCATACTCTTTTCCGCCCCCGAGATAGCAGAGAGATCTGAAAATAAGGTTTCCCGAAATGCCATCTGGAGCAATTACTATCCCTTTTTCAACTGCATCCTCTATTCTTATTTCAAGGTTCTCCCCTCCAGAAACTTTTGCAACGAGCTCTGCTTCAGCAAGAGATCGATCAACAAGCTCGTATCTTCCAATGTCTCCATATCTTCCTCCAGCAAGCACAGCTACTTTCTTTGGGATTCCAAGCATTTCTGCTATTTGCTTTGAATACTCAATTAGCTTTAATTTTTCCGAAATTGTTTTGCCTTCATCAACTCCAACGGGAGAAAGAAGGAAAAGAACCCCACTTATCGTTTCAAAAATTCCAACTCTCAGTGGTGAATAGTCCTTTCTTAGAATTTCAAGCATTTTTGAAGCTCTTGCGGTTCCCCGAACTATGGCATGAACTTCTCCTGAGATGACAAGTCTTGACAACTCTTTTTCAGTTTTTTCTCCTTTATCAACTACCAATACATCTGCAAATTTGGCAAGTTCTACCGCTTTCAGTATTCGCTCCTCGCTTGTTTCATCGAATCTGTAAAGCCCAATAGCAATTTTTTTTCTTTTTATCCTTTCTTTTATATTTTTATGCAGATACATATTATTTCTACCGCAAAGCTTCTGCAATTTTCTTGGCTAAATTTTTGCATGAATTAAGACCGAATTCGTCTCTTTTTACTGCCTCAAGATCTTTCATGGAACCAACGAGAGTTCCACCAAATCTCATCGCAACAAGCCTCATCTCATGCGTTAGCATCCACTGGTGTATCTGATCACAAACGATCTCCTGACCACCGTTTCTTGCCTGTCCTACCGCAATTGCTCCACCCAATTTTCCTTTAAGCTTTCCCCGAATCATTATACTTCTATCAAACAGCGCCTTTACCTGAGCAGAGACGCTTACGTAATAAACTGGAGAAGCTATGATTATTGCATCTGCCGCGATCATTTTATCAAACACTTCCTTGGCATCATCTTTTATCGGGCATTCTTTTCCTTCTAAGCATTTACCACAGTGGTTGCAGAACTTAACTTCCTTTTCTGCCAGCGAAATTCTTTCGGTTTCAAAACCAAGTTCTTTAAGTTCGTTTAGTGTAAAATTCAGTGCGAATTCGGTATTTGCACCTTTTCTTGGTGATCCACAAATTCCGAGCACTTTCATAGCTAAACTCATGATTTTCTGTATATATCTTTTGCCTTTCGAGTTCAGCAAGTTTTATCAATTCCGGGTTTCAGACAAGAATATGAAAAAAAGCTTTGAAGAACTCCTTGAAGGACTTAAAAAGATTCATCCGGATTTTAAGGTAATCTCCACCGATACTGTGGTAGTCTCGGATTGGGTAAGATGGAAATGCATGTTTGGTTGTAAAGCTTTTGGAAAGCATTTGAATTGTCCACCATTCGTTCCTTCAGTGGAGGAGACAAGGAAGTTGCTTAAATGCTATCGCTCTGCAATTCTTGCAAGATTCGAGGCAAAGCCTGATTACTCTCAACCTCCAGAAAGGATTCATCACTACCTAATGAACACATTGCGGGAATTTTATGATACAATGTTCGAAATGGAACGCTTTGCATACACTTCTGGCTACTACAAAGCATTTGCTCTATATGCTCTGCCTTGTCCTTACTGCGATCCATGTGTTGCAGAAAAACTCGAAACAATCGATATAGATCCGAAACGCTATTGCAAATTCCAGCATAAAGTAAGGCCTGCAATGGAAGCAACTGGTATTGACGTTTTTCAGACTGTTAGGAATGCGGGATATGACTTGGAAGTTTTAACGTCTCCATCTGATAAAATTCTGTTTTATGGATTACTGCTGCTTGAGTAGGGTGGTAGTTTGGACGAGCATGTCATGGAACTTCTCGGAAAGGCTAAAGCAGTAGTAAGAGACGGTAAAATAGTTGAAATTTCAGAGCCAAAGCTGAGATATTGTCCACTTTTCAGGAAACTTCATGGAATTGAAAGAATAACTAAGGAGGAAGTTTGGAAAAATCTCAACTATAGAATCCAGAGCTTCGGACTTTTTACTGCAAATAGAAAGATTTTAGACGATCGAGTTTTTGCAACCTTTGGCGCTTCTGAAATCTTTTACAGCTGTCTAAAAAGTGGTTTCCTTGATGTGGTTGTAATCGTTGCAGACTGTGCTGGGACAGTTGTAACTTCCAATCCCAAGCTCGTTCAGGGGCTTGGTGGAAGAATTTCAGGACTAATAAAGACTTCACCAGTCAAGGAGGTAATAGAGAGAATCGAAAAAGAGGGGGGATTTGTGATAAACAAAAATGCGGAGATAAACCAAATAAAGGGTGTAACCTTCGCTGTAGAGAGCGGTTTCAGTAAAATAGGGGTCACGCTTACAACGCCAGAAGAGGCAAAGGCATGTGTGGAGATTGAGAAAAGGAGTAATGTTAGAATCCTGAAATTCGCCGTCCACACTACTGGAGCCAATTGGAGCGCTGAAGATGCCAAGAACTTTGATCTGATCACTCTTTGCGCCTCAAGAAGTTTGCGGGAGAATCTTAAGGGAATCATAAAGGCTCAGGCTGGTGAAGCCATTCCAATTGTCGCACTTTCTGAATTTGGAAAATATGCTCTGCTTGAGAGGGCAAAGGATATGGATGGAATCCTTATAATCTCAAAGCCACTTCCATATCTTAGCCAAAACCAACCAGAACCATTGATATAGGGATAGATATGATTGTCGAAGTCCGAAATCTGGTCAAAAACTACATGCTTAGCAGTGGAAAAACACTAAGAGCTCTTGAAGTAGAGCATTTTGCAGTCGAGAAGGGGGATTTGGTTGGATTACTTGGCAAAAGCGGTAGCGGAAAAACAACCCTGCTGAGAATTCTCAGAGGTGCGGAGAGTTTTGACGAGGGAGAAGTTTTGATCGATGGGATTCGGCTAACTCCTCAATCGAGCAAAGGGGAATTCAGGAGTGTGATGGAGAAAACTGCCATACATCTACAGCGTTCTTTTGGTTTGTGGTCTGAGAAAGTCATTGAAAACGTGATTAGAGCCATAGCCTATACCCAATTTGGTGAAGAAATCCTACCAGAATGGGATCCGGTATTGTATGAAGAAATGCAGAGAGAGGCGATGAAATTACTGGAAATTGTGGATTTGAAGCATAAAGCGGAGTGCTGGGCTGAGATTCTCAGCGGTGGTGAAAAGCAAAGGTTAATCCTGGCAAGACAAATTGCCAAGAAACCGTCAGTTTTGCTTTTAGATGAATTTGGAACCATGACATGTCCCGAAACACGACAAAAGGCGATAGAAATGATTAAAAAAGTGAACAAAGAGCTTGGAATTACTGTAATTTTCTCTTCTCATATGCCTGAAATTCACAGAGCTCTGGCAAAGAGGGTTGTTTTGATTGAAAGAGGGAAGATCGTTGATGATGGAACTCCTGAAGAAATAATTTCGAAATTCCTTTCAGAACTTGAACAACCGATTAACGGTCGGAAGAGGATTGGTGGAGGGGTAGTTCGGCTTGAGAATGTCAGAAAGAAGTATTATGTTGTTCCTGGTGGACAGACACTCGATTTGAGAGACGTTTCGATTTCAATTCGAAGGGGCGAAATAGTTGGTTTTATTGGGAGAAGTGGTAGTGGTAAAACAGTTCTTGCAAGGCTTATTAGTGGGCTTGAACTTCCAGATGAAGGTAGAGTAATGATAAGAACAGAAAGAAAATGGGTTGATTTCAGCAAGTTTGGGAGAAAGAACGTTGAGGTCAGGAGAAAGATAGGCATACTGCATCAGGAGTTTGCCTTGCCCTTCTGGGCAAAGGTTAGCGACTTAATTGCATATAAGATTAGAATAAAAAGAGAAAGTGCTGTTGAAGAAGCAATGAAAAAAGCTGAAGAGCTCGGAATGAGCGAAAGTCTATTCGATGCAATCTACAGGATGACAGATCTACCCAGAGAGGAGGCAGAAATAAGGTTGAGGAGACTTGGACTGCCGTATGATATTATAAAGGAGCTATTCCCAGAGAGCTCGGAAGATCTCACAAAGATTTACCCGATTCTTGAGAGGCTTAATCTTCCAGTAGAAATTTTAGATCGGCAAAGTCATGAGCTTTCTGGTGGTGAAGCGGTCCGTCTTGGTATTGCTTTAGCTTCGATAACAAAACCAAAGATATTAATTCTTGATGAACCCTTCGGAGACATTGATCCGGTAACGCTCAGAAAAGTTGCAAACTTCCTAAAGGAAATGAACCTGAAAGACAGAACCACTATAATCGTTATAAGTCATCAGCATGAGCTTGTAAAAGAGCTTGCGGATAGAATAATTCAGGTAGACGATGGAAAGGTTCAGGAAGTGAAGTAGCCCGACTGTAGCTTTATTCTTTCATTGAGCACACATTTGCCGTTTCTTAAGCCTCCAATGGGATTCTTTGGATTGCCAAGGGCGTTCATGCACCTTGCCATAACAGCAGCACCCCTTGCTAATCCGTCATCGACGAAAACAATATTTTTTTCAGGCTTTTTATATAATTCAAGGTCTTTTAGCTCTTCAAGAAAAAGCCATGGTTTCTTTCCTGTTATACCGGCTCTTCCAGTAATTCCAATTGCCATATTTTCCATGAAGAACCCCTCACTTTGGATGACTTCAAGTATCCTTCTGAAAATCTTCGCCATTACAACGTCGATCGTTGCAAAGAGCAGGTTTTGATCCCTGATCTCAGCTCCAATCTTTTCTAACTCATTAAAATTGCTCCCGTTATCGCCCACATCACATCCTACAAGCAAGATCCCTGCATCCTCTGCAGCCCTTGCATTGACAGGTATTTTACCGTATCTCTTGCAGTTTGCAGGAACTTTACCTATCCTGATGTGGCGGTGAATCTCTTCTGCAAATTCAAAGGCCTCATCTTTGATGCTGTATTCACATAGCTTAAGATCGATCGCTGAAACTTCTTTGTTTTTTAGAAATCCCTTGGTTATGACATCAGCTATGGCACCGCCAAGACCGCAAAAGTTGCCTATGGTTCTTGCGTAAGGCAGATCGTCGTTTGTAATCCTCCCTTTCAGAGTTGTGCCAAAATCCATGGAAATACATGGATTTCTAAAATCAACGTCTGTCCATTTTGCCCCTTCCTTGATTCCAGCAGTTGATAGCTCACCTTCCATCTCATTTGCTACGATTTCAGCTCCTGTTGAGCCTCTGGGAGGCATAACACCCGCAACGGAACCGTCGAAAAAGACCTTATCGAGGAGACTGAACTTCCTTATTTTTTCTGGTAAGTTATCCTTTGTAACCGCGGGAACCATCTTGCCTGGCGGAACTCCGGCTAAAAGGCTTCCATCCGCAAGAGCCTGTATAAAAGTTCCTATATCACTTGGATTTTCAAAATGTGCAACTACTCCAGTAGACCGAACGAGAAAATCAATTTCAGAAACGTTTATTCCGGATTTATTGCAAGCTTCCTTTATGGATTCGCTCACGATTTCAGCAATGGATTGCCTTGTAAGCGGGACTCCAAAAATAGTCTCACCAAAGATGGTCTCACCAAGTCTTGGCTTTCTAACCTCTCGCGTAAGCTTTACAACTTTATTCACGAGGTATGTTTTCCCGCTCGTAAGATCTGTGGCGGTTATAATACATTTCGTGGTGGTATTTCCAACTTCAACAGATGCCACGATAAATAACGTTAAACTTCCTGCCTCCATTGAAGCTCCATTGACCTTTCTGTGCAGAGAGATATATTCACTCTTGGCTATTCGTGGCTTGGAGGATAAAAGAGATAATTTAACCATGGAAGTAGGTGCTACCCACAGCTTTCTCCTTTCCCGGAATTCCGCATGCGTCAGCCCTGCACTGTCTGCAAAGTCTAAAAACTCTTAAATGCTTTGAAGCAACCTCCCTTGCCTTTTCAAGCTCTTCGCAAGTTGGCTTTCTCCAGTCCTTAAAGCTGTGGAGCGGGATAAGGGGGATTATATTCATTATAAAAGCTCCTCTTTTCTTAGCCTCAATCGCAATCTTTTCAATCTCGCCTTCATTAAGCCCGGGAATTAACACTGTGTTCACCTTCACAGCCATTCCCGCTTCAGCTGAAGCTTTTATTCCTTCAAGCTGTTTCTCGATCAAAAACTTTGCCCCTTCAACACCACTAAGCCTTTTACCATTGTATTCGACCCATTCATAGATCTTTGCCCCAATCTCTGGATCGAGAGCATTGACTGTCACCGTGACCGTTTTGACGTTCAATCTCTTAAGCTCTTCAATTTTGTCAGCCAAAAGAAGTCCATTTGTTGCTATGCAGAGAATAAGCTCGGGATATTTTTCGTGAACAAGCTTGAGAGTCTTAAAGGACTCTTCGTTTGCGAGAACTTCGCCAGGACCAGCAATTCCAACAACCTTAAGCGGATAGTTCTTTCGAGCTTCTTCAACTCTCTTCAAAGCTTCTTCAGCATTCACAATGCATGCAGAAACTCCCGGGCGATATTCGCATTTGTCAATCTTTCTTGTGCAGTAGCCACACTGGATGTTGCATTTTGGCGCCACAGGCAGGTGAATTCGTGCAAACTTGAAATGTGCCTCATGGCTGTAGCAGGGGTGAGCAGAGGTCAGATGGGCAAATTTGCTTCCGACTTTGTCCCACGTCTCTTCTTTCATTTCTCTCAGCCTTCCTTAGCCTTAAGTGCCTTATAAGCCTTTTTATCTCTTGCACTTGGAATTGCATTCTTTGAGAAGTGCTTCACGTAGTCTGCAATCTCTTCAAAGAATTTGAATGGAAATCCGAGCAAAGCTTCGTCGTCTGCTATGTCGGTAGCCATTCTACAGCCAAAACAGCCAAAGCTGAGGTTTATTTTTTGCCTTTTATAGGGAATTGCAGTGCAATCCAAACAAGTTGCTCTCATAACCGCTGTGTTGAGCTCAACTCTTTCGCCCTTAATTGCGTTAACATAAGCAAGCATGATCCACATTAGCTTCTCAGGCTGGTCTTCAACAATAACAACGTCTGGCTCCATTATTGCGGTTTCAAGCGGGAACAAGTATAGGTCCTCAACTTCTCCAGCGGAGAATTTTTCCACATCTCCATAGATCTTTGCTCCAACTTCAGGCTCCTTTGAAATTCCGATCTTGAGCGAATGCTCTCCAGTCTTAAAACCTTCTGGAAGCTCTTTAAATCCAAATATGTCTGCAGATGCTGCACAACCAATTTCTTCTTTTCCAAGAAGCACATGCTCGCCCTTTCTTGCCTGCATTAGAGCTTGACAGTATCTGTAGCCCTTTAGCCTTTTGGCATTAACCTCAAGCCTTTTCGGAGAGATTTTAACTCCAACTACATAGCTTTTCAAACCAAGAATTTCTCTCAGCTCCTTTGCCTTGCTTCTTAGCTCCGCAATCTCCATTTAGATCACCAAAAATAAAAATTAAGCACAGCGAATGTCATTGCCTTTATATTCGCCTTTGACTGCAAGGTTGTTAACGACTTCTACGAGATCTACCACCTTTATTGGAATTCCCTGCTCTTCAGCCATCTGCTTGAGATGATACTTGCAGAATGGACAGCAGGAAATAAGATACTCTGCGCCAGTTTCCTTTGCCTCCTCAATCCTGTTTTTGCCGATGGCTCCCGCAAGATCCTTGAACTGCGACTTTACTCCTCCACCAGAACCACAGCAGAACGATTCTCCTCTATTCCTCTCCATTTCAACCAATTCTGCACCTATTGCCTTTATCACTTCTCTTGGCTCCTCATAAACTTTCGTATGCCTTCCAAGGTGGCATGGATCGTGATACGTCACCTTTGCTGTCAACTTCTGCGGAGTAATCTTTCCCTCTTTTATTAGCTTGTTCACAAGCTGTGATGTGTGCATAACTTCGAAATTCCACTCCAAGCCAAGCTCCTTTGCGATCTTTGGATAATCTATTAGTATTGTTCTGTAGCATCCCGCACAGCTTGAAACGATTGTCTTCACACCTCTCTTCTTCCACTCATTATAGTTCTTTTTGAATAACTCGTAAGCCAAATCTCTTTGCCCAGTTCTGAGGAATGGCGATCCACAGCAATACTCATCCTTGCCCGCATATGCAAATTTAAGCCCCGCTTTATTGAATAAGTCAACAGTGTTCTTTGCAAGCTCAACCGCTCTGAAGCTTCCTGTGCATCCCGCAAAATACATGATTTCTGCCTTGTCTTCATACTTGTAGCCCTTAATCCACTCCTCTCTCTTTTCTTTTGGCTCTCCGTAGGGGTTGTCAGTTTTCTGTGCAAGTTCTCTAAGCTTTTTGTGAACTGCAAGTGGTGCAAGTCCTTCTTTAACAAACTCGTGCCTTGCTGCTTCCCAGAGCTCTACAAGCTTTAGCGCAGTTTGACATTGCTCCTCGCATGCCCCGCAGGTGGTGCACTTGTAAAAGTCTTCTACAAGCTGTGGCTCGAGCTTAATCTTCTTCTTTAGCAGTCCCTTTAGCATGTAAACTCTTCCTCTTGGCGAAACGCTCTCCCACTTCAATGTTTGAAAAGCTGGACAAACTCTGCAGTAGAAGCACTGAGCACAAGCTGTTACCATATCGTTTAACTCTTTTTCAAGCTTCATGGGATCACCTTCTGAGCAATTTTCATCATCATAGCCATTGCCCCCTTAGGCAAAACTTTACCCGGATTTAGCTGATTTTTCGGATCGACAGTTCTCTTAAATCTCATAATCTCGTCAAGCTCATCTCCAAGCAGAAGCTTTGCCTCAGAACTAAGATAAAAGCCCGTGGAATAAGGAACACCACGCATTCTTTTCGCAGTCTTCAGAGCTCGGATGCTGTTTAGCCAAGTCATTGTGTAGCCAATGAACTTTCTCTCGTCGGAGGGTATGAATGTCAGCACCGCCCCTTTCTTACCTTTTGAATACCAGATTTCACTACCATGTGGTTTCTTTATCATCTTGTTAAGCCTGTTGAGATAAGCGGGAATCGATTCTGCTGGCAGGACGTTCTCAGCAGCAACCAATCCAGGACCAAGTCTTCTAACCCTCATAGGGTAGAATCTCTTTTCCCAGATCTCTTCACCAAGGCTTTCGTCTCCGTCAAGCTTTTCTGTCGTTGCTATCATCAAAACATCCTTTTCTGGCATTTCTGTGCCAAAAGCCTCGTTTTTCAGCTTAACGTAGCCTGCATCGAGGAAAAGACCTGCGTAATGCTCGCCAGCGAAAACGATCTTGTTTGCTTCCTTAGCAGAAACATGGAATCCGTAGTATTTCATATCTTCCATTTCCTTAACTTTTACCCATGCCTTCGTTATTAGTCCAGTTATGCCTTCCATTCCGATATAATACTTCAGATCTTTTCCTTCAACCTCTTTTGCCCCATTGAAGTCAACAATCCTGAGCTTTTCAACATTGTCAGCAATCCCGCCGTATTTGAGGCTTCCAACCCCATAACCGTTTTGAGCGATCCATCCAGCAACAGTTGAAGAAGGAGCACTTGTTGGATAAACTCTAAGCGTAAGATTTTTCTTGTTCAACTTCTTCTCAATATCCCACCAAACCGCTCCCGGGGAGCATACAACAATTTGCTTTTCTTCATCAATTTCAAAATCGTCCATCCTCGTGAAATCAATCATTATCGTCTTTCTCTTGGAGAGACGAAACAGTGCTATATCTTTTGGGGGTAAAACGCCACCATAACCCGAAGTGCCCGCTCCCCTTGGAACTACCGTTGCTCCCTCCTTTTCAGCGATCCTTAAAACTTCTATTACTTCTTTTTCGTCTCTTGGCTGGTAGATAACATCAACTTGCTTCAAAAGTAGATTGATCACAGGAGCACTCGAAATGTCTCGAGTATACAGATATCTTTGCAAGGCCCACTCAGATTTGGGAATTTCCTTAACCTCACTCATTTCATCACCTCACAAAAATAAGGTTGCAAAAAAGATAAGTATATCTGGAAAATTACTCCGAATTCTCAACCGCTTCCTTCCCCCTTTCAATGAGTATTTCCGCAATTCTATCATCGTAGCCTATGGTTTTTGCATACCATAGCTCAACTTTCACTCCGTTGAAATCAACTATGCCCTTTCGCATGCCATTTTCAATTCCGAGCTCTCTTGGTATGTCCTCAGTCGTGTGAATGCCGTCAGAAAGAAATACGGGAATAGCTATGACCTTTCTATAACCTTTGCTCGCAATCTCGGTCATAGCTTCCCGAATTGTTGGCTTATTGACGTTCATGAAAGCGTAGCATACATCTGCAAAAATTTTTTTATTCCTTATAGTCTCTGCAAGCCTTTCAATCATTTTTTTCTGAACTTCGAGCTTGCTTCCGTGTCCTATGAGCAAAGCAACAATGTCTTTCATTCCTGCACCTTACACAAGCCTTTTGATTGGATGGGTCTCGGCTTGCACAGAGATTCCGAGTTCGGAAACAGCTTCTGCCACGATTATGCTGACCATTGCTGTGCTCGGGAAGATCATTGGTGCATTCTCAATTGGACCATAGAGCAGAAAGTCGGCTCCAAGCATCTGCATGATCAAATTGGAGCCAATGTCTGCTGGTGGAAATACCTCCTTCTTCTCCTTCTTCAGCTTCTTGATCCATGGCCATGCAGAAGGAATATTGTGCGGTGCACCGCCAGCGGGTAATCCAAGTTTTGCCTTGACTGCCATTACCGCCTTGAAAGTCGCTCCCGCCCCCGCTCCGAGCGGTGTAGCTGCGACGTCGATCAGGATTCTCTTAATTCCGCATTCGTTTGCGATGTCAAGCAAACCCTTGCTCAATCCTGCACCGCCCTTCTGCAAAATGTCAAGTCTGCCCTTTACCGTGTTGTCAGTCGGGTTGAAAGCAAGAACAATGGCTGAGTCGATCTTGCTGTTCTTGAGAGCTTCAACTTCTTGCGGAGTCAAGCTTGGATTTATTGAATTGTAAATCGCTCTTTTGTGAACACCGATTTCAGTTGCAAATTTGGCTCCATGTATTCTCACATTAGGATCCGTTGAGTCAATAAGGAATGGAGCGTCTGCAATGTTGCTGAACCATTCAATATACTTCTCCATAGCTTCTGCAGACTCGCCAACGATCTGGAGCATGCATGGGATCCCAGTCAGATCAGAGAATTCCTGTTGCATCTTCCATAGCTCTTCAGCCTTTTGCTTGTCAAATACTCCCTTGTGGTCATCGCTCACGATCTTGTGCCCCTTATAGAAGATTGTTCCGACAAGCACTGGCGGATATTCGCCCGGCTGACCGCCAACCTTTATCTTTCCAAATTCAAAAACCTTCTGCTCCTTTTCATATTTGAACATTTTCTCACCCCCAAGGTGATTTCAGCAAAAGGTAAATAACTACCAGAATCAGGGCAAAAACAAGCCCATAGAGTATTCCTATGTCTCTACCGACTTTCTTTCCAACCTGCTGTGTCACTTCTGCCTGGAAAAATTCTACTTTCTCTTCGACCTTCTTTATTCTCTCTAATAGAGCCATGTATTCAGCGGTGTCAACATAAGCTCTCGGAATTTCCTTCTCTTTCTTATCCATTTTCGATCACCCCAGCCAGAGCAATGGGATTACAACAAGAAGCACAGCCATCAGGAGTCCAAGAACAAACCCTGTGATTCCTGCCATGTTGATTCCTGACTCGAGCTTCTGAGCTCTTGCAATTAGCTGTGCACTGTAATCCGTTCTGTTTATAATTTCGTCGATTTTCAAAGCTTTTGGTTTCATGATCTTTGGAAATCCGCTCATAAGCCCACCCTCCACATTAATAAACCAAGAACAAACATAGCCAGGGTAAATCCAATCCAGAATCCCTGAAATCTGCCCGCATAGACTCCTGCAGAGAACTTGTTTAGCAGAGCAACTTCTTTGACTTTACCTTCAATGTCTCTTACCCAGGATTCGATGTTTGCAATTTCACCGGGCACTGGGTAAATTTCACCTTCTGCGATCTCTTCTTTTGCCTCCTCCTTAATTTCCACAACCATTGGTGGTTCAGGATAAGCTCCGGGATCCTTTGAGATACATTCTTTTATCTTTGAGATTATTGCTGAAAGATCTTCGACACCAATCATCTCAACGATCTCTACTTGCTTCCTGAATCTCTCTATTGCCTCATTTGGCAAATTTTCAATATACGGTATTGCTCCCTTTGCATCAACGATTCTGTTGTTCTTTACACCATTTTTGTGTAACTTTACAATTGCATCTCCAGTGAGATGCCCGGTAACTTCAGCTCCGCAGAGGATCAGGAACCTTATGTTTGGATTTGCAACTATGTTTGCAACCATTTTTTCAATTCCTATGTTCTCTGTTTTGCAGATTCCAGCCATTCCTGCTCCAGCTTCAATGAGCTTCTTTTCATCCAAGTGGCTTCCAAGAGTTGCTACGACAACACAGCTCTTTGGATCGCCGACCATGTATTCTCCCTTAATCTTCGGCCATCCCGCAGCAGGCTCAACTTTGTTCACCATATTACATCACCCATGCAATGAGAAATGCGATGATCAACCCAACAATAAGGCCATAGAATACCCCTGTTGTCATGCCAGCATAGTATAGCGTTTTATCTCTTCCAGGATATGAGGCTTTGAAGTTCTTCAGTGGATCCAAAGAATTTACGAGATCATCTGCAATCGCTTCGAGCTTCTTCACCGCTTCTTCGACATCAGACAGCGGGTAGAAGATCAGATCTTCTCTCTCCTCCCCGAGCACACCACGAACCGCGTCGAGCACTAAACCCGGTTCAGAAGAAATTTTTGCGAACGTCATTTATGCTCAACCTCCGGTATAAGTCCTGTGTTGAAAACAATCCCCTCCTCAAACGAGGTTTTCACGAAGATGCTGTAGGTTACGAACCATGCAAGAGTTCCGAAAAGCAAGGTTACAAATCCTGGTAGCCCTATGAAGTAAAGCGAAGCTATTCCTGCTAAGACCACCTGAGCGCTTCCAGTCGCCAAAGCGAGCTTTAGAGTTCTTCCTTGCCTTTCGTCCGCTCCAAGACAGGCATTGTATGGGTGAAGAATTCCAAGAGCTCCGACTATAAAGACCATCATTATTATGCCAGTCTCTGAGATGCTTCTTAAGTGGAAAAGTTCGAATGATCCGGTTATGGTTGTTACATGAGCCAAGATCAGCAAAGCACCCGCTCCGCAGATCTCTGTCATGCATCTAACCATTACTGGGATGTTCATCTTCAGAATGTATCTTGCAGAAATGCCTATGAGCAAACCCGTGAGCAATGCAAGGACAAGAGCAACGACAGGTGCAAGTAGAACGGTTTTACTTGTTAGGTAAATCCCTACAAATACCGCTGCAACCGCACCACCAAGGGCAACCATACCAACCGAAGGGACTCCAGTGCCAATGCCGTATTTAGCCACAGTTCTTACTCCATTAGCGCCCCAGAGTGTCGCAAGGATTATTGCCACTCCCCCAACGAATGCCAAGAAGTTGAACATCGATGCGACATAGATCCCAGCGAGCGATCCAACGATCCCGAGGACCGCAATAAGGTTGTTTGAGATTTTCTTCTCTTCCACCGCTCCCGCTTTAGCACTGCATGAGGAGACGGTCATAGCTTTACACCTCCAACAGAGCTAAGAACGAGAATTACCGCTATGAAGCCCGAAACGATCAGACTTGAAACAATAGCCTTTGGCAATCTCTTGAACTTGGGATCATGGAACCCCTCAATTGTTCCCGCAATGTTGTATGCTGCAAGAACCGCATTAGCCAAGAAGAAGCCTATCGCAATGAAAGCTGAAATTGCTGGCGATATGCCAAGTTCGTTAAGCAACACATAGGTCAAAGCACCTCCAATTCCTCCAAAGAATGCCCCGATGATTCCACTAACGAACGAAACTGTTGGAACTCCATGTCCTTCTGTGCCTGGAGAAACATAGATGTCCTGTCTGTCTTTTGTTATCGGATCAAACTTAACCTTTGCAGACACTGGCGGAACACCGACACCAAGAATGTAAATGACGTTTCCTATTAGCATCGTAATGCCTAGCATGAGCATGCTTCCGATGGCACCGCTCAACAGAACATAGCTCATTGGAACTCCGGCGAAGTGATACATGTAGCCCGCGCTAACTAAGCCTGTCAAACCCGCTCCAGTTGCGAGCTGAACCGTTCCTGTTCCAACTCCAGTAGCCATTGCCATCGCAGCTGGCGCTCCACCGACTGGGATCAAGTGAACACCGATGACGATCAGAATACCCGCAATTATAAGCCCGATAATGATTGTTATTGGATCCATCTTTAAGCACCTCCTTCAAGCATTGCAAGCTTCTCAGGATATGGTCCATAATTTTTCCTTGCCCATACTTCGAGAAGCCTATTTGCCACGATCAGCAGTGCAACGATCACAAAGCCAGCGATGATTGCCCAGAACGCATCAAAAACGAGTGTTCTCCAGTTATCCAAGAATACGATAAGACCAAACGTTATTCCCGTTGCTGGACCACCAAACTTGGCACAGAACCATGCATTGTCTATACTGCTCCTTGTTCCAATTTCTGCTTTGGTAACGATCTTGCCTGAGAGTGCGGCATTCAGACCCGCGCCGAATGGTTTGTTTTGATACTCTCTCTCAGAACCATAGTGCACGTCTCCAGTGGAGGAACCAATTGCTCCAACCGTTATGCCCCAAATGAATGCAAGCAACACAAACGGGAACGGATGCTCAAAGTAAGCCCACAGTATATAAGAGAGCCCGAGAATGCAGAACGTCGCAATAAAGCCATGAGCCATGATTGGCGGTAGATGATTGTAGATCACGTCCAAGTAGATTGGTTGTCCATATCTGCGCTGGCTTGCAAGTCTACCCATGTAGGCGGTGCTTGCATAAATTCCATGGAAGATCGACGCAACAAAGGCTCCAATGGCAAATGCAGCGATTATGTTGAAGTTTGCGTTCATTAAAATCCATGCAACAGTCGCGGCGATGCTCGAGTAGAAGGCATAAGCGGGTGGCTCTCCAGAAATTGCTTTGTTGAAAATTCTGTGCAGAACTCCTACCTGTGGAGCTAACTGAACCTGTGAGTTTGGATTGCTCTGAGAACCGACATCACTTTCAAGATCCTCTGCTGCTCCCGCAATGGTAGCTGCTGCACCCATAAGTGCAACAAGCCCCAATCCCGTGCTTACGTCCATTTTTATCCCTCCGTTAAATTCTCTTTTTATTCACTTAGTTCCGGAACTTCCCGGAACTGGGGTGCAACTCTACTTCGCCATATATTATGTTTTCTTTTTTTTTTCACAAGGTAAAATTATTCATTATATATAGATATGAACCTCATTTTTCATGATATAATGAAAACGGAAAAATTAGAAAACTCCTGCAAATTTTACGATCGTGTGTCCTTCTACCACAGAAGGAAAAACTTCACAAATGTCTCCAAGCTTAAAATCAAGAATTTTTACGTTTTTAATCTTATCTCCAAACTTATCATACGGTAGTTTAATTCTGAGGCCGTTGAGCTTAACTGTGATTGGTGCTGGTGAAGTAATCTCGTTTATTTCTGGAATTTGGTTTTCAACTTCGCTTTTTAGATAATACGGCGGGACTTCAAAGCGATCGAATAGTTTTCTCCTTTTATCGACAATCCTCTCTACAGCTTTTGCAACATTCTCCAAAAGCTCGATATCGCTCTCTTTACTGAATTTTCCGACGATTCTACCCAAATTTGGAACGTATTCTATTCCTTCTGGAGCTGTTATCTTTGGGAAACCCGTAGCCACAACGGGAACTGTTATTTCTTTTAACATTTTAATTTTTTTATTAATACATTCTTTAAAATTTCCAAATAGGAACACTGCCACGTCATGTTCATTTATTAGATCTCTCTCAAATGCGGTAAGCCTTGCAAGTCTTTTTCCGACACCTCTCGACAAGCCAATCATGTTGGTCTTTGCCCCTTTTCTGCGTAGATATTCCGCTACATCACATGAGTGATGAGGCAAGTGATAGATCGAAATTGTTGGAACCACTACCGCTATTTCCGAGCCAGCCAAAGGAGCGTTTTTTAGTTCAGCTTTTAATTCTAAAGCTTTCTCCTTTACTCTATCCAGATCTTCTTCAGGAACGATGAAGAATATTGTTACTTCTGTTTGAGCAAAATTCTTTTGGATTACAAAACCACCAAGGTCATAAACGAGTTCTTCAAATTCTTGGTGGCCGTAAACACCTCCGTTAAAGATTAGTGGTATCATATGCTCTCCTCCATCATTCTTATGGCTTTTTCGATCCAATCACTTTTTATAGGGTCTTCTGACGCAATCACAGCCAGAAGATTATCCTTTCGAATATAACGGCGAATTCTAAACCCTTCGGGAATTATCCGAAGAATTAAATCCATTAAACCAGCCATAAGTTCCTTTTCTGGATCATAAACAATTGCGTTGAGAATTTCGTCACTAATTCCATTCCTTACCATGATCTCATATCTACTCAACTGCTCAACTTTTTCATTCCCGAATTTTTCCCATAATATCCTCAAGACCTCTGGCATAAATTTATCATTTTCACAAACCGCAATAACACCATCTTTTACGAATTTCAGTGCGACCGCATCTGAAAATTTAATGACTCCGCTCGACTTAGCGAGCTGTAGGATCAGAATAAAGACAGGTTCTTTGGGGTCCGCATAAACACGCACGCCCTTTATGGACCCCCTTATCGTTGATTCGCTAAGAACCGTGTTTATAGTCCTCTCGTAAGCGATTCTACCCTCTTCATCAGGCGACTCTACTACTAATCTCATATCCCTTCTCCTCCCTCGCCCCTGAAGCGACAAAAGCTATTCCAGTGGCGACTGCAAATTGCGAATATTTGGGAACAATTACCTCCATGCCAAGAGCCTCTCTAACAGCCTTAACAAGCCCTTTAATTAATGAAGTTCCGCCAACTTCTATTATGGGCGCTCTGAGTGTTATTTCTTGAAGCTGTTGCTCAACGATTTGGTCTATAACACTCCGACATGCTGCAGCGGCAACGTCTTCAGCCTTAGCTCCTCCTGCAAGTGCAGTGGTAAGATCTTGCATTCCGAAGACTATGCAGTAGGAGTTCATCTTTATTTTTCTGTAATCTCCTCTTGTTGCCATCTCACCGAATTCCATAATATCGACACCAAGTCTTCTTGCAGTTGTCTCCAAAAATCTTCCAGATGAGCCTGCACAGATTCCACCGAGAGTAAAGCTGTCTGGCAGGCTGTCATGAGCAGTGATTGCCTTGTTATCCATCCCACCGATGTCAAGGATCGTTGCATCGCCCTTCTGCTTACCTGCAAGGAATGTTGCACCCTTTGCTCCCACAGTTATCTCATCTTGGATTATACCTGCATTTAGATGCTTTCCTATCAAAAATCTGCCATAACCAGAAGTTCCAATAACTTCAACTTCTGAAAGCTTAACCCCTGCCATTCTTAGAGCTTCTTCGAGCACTTTGTCTGCGGTCTCTATTATGTCAACCGTAGGACGCCAAGCGGCACCAATGATTTCATTATCTCTCATTACCACAACCTTCGTCGTCGTTGATCCTGAATCGACACCAACAGTTAGCCCTTCATGTTTTGTTCTCGCAAGCAAGTGCTTTCTTCTGACAATATTTACAAGAGCTTCCATTCTGAGCAGGAAATTTCCAGCCTTGCTTCTCTCAGTAAAGGAATATGCAACAACAGGAATTCGAGCATCCTGAAGATATTTCCTAACCGCGTTTCTAACAAGAGCCCCTTCAGCGCATCTAAAGCATGTTGCAACAAACGCCGCATCCGCATCACATCGATCTTCAGCAACCGACTTTGCCCTTGCCATCATCAGCTTTAAATCCCCACCTTTCACAATAATCCCAAATTCCTCGTCAACTTCCTTAACATCCTGAAGATCTGTCTCCGGGATAACGACTTCTCCGCCAACCATTTCAATTGCCCTTTCAATCTCATGGTATACACCGCTGTATTCCGCGCCGCATGAAATTAAAGCAACTTTTACCATCTCATCACCCCAAAGTGCTTAAAAATTCATAGATCTTGCCAACAAATTCCTTTGCCTCTTCGTGGGTCTTTGGAAGGTTAAGCCATACATAAGGAATTTTCTTTGCTTTTATTAAGTAGATCAGAACATCATTATGTGTGCAGCCAGCACAGCCGAATGCGTATTCGTAGTTGGCAATTATACCTGCCTCAGCATTCTCGATAAGCTCATCCCATACTCCAAGCCTTCCCCTTATGCCAGAAGGCATTTCTATAGATGCATACTTTAGACCTTTAACCACGTGATCTGTGGTTATGTTTCTCGGTGGTGCATCGATCTCTGGGTTCCTTACGAGCTTTCCGATTTCTGACATCATCGTTAAGGGCTTGTGTCCACATCTCTCAATTAGATCCGCTAAAATCAGGCTGTTTATAGGATGCACTATAACATTCTTCGGTTTTTTAGCTTTCTCGAATTTAAGATCCTTTATAGCTTCCGATATGAGCGGTAAAAACTCCAACTCGTATTCAATCTGATAAAAACCTGTTCTCGCTCCCCCTCCGCGTTGGGCTCTGCAGATTCTTTTATCGCCTATGGGATAACCTCTCTCCTTGGAAAAGATGTAGTAATATTCTTTTCTTAATGTCTCAGCAATTCTATCAACTTCTCTCTCCTCTCCCTCAACAATTGCTCCAAAGCATGTCTCCTTGACTGTTCCATCGAAATTCAAATCGAGTATCCTGAAAACGAGTTCTTCGGGGTTCATACCAGCATGGGGAGATAAAACGAGATACCGAACTTTCATTCTTGCACCTCCATGATATAGATTTCTGAACCTTCTTTGGATTCTTTTATGACTTCAAAATTTTCCACTATTTTACCAACGAGATTTGTCGACTCAAAACGTTCTGCAGTAGGTCCAAACTCCTTGCTATCGCTAAACCTAACACCAATCAGTCCGGCATGCTTTCTTGACATATTTGTAACCCCGATCTCTCCAGCCTTGACCAAATCCCTTGGTAAATTCTCAGGGATCAGGGGTTCCTCAAACGAGATTGTTGGTTTGAAAATAACGAGATCTCTGGTTTTAAAATACACGGGAATTTTTCCAACCTTTTTACTAATAAGGCCTGTAGCAATTCTAAAATAAAGTGCTGTCTTTGGAGCTGATTCGTCAAAAATTTTTACTTTTACTATTTTATTTGATTTAACTCCGAAAGTAACGACTTCTCCCCTCGAAAAAACTTCAAAAGTCGTTTCTGGAATCTGGGAGACAACGATGGCTTCGTCTTCTATATCTCCTTCCCTTATATGTTTAAAACCCTTCTGTGCAAGTAAACATTCTGCTTCTTTCTGTGTCAACCCAACTACATCGATTCTCACGGGGTTGGTGATAATCTTTACTCTGTCTCCTTTTTGGGCTACATCCAAAAGCTCAAGCCCATTGTTGACAAAACCAACTATACAGTGGTCTTTATGCGGCATTCTATCTTTCAAATAAACATAAACTGAACCGGCATTTTTTCCATTTCTCCTAACAGTTACCGAACCTCTCAACCTCTTCTCGTTGTTTTCCTCAGTGATACTTAAACCTTTTATGCCTTTAAATCTGACATACGTGTTTGTAACCTCTTCTACCCAAGAATTTCTCTCAAAAACTTTCATTGAATATTCAGAAGCATAAGGAGTCGAGCTCAGCAAATTCACCATTACATGGGAGTATATTTCGTCGCCATCCATCAACGGATGATCCAAGGTGGCCCTAATTCTGATTCCCTTGAAACCCTCTTTTCCAGCTACAGGCTCAATTTTTTCTATTTTTTCACCAATTTCAAGAAGTCGGAGTGCCTTAAATCCTTCTATAACTCTTGCAATCACTCCATCTCCTATTGTAAAGTGGTTGAGAGTATAGCGAGTGATTGCGAAAATCAAATACGCACTCTCTGCATTTCCGCCGGCGAAGCTAAGAATAACTTCTCCCGGCTCGTAATCGTGCTGAACTTGAGAACATTTAAGATCACAAGAAAAAGGACCAAAAGCAAGGAGCCTTTTAGTTCTCCATACAATTTCCACTCCGGAAAGCTTCTCTTTAATTGCTTCCCATAGTTCCTGATTCTCTATTTTGATAGTTATACTCTCCTTACCAATCTTGAGCTTGAAGGTGTCGAAATGTTTCTCGTAATCCTTTATCTTTCTGACTATAACCACAAGATGTGCTTCGTCGCCCAACACATCTTTAACGGTTGCATTTTGGGATACTTCAACTTCTTTGCCGTTAACTTTTACTTTCATCTCCAGAATCTTTGTAACTTGGTATTTAACCCATTCGATTGTTTCCCTCTCTTTTAAATTTCGATAACTTAAGCGACTGTAAAAATTTAGCAAAAGATAAATACTTCCACGTGAATTGAGCCTGGCACTGGGGGTGAAGAAAATTGGCTGAAGAAATTGTCAGACTTGAAGATGTTTCAAAAAAATTTGACGATAATTTTGTTCTCAAAAATATCAATCTGAGTATTAAAGAAGGAGAGACTCTTGGCGTTATTGGGGTGAGCGGTAGCGGAAAATCTGTTCTTATTCATCTTATTAGAGGATACAAGGACTATCAGCCAACACAAGGTAGGGTTATTTACATATTATCTGTATGTTATAATTGCTACTGGGTAGATCTGCCAAGTAAGAATGGCCAGAGTTGTCCGAGATGTGGAGGGAAGTTGAAAAAAGAGGAGATAGACATTTGGAAACTTGAAGACAAAGAACTCGCTTCTGCTATTAGAAAAAGAGTTGGAATTATGCTACAACGAACTTTTGCCCTTTTTAGCGAAAAATCTGCACTAGAAAACGTAATGGAGGCAATAATCAGCTCAGAAAGCGAGTCAAAAATGCCATTTGGCGCAACGAGGAGACTTGAAATAATTGAAAAGGCAGGGTATTCTAACAACGCTGTAAACAAAGCTATGGAATTTCTTAAAGCAGTAAATCTTGGACACAGACTTTTAACGATTGCAAGAGATCTCAGTGGTGGAGAAAAACAAAGGGTAATACTTGCAAGACAAATAGCCATAGACCCGGTTATATTGTTGGCAGACGAACCCACAGGGACTCTTGACCCTGAAAACACGAGAATCATACTCGAGGCATTAAGGAAATACATTAAGAATGCTAAAAAAACACTTATCCTGACTTCTCACATTCCTGAAGTCATACAAGAGCTTTCCGATAGAGTGGTCTGGCTTCAAAATGGTGAAATTATTGCAGAGGGAGAGCCAAAAGAGCTCATTCAGAAATTCCTTGCCCAGGTAAGTGTCGAGGAGCTTAAGCCTCAATTCAAATTGGAAGAGAGCATTCTTAAGCTAAAGGATGTTAGGAAATATTATTACTCTGTGAGCAGAGGAGTGGTTAAAGCTGTGGACGGCGTCTCTTTCGAAGTAAAAGAAGGTGAAATATTTGGAATTCTTGGTCCTAGCGGTTCAGGTAAAACAACGCTCTCCCGAATCATTGCAGGAATTGTAGATGTTACTGGTGGTGAAGTTTACGTTAGAATTGGCGATGAATGGGTAGACATGCGAACTCCTGGAATTACAGGCAGGGGTAGAGCAACTCCTTATATAGGTTTGTTGCATCAGGAATACAGTCTTTATCCTCACAGAACAGTGCTTGATAATCTTACAGATTGCATAAGCCTGGATTTACCATCTGAGTTTGCAAGAATAAGGGCTCTTGATATTCTTACCAACATTGGATTTAGGGAAGAAGAGGCGGAATCAATACTCGCAAAGTTTCCAGACGAACTTAGCGAGGGGCAGAGACATAGAGTAGCTCTGGCACAGGTGATGATTCGGGAGCCAAGAATTCTGATCTTGGATGAGCCTTCGGGAACAATGGATCCTCTTACAAAGGTTGAGGTTGCGAAGACACTCAATAGGGTTAGGAGGGACTTCAAGACAACCATAGTAATAATCTCCCATGATATGCAGTTCACAAAGCTGACATGCGATAGAGTTGCGATAATGCTTAATGGTAAGCTTGAGGGGATAGGTTCTCCTGAGGACATGATCAAGAGGCTAATTGATTTAGAGCTTAGATTTGCGGGAACTATTGAAGTTAGTTCAACAACAGAAGAAGAGGGCATGATAGAAAAGGCAGATAGGGGCGGTTGTGGAGTCGGTTAAGTTTGTGAAAATCCCTTTTTTGCAGCGATTTTGATTGACTCAATCAGATCGTTTTTTGGGATAATAGTAACAATTGGAACGCTCAGGATTTTCTCGAGAATTGGGCTCAATATTGGTGCACAAACAACCGATTTTGCACCATCTCTTTCTGCTTTAACTGCGGAAGCTACCGCTTCGTCAAATGAGTTTGCGGGATATTCCCTTACTTTTACCTTTTTGGCTCCAATCTCAACTTCATAGCTCGTTAATTGATTCAGGGCGGATCTGGAGGCTATAACAGCTATGAAGTCCTCAGACTCTTTCGAAATTTTCATTATTGTTTTTACAATTTTTCTCAACGTGGTCAAATTAGGCTCTCTATCGCCTGAAAGAAGCTTATAAAGAGTGCTTTGTGGAATTCCAGCTTCTTTAGCAAACTCCCTTATATTCATTTTTAATTTTTTCTTCACTATTTCCTCAAGCTTTTCCCCAAAATTTTCGCTCATGATAAGCGAAGATATCAGAGCATCCACATTCACGAATACACTCCTGGGTTACAAACTAAAAATTTTTCCTCTTTAGGAAAATTTTCTCTTTTATCCTTAAAATTTACACAAAAGGGAACATTGATTACTTAAATTAGCCTAAATAGGATAAACATATGGTTAAAATGGAAAAAGTTAAATTGACTTTTTCCGCTCTATTTAGAGGTGATGGAGATGAAGGCGGGGACTTATTTGCTGTTTGCAACAGTGGCCTTTCTGGCGTTATTTGCCTTTTGCCTAACTCAGGAGCAAAAGCCAGCTGAAACTAAATTACAGGAAATAAAGGTGAGTTATCAGCCAAGTTGGCATCATGTAGCTTTGTTTGTTATCGTTGAGAAGGGTTGGGACGAAAAAGTGCTCGGAGCAAAAATTAAAACAACCCCATTTCCATCTGGACCACCACAGATGGAAGCATTTGCTGCAGGTGAGCATACAGTAGCTTATGTTGGTGCTGCACCACCTCTTTCGTTGCTATCCAAAGGCTTTGATGCGAAAATCGTTGCGGTTGCAAACACAGAAGGTTCTTCACTAATTGCAATTATTCCTGAAGCAGAATACAGAGGTGCAAAGTCTCTCGAGGGAAAGAAAGTAATGACATTTCCACCAGGTTCAATTCAGCATACCATGCTCATGAAATGGCTAAAAGACAGTGGAGTCGAAATCTCAAAAGTGGAAGTTAAATCTGGAGGTCCTGAAGAAATAAGAGAGGCTCTAAAGGCTAAAGCAGTAGATTTTGGATTTGCTCCAGATCCAAGTGGTTATGTGGCAGAAATTGAGGGTTACGGAAAGATCGTGGCAACTTCACCAGAAATAGTGCCAAATCACCCATGCTGTGTTGTCTTAATGCGCGGGGACTTCATGAGGGAAAATAGAGAAGTTGCTGTAAAGTTTTTAGCTCTGCACATTGTTGCAAGTGAGTATGCGAAGGATCCAAAGAACAAGGAGGAAATAAAGAAAATACTTATAAAGTGGCTGAATGTAAATGAACGTGTTGCGGATACTTTCCCAGGGAGCACAAATCTGCAAACCGATCCGAGGAATAAAGAGTGGATAAAGGGTCTTGATATGCTTTGTGAAGCCCAATATGAACTCAAGATTACGAAGGACGCTTCTGGAAACCCTGCCAGAGTCACTCCAGAAAATGTTGTGGATCCAAGCCTTTACGAAGAGGCTTTGAAATTGGTGCCAAAGCTGAAAAATGAATTAGGGTTAAGTTGATGAGGGTCAAAGACTTTTTTATTTTCTTTTTCTCAATTGGGATTTTTTTGGTGCTTTGGGAAGCTTACTACTGGATCTTTATCAGCAACCCATTTGTCTTGGCTCCACCTTCTAAGGTTATTGTAACTTTTATCCAATTAACCCTTGGAGACCCGAAATTTGCGGATAGTGGATTTCAAATGCTTACAGACATGGCATACAGCATTTATCACTATGCTCTCGGATTTGCTTCCGCTATTATTGTTGGATTTTCCATTGGGCTTATTGCGGGGTGGTCCAAGACTGTGGAGAAACTAATTTATCCGATCGTAGAGCTTATTCGCCCGATACCACCCATAGCTTGGATTCCGATAGCCATATTGCTTCTCAAGCTAACACACACAGCTGCGGCATTCATAATCTTCATAGGGGCAGTATTTCCAATATTGCTTAACACCAAGTATGGTGTGTCTTCGGTGGAGAAAAAATACGTGGAAGCTGCTTTAACGCTTGGAGCTACGAAAACCAGCACAATGCTCAGAAAGGTGATTATTCCCGCTTCGATGCCAGCATTCTTCAATGGATTAAGAGTTGGTTCTGGGGTTGCATGGATGTGTGTTGTTGCAGCAGAGCTCTTTGGTGTCTCGCAATTTGGTTTGGGCTACAAAATACAGCTTGCAAGACTTTACCATTCCCCTGATGTCGTGATTTCCTATATGCTTGCCATAGGGATTATCGGCTTAATACTCGACAGAATTTACAGACTTGCAGAAGATCGGTTGCTGAGTTGGAGGAGGGGATTCGTGGTTGAGTGAGATCTTGCTACAGATCAAAAACATAAGGAAATGGTTCAACAGTCAGGAAAAAAAGCTATTGGTGATAGACGGAGTTAGCTTTGATGTTAAAGAAGGTGAGTTTATAAGCATTCTTGGCCCAAGTGGATGTGGGAAAACTACTTTACTTAGGATCATTGCTGGATTGGAAAAGCAGGATGAGGGAGAAATTCTGCTTCGGGGAAAAAGTATCACGGGCCCGGGACAGGATCGTGCAATGGTTTTTCAGGATTATGCTTTATTCCCATGGAGAACAGTTCTTGGAAATATCTTGTTTGGACTTGAAATAAGAAAAACTCCAAAGAAAGAGGCTTTAGAAAAAGCTAAGAAATTCATAAAGTTGGTAGGGCTTGAAGGCTTTGAGAACTCATATCCGCATGAGCTTTCTGGTGGTATGAGGCAAAGAGTCGCTCTTGCAAGAGCCCTTGTCTGTGAACCAGACATACTGCTTATGGATGAGCCTTTAAGTGCTCTCGACGCACAAACAAGGAACCTGATGCAAACAGAGCTTGTTAGAATATGGCAGGAAACAAAAAAGACGATTATTTATGTAACCCATAACATCGAGGAGGCAGTATACATGGCGGACAGAATAGCTGTGCTTTCAAAAAGACCAGCAAAACTTCTCGACTTAGTTGATGTAGACATTGAAAGACCGCGTGACAGATTTTCGAAGGAATTTATTAATCTAAGGGCAAGAATTTTCAAGCTAATTCAGGGTTAATTTAGACTAAATCAGAAATCTTTTATTTCTATGCGATTAGCCATTCCATGCGCCCTCTAACTAATTGCAAAACTCTTGTTGTAGACATGACCCATGGGGGAAAAGTGATATGCGAAGAATTGATCAAAAGAGACTGTGAGGTTTATGCTTTTGATAATCACAGGACTTTGAAAAAAGATGAAGTTGAAAAATTGATCTCGATCGGAGTTAAGGTTTTTTCTGAAGAAAAAGAACTAAATGTAGAGGATTTTGACGTCATTGTTGTTCAGCATGCTGATCCTGAAATGAGGATTTTTAAAACCGCACTCGAGCTTGGAATTCCTGTTATTAGCCATGCAAGAACTGTCGGGATAATACTTTCAGAGTTGAAGGGCTCAGTTAGGATTATTGAAATAACTGGGACGAATGGGAAAACCACAACTGCGAACATGCTCTCAAAAATATTATCCGATTCCGGAAAAACCGTTCTAATCCACGACAGTCTAAGCACGAGGATTGTTAACAGTTCAGGAGAGAAATCACTCGCAAAAGGTCTTAGTATAACCCCGGCAAATGCTTTGAGAGCTTACAGAATTGCTCAGGAATTTGATTTTGACAGCGCTATCTTTGAAATATCCCTTGGAGGGACTGGAGCGGGGGACATAGGAATTCTAACAGGGATTTATGAAAATTACAGAGCATCTTTTTTTAGAAATGCGTTTAACAGCAAACTGCAAATGGCTATAAACATGAAAAACGGAATCCTTGTGTTGAACGGGGATAACCTGACAAGAAAATTTTCTCACGCATTTTTTGGCCCATCCAATATTTATGGTATCGAAAGAGGACAAGAGGTTAGGGTGGAAAAGCTCGGTGATAAAGTAGAAGGTGTGATAGATGGTCTTTCAACAATCTCTGGTAAAAAAATAACTTCATCTTTTGAATTTAGACTTCAAGATTCTCTTTTTGGTAGATTTCATATACTCAACGCTCTCGCTGCTTTAACTGCGGCAGCTTCTTTGGAGTTAGAAATTGATGAGGTATGCAAGTCTTTAATGGGGTTTAAAGGAGTAAAGGGAAGAGCAATTGTAGAAAGGGCTGAGAGGGGAATTTTGGTAGATTGTTCCAATAGAGGTATTAATGCGCCAGCGATATTGACAGCAGTAGAGCAAGCCCTATCTCAACGAGGCAAATATTTTGATGCGTTAGTTGTTGTTCTTTCTGGATCTGAAAAGGCAACTTGCGAAATAATAGACACAAATAGGCTATCAAATGAGCTAAAAAGTAGAAAAATTGATTTGATCTTGCTTTGTGGAGCCTTGGGGAAGAAGCTTATAGAACTTGGGGTCAATGGCCTTTTCTTTGAAAAATTAAGTAAAAATGAGGTAGAAAAGCTTTCAGCAAGGTTTAATAATCCCATAATCTTATTTTTCAGTAATGAAGCTTAAAAGCCTACCATATGCAGTCCATCCGAGGCCAAATCCGATAGCTGCGGCTCTCTACACACTCAGAGACCTTAATTGCAGGCACATAATCTTGCATGGGCCTTCAGGATGCAATTTCAGGGCTTTGAGATTGCTTGAAAGAGATGGAGTAAAGATCTTTACAACATCAATGAACGATTTCGATGTCGTGCTCGGGGGAAAGCAGAAACTTTTAGAAGTGCTTGATGCGGTTTACAGCGATTTTAAGCCAGAGATAATCGGCGTTGTAGGAACTTGTTGCACGACAATCATAGGCGAAGACATCGAAGCAGAGGTGTCTGAAGCAGGAATACCGGCGAAGGTTGTTTGTGCAAACGTTTCAGGATGCGGGGATAACACTGAAGGGGCGATAAGGGTGGTTGAATCCGCATTTAAGCTTGGTATAATAGACAAAGAGGAACTTGAAAGGCAAATTAGAATCCTTAAAATGGCGAGCAAAGTCGAAAAAGAACGTGGTGTTGCTATTCCCGGATATATTGCTCCCACTTCAGGTGATGAAGTAAAAGAGGTTGCTGGTGAGATCCTTGAAAAACTAAGGGAAGGTTTGCTCGTCATACTTAACGCAAAAAAAGAAACAGCATACCTATATGCGGACATTATTCTTGCAATCAACAGTGCCAGAAAAAGGTTTGGAGGAGAATTTGGCGTGATAGCAAATCTTGAAGACAGCAGAGGGTTGCCAAAGGTAAGAGAGGATGCGAAGAATATTCTAAAACAACTAAACGAAAATGGTGTAGAGATTGACTATTTCAGCGGATCTCTCGATGAATACGCATACTCCGCAGACAAAGCGCTTGAATTAGCAGATAGCTTTGATTATACTTCGGCAATTGTTCTCGGAATACCCCAAGCTTTAAAACCAACAAAATTTGAATATTCAGTCGGTGTATCTTCTGGAGAGAGAACAATGACAAGGCTTAGAGAACTGGGATATAAAAGAACTGTCAATGAGGAGGGCGCTCACATAAACGTTCTTGGCAAGAGAGAGATTGTGCAATCTCATTTGGGAAATGCAATAAGAGCATTATGCGGATCCCTAGAATAGTAATCTCGGCTTCAAACAGCAGCAGTGGAAAAACAATGTTAACATGCGGAATCTCAAGAGCACTCAGGAAGAGGGGTTACAAAGTTCAGACTTTTAAAGTAGGGCCAGACTTTATAGATCCCCAGTATCTAAGTCTTGCTTCTGGCAGAAAGGCTGTAAATCTTGATTCTTGGCTAATGAGCGAGGAAGCGATTTTGAGAGACTTTGAGAAATACTGTAATGAGGCAGATATAGCAATAATAGAGGGTGTGAGAAGTTTATACGATTCTTCGGATCCTTTGAGTCTGAAAGGTAGCACTTATTCTGTGGCGAATATACTGAAAGCTCCAATATTGCTCACGATAGACATTCGGGGATTAAACATGGGTTCAGCAGCAATTGCAAAAGGTTTCGTCTCGCTTTTTAATGCCAACATTAAAGGAGTTATATTGAACTCAGCAAGAAGTGAAAGTCATGAGTTAAAGGCAAAAAAAGCAGTCGAAGAGCTAGCAAAGATAAAGGTTTTGGGTGTCATTCCAAGAAAAAAGGAGCTCGAAATCGGAATGAGGCATCTTGGACTTATTACGGTTAAAGAAATCGAAAAAGAAGTTGAAAATAGGATAGAAAAGTGGTCTGAAGTTGTAGAGGAGAAATTGGAACTTGAAGAACTTTTAAGAATAGCTGAAGAAGCTGAAGAATTATCAGAAGTCGATGAAGAAGCTAAGAATGAGGAATTTGATGTAAATGTGGCAATTGCATTTGATAAGTGCTTTAACTTCTATTATGCGCAGAATCTGAACTATCTGAAATCTTTTGGAGCGAATCTGAAGTTTTTTAGTCCTCTCGAGAGCGAGTCATTTGAAGACATCGACGGCTTCATGATTGGTGGCGGGTATCCCGAGATATACGGAGGAGAGTTTAACAAAGCAACTATGAGGTCTTTAAAAAAGAAAATAGAAGATGAATGTCCATGTTATGCGGAATGTGGAGGACTTATGTTTTTGTGTAGTAGAATCATTGCCTATGGGAGAGAATTTGAAGGAGTGGGTTTAGTCTCCGCAGATGTGGTTTTGGACGTTTCAAAAAGATTTCTGGGTTACACTCGAGCAAAAGTTTTACGGGATAATGTAGTCTCACTTAAAAACGACACGATTCTTGGTCATGAGTTTCATTATTCCTACCTTGATCCGGCAGAGGATTTGAAATACGCTTATGAACTTGAAAGAGGTTATGGGATAGATGGAAAAAGAGATGGCATCATCCTACACAACTGTCTTGCGAGCTACATGCATGTGCTGTTTTCCGACCCAAGAATGCCTCGAAGATTCTTGGAAATGTGTAAGAATTATAAAAGAAAATGAATTAAATCAACCCAAGAATGCTCTCCTTTCTGAAATCGAAGAAGGTCTTTTGATCTCCTTTATAAGCCAATTTTACGACTCTGCTTGAGTCAACTTCTCCAACAACTCCAGCATTTAAACCATGTGATCTAAATACCTCTATGACCTCTTCAGGACGATCAGAAGTCACACAAAAACCACATGCAGGATAACTTTTCAGCCACTGAATTATTTCAACGTTTTCTGGTTTTGGGATTCTCTCTACATCGATCACGGCACCTTTTTTGCTAACTTCCAACATCATTGCAATAGTGCCAATTATTCCCGCATTGCTGAGATCTTTACCCGCATTTACGAGCTTTTTTTCTGCGAGATAAACCATCGATTCAAGCTGTCTTCTTATTGTCTTAGCATCTTTTTTCGTGGAATCAAAGTTGTAAATCAGCTTTCTGTGTGGTTCTCCAATAGTATCAACAGCCACAATAATACTGTCTCCTTCTTTTGCAGTATTTGATTTGATCAGTGTTCCTTTTTTCGCAAAACCGATCATTGCAACTTCTACAGAATTAGATGGTGCGTCAGGATGAACGTGTCCCTTTAAAATTTTGATGTCATACTTCTTTGCTGCATCAAACATCCCTTTCTTTATTTTGTCCAAGCAAGCGGGATCTCTAACTGAGAGCACATTGACTGCATACTTTGCTCTTGCGCCCATTGCGTATACATCGTGCACGTTCACGAGGATCGAGATGAATCCGCCCCAGTAGAGGTCTTCTTCGAGAACTCTATGCCAGATACCGTCAACTGTAAATACAATTTCCCAGTCATCGAGAGTGAAATAACCAGCATCTTCTCCAAAGAATTCATCAACGAGCTCAGCAAGCTTTCCTGCAAATTTTTTTCTCGTTAATCCTGGCCAATTTCTTACTTCAGAGATTATTTGATCGAGATTTGGTGTTGCCATTGGCTTAAATTCTGGTTTAGCTTAAAAAGGTTTTTGGAAAAATCTCGGTTTCATGGATATTTGGTGCAGTTTAAAATTGAAATCTCGGTGTTAATGACTTGTTAAAATTTAAAACTGAAATAAAATTACAATAATCCCGATTTTACATGAAAGTCTATTTAAAGGCTGGAAAAAATGAGAAAATATTTAAACTTGTGTGCATTTTTAGAAATGCAGTAAGAGTTGTGAAATCGAAAAAAAGGGGGTGGATTTATGAAATATAAGGACAAAATAGACCTTTATGACGACAAAGGGAAATTGCTTGAATCGGGAGTGCCACTCGAAGCGATTAGCCCCTTGCTGAACCCTGCCATAGAAGGGATCATTAAGACAGTGCAGAGATCCGTAGCGGTGAACTTGCAGGGAATTCAGAAGGCCTTGGAAACTGGAGCGGTAGGTGGAGAGAAGTGCATAATCCCTGGGAAGTCTTTGAAGCTTGATGTTGTTGGCAATGCTGGAGCAATTGCAGACAAGATAAAGAGCATATTGCAGGTTAAGAAAGACGACGATACCGAAGTGCAGATCCTTGACGAGGGCAGAAGTCTCCTTGTGAAAGTTCCAACAATAAGAGTTCTGAAAGCAGTCGAATATACTGCACCAATTACAGCAACCGCAGCTGCCGTGACTGAAGCAATCATCGACATATTCAAGGTAGACATGTTCGATGCACCAATGGTAAAGGCAGCAGTCTGGGGCAGGTATCCGCAAACAATGGATCTGATGGGTGCAAATGTGCAGTCTTTGCTTTCCGTGCCCCAGCAGAATGAAGGCTTGGGGTATGCATTGAGAAATGTGCCAGTTTCGTATATAGCGACAATTGCAAGAAAGAATGCAATGAATGCAGCAAGCTTGGCATCGATCTTTGAACAGACCGCAATGATCGAGATGGGCGATGCGATTGGCTCCTTTGAGAGATTGCATCTCCTTGGACTTGCCTATCAGGGATTAAACGCTAACAATCTCGTATACGAGCTTGTTAAGGCAAATGGAAAGAATGGATCAGTTGGAACTGTTGTTGCAAGCCTTGTAGAGAGAGCTGTTGAAGATAAGGTCATTAAGCCCAATGGCAAGGGTGCATCTGGCTACGTGACTTATACTACCGATGATATCGCCTTGTGGAATGCTTATGCTGCAGCTGGATTCCTTGCAGCGACAATGGTGAACTGCGGTGCCCAGAGAGCAATGCAAAGCATATCTGGTGTTACGATCTACTACAACGATCTGCTTGAGAGGCAAACCGGATTGCCGTCCGTGGACTTTGGTAGGGCACTTGGTTTGGGTGTCGAGTTCTCGTTCTTCAGCCACTCGATCTATGGTGGTGGAAGCCCAGTAGTGTTCCATGGCAACCACATAGTTACGAGGCACAGCAAGGGATTCGTTGCTCCTGCAATCGCAGCTGCAATAGCATTAGATGCTGGAACAGTCTACTACAGCCCGGACAGAATCGCTGGTATCATTGGACGTGTCTTCAGCACAATCCCAGCGCTAAGGGAGCCAATAGTGCACGTCGCAAAGGGTGCTGCGGAGGTTAAGAAGACGGTGTAACTATCATGCAACCCTCTCCCAAGGAAGAGGTAGAAATATTTCCTTACAGACTTTTGGGGACAAAAACAGCTGAAACTCTGCTCAGTAAAATTTCCGAAATAGAAGAAGTTGAAGGTGTGCTCATTCAGGGTCCAAGAGTAAAAAGCGATGTAAAAGAAAAAATTGTAATTAAAGGCGAAGAGATGGAGCTATCTGTGGCAATAAGTAGACTAATACTTCGCGCGAAAGATCCTGACAAAGTTGTAGATAAACTCAATGAAATCTGCAAGAATTTGCTTCCTTTCGGGTATTCAATAAGAATAGGCAAATTCACAAAGGATCAGCCCACACTACATGACTACAAGATGGCATACATAATGCAGATGAGAGAAAGCAGAGAGGATGAAGAATGAAAATCGGCAGACAGACGCAGTTTGTTGATTGCAGAGAGGCGATGGGGATCGGTTTAGGAGGCGGATTGGCTCAGCGCGGAACAATTTCAGAGGGTTACTGTGGTGAAAAGAAATCCGATGTGATCGTTATATCGATGTCTCCTTCCACAAGACACGTAACAAAGCCTGTTTGCGAGATCACGGCTGGATTAAGAAGGGAGGGAATAAATCCCAGTGTTCTCGTGCTCGATGCAGGCTCAAGTGCCCCTCCAGGAGCTTCAGCGTCGAGAGGGGGATATGGTTCACATTTCGGGTTAAAAATCGAGGAAATCGACAGGATTTCGAAGCATAAATTGGCAATAATCCATCTGGGAAATGTCAAGCATCATGTTGTCGGAAAGGCGAAAGCAATACTGAGGTATGTTCCAATTAAGGCTGTCGTTGTGTGCCAGTGTCCCGTAACCTTTGAAGATTTCGCGAAAGCGGGTGTGAAGACGCGAGTCATTAGCCCTGAAAAACCCGAAACCTTGGGAGAGGTTGTTGAGATAGTTACCGACGTTGTTAGGGGGCAAAATTGCCCGCCAAAAAAAATCGATGAGATTTGTATGAAAGTTAAGTCGCATTTAGAGGTGAATGTATGAGCGAGATAAAAGTTAAGGCTGGAAAGTATAAGCCCGCATATCCGGGGCAAACAATCGTTGCGGAGAACAGAAGAAAATATTTGGACCCCGGATACGAGCTTAAAAAACTGAGATCGATCTCTGACGAGGACGTCGTGAGACTTCTTGGGCATAGGGTGCCGGGAGAAGCTTATAAGTCTGTGCATCCACCACTTGAAGAACTTGGTGAACCCGCTTGCCCAATTAGGGAGCTTGTAGAGCCAACTCCTGGAGCGAAGGCGGGAGACAGAATCAGATACATTCAGTTCACGGACTCCGTCTACTTTGCACCGCTTGCTCCATACGTGAGGAGCTGGATGGCCTTCTGGAGATACAGAGGCGTTGATCCCGGAACACTCTCAGGCAGAGCCCCACTTGAAATGAGAGAACGCGATCTCGAGCTTGTTGCAAAGGAATTGCTTGAAACTGAAGTATTCGATCCAGCAAGAGTTGGAGTTAGAGGCGCTACAGTCCATGGCCATTCGCTCAGACTTGATGAGAATGGATTGATGTTTGATGCACTCAGAAGGTATACCTTTGACAAGAATACTGGCGAAGTGGTCTACGTTAAAGACCAGGTTGGAGTCCCATTGGAGACTCCAGTAAGGGTAGGAAAGCCATTGCCAGAAGAGGAGTTAAAGAAGATGACAACGATCTACAGAGTGGACGGAGTTTCAACCAGAAATGATCCAGAACTGCTCAACTGGGTAAAGAGGATCCACTTGCTGAGAACTTTTGCGGGATTTAAGCTTGAAAAAGCTGAAAAGGTGTGAGGTGATTTAGATGGCTGAAAAGAAGTTGTTTATTGATGCTCTGAAAAAGAAATTCAAGGAAGAACCAACTGAGAAGCACACAAGATTTTACATCTACGATGGCTGGAAGCAGTCCGCAAGAAAGAGGGAATTTGTAGAGTGGGCTCAAAAAATTGCAAAAGAGAGGGGAATTCCTGGTTATAATCCAGAAATGCATCTTGGCGGAATTCCTGTGGGGCAAAGAGTTTTGATGCCCTATAAGATCTCAAGCACTGATGTATACTGTGAAGGCGACGATCTGCACTACATAAACAATGCTGCGATGCAGCAGGCCTGGGATGATATAAGGAGAACTGTGATCGTCGGTCTCGATGCCCCACATGCCTTGCTTGAAAAGAGATTGGGTAAGGAAGTAACTCCCGAAACGATTAACCAGTATCTCGAAGTTGTTAACCATGCATTGCCCGGAGGTGCGGTTGTTCAGGAGCACATGGTCGAAATTCATCCTGCACTTGTTTCTGACTCATACGTGAAGGTATTCACTGGCAATGACGAGCTTGCGGATCAAATCGACAAGAAATTCCTGATCGACATCAATAAGCTTTTCCCAGCTGAACAGGCTGAGGCTTTGAAGAAGGCAATTGGCAAGTCTTTGTATCAGGTAACGAGAGTGCCAATCATCGTTGGCAGAGCTGCTGATGGAGGCACAATCTCGAGATGGTCTGCGATGCAGATCAGCATGGCAATGATAGCATCTTACAAGTTGATGGCTGGTGAAGCTGCGATTGCTGAGTTCGCATATGCTGCAAAGCATGCCGAAGTTATTCAGATGTCTTCTCTGACACCATGGAGGAGGGCAAGAGGTCCAAATGAGCCTGGTGGACTACCATTTGGCTACTTGGCAGACATAGTGCAGACAAACAGAAAGTATCCCGACGATCCAGTTAGAGTTGCTCTCGAAACTCTCGCAATCGGTTCAGTGATCTTTGATCAGCTCTGGTTCGGAATATACATGTCTGGAGGCGTAGGATTCACCCAGTATGCAACAGCCGTTTATACAGATGATATCCTCGACGACTTCTGCTACTACATCGCGGACTATGTAAAGAAGAAATTTGGAGGATTTGCAAAAGCTCCAAGGACGATGGACACAATCTTGGATGTTGCAACCGAAGCTACGCTCTATGGACTTGAACAGTATGAGAGATTCCCAGCTCTCATGGAGACACACTTCGGTGGTTCGCAGAGAGCTTCAGTTCTTGCAGCAGCATCTGGCGTTGGAGCTGCAATCGCAACTGGAGATGCTCAAGCGGGAGTTAATGGCTGGTATCTGTCAATGATCTTGCATAAGGAGCACATGGGCAGACTTGGCTTCTACGGCTACGATGCCCAGGATCAGATGGGTGCTTCAAACAGCTTCTCATACAGAAGCGACGAGGGCTTGCCATTGGAGCTTAGAGGTCCGAACTATCCAAACTATGCAATGAACGTTGGGCACACCGGAGAATATGCAGGTATCGTCGCAGCTGCTCACGCAGCCTGCAGGCATGCATGGTGCGTGAATCCACTGGTTAAGGTTGCATTCGCAGATCCTTCGCTGAAGTTCGACTGGACTGAGCCGAGGAAGATGATTGCAAAGGGTGCTCTGAGAGAGTTCATGCCAGACGGCGAGAGAGATGCGGTAATTCCACCGCACTAAATTTTTTATACTTTTTTAAAACCCGTTTTGTGCAAAAAAGTGAACTGCTAAATGCATTAAAAAAGGAAGCTTTGGCAATTTCTTACCTCGATCTTGTCCTTGGAAAGAAGTACTTGGAAGAGGAGTTCAAATTTGTTCCCGACAGTTATAGAAAGCCTTGGTTAGACGAGATATTTAGATACTTTGCAGAAAATCTCTATGAGCTCATAAGAATTGCTGAGGTTGAGGGGGAAATTGACCAGGACAAATACAGAAAATTGATGGAAAGGCTTAACAAATCTCCAGAAAATGAATACGAAAAGGCATTTCTGAAAGTCTCAAGGGTTGTTGTGCCGTATCTTATATTCATTGCACAAAAGCCTGTGCATTCACCGAATATAATTTTTCCAGGGGGATTAAGGATTAAGCAGATTGGAAATAAATACTACTGCCCTGCAAAAGAAAAGCAAGAAAACCCCTACTCTTTCTGTGAGTTCTGTGTTTGTGAAAAGCTCGAAGAGGGGTAAAATTTCTCAAAAATTGCAATCAAATCCTCGTCTTCAAGCCCTGAAATTTTCGCAGATGGTTCATTCTTTAGGATTCTTTCGGCAACATTTTGGAAGATTTCCGCTTCTTTAGAATTCCCTTGGAGCTGAAATACGGTTTTTCCTGCAATTTCACACTCTTTGAGCCTTCTAAGATAAGGAATGACTCCTATTATCTTCGTTCCTACAGCTTTGGCAAATTCTTCGACTATTCTGCTCTCAAAATCCAGATCGAACTTTGAATTCAGAATTATACCCCCAAATTTGGCTCCCGCATTTTTTGTGCCATTGCAGATGTTGTTTGCTGCGTAAAGCGAGAGATATTCGCCAGAAGTCACAACGTAGACTTCGCTTCCACGCTTCATTGGCACAACAAAGCCCCCGCACACAACATCTCCGGGCACATCGTAGATCACGATTTCAGCATCTCTTATAACTCCAAGCCTGTCGATGAGCTCGAAAGCCAAAAGAAGCCCTCTACCCGCACAACCCACACCCGGCTCCGGACCGCCAATCTCTAAGCACAGGACATCTGCGTAGCCTTTTTCGAAACATTGCTCAACCGCTTCATTATTTTTTAAAGCCTGCAGAACTGGTTTCACCCTTTTGTTTCCAGTCAAAAGCAGAGTGGTGTCTCTTTTTGGATCACAGCCAATAAGGGCTACCCTATAGCCCTTGAGACCCCAATAGACCGCAAGATGACTTGCAACAGTTGACTTGCCTATTCCTCCTTTTCCATAGATTGCGATGTTTCTCTGCACATCTTCGCTTTCTTAGCTAATTTTTAAACTTATCGAAGTCAGAAAAAGGATTAAGCATGAAAAATGGTAAGAATGACAAAGTTTTTAACTTCCAAAATAAATACTGAGTATGGCAGTTATCATCGGGGGTGTAAGAACTCCCGTAGGCAGATTTGGTGGAATTCTAAAGGACTTCCAAGCCTACGAACTGGGAGCAATTGCGATTAAGGGTTTGCTGAAGAAGCTCGGAATTAAACCAGTTCCAACAAAAGAATCGGTTGAGTTCTATCCGAATAAGCTTCCAAAGGGCAGAATAGAGCTTGAAAAGGCGTTCGATTACGATGGAATCGAAGTGGCTATAGACGAGGTAATTATGGGGAACGTTTTGCAAGCATCACAAGGGCAGAATCCTGCAAGGCAGGCAATGATCTACGCTGGAGTTCCAAAGGAAGTGCCCGCTTTTACTGTGAACAAGGTGTGTGCGAGCGGTCTTAAAGCGATCGCTTTGGCTTCACAGAGCGTCGACTCTGGAAATGCGAAGTTTGTTATCGCTGGCGGAATGGAAAGCATGAGCAACGCTCCTTACGCTTTGCGAAAGGCTCGGTGGGGCTACAGGATGTCTGTAAATGCTGTTGATGAGATCCTTGATCTGATGGTATTCGACGGTCTCTGGGAGAAGTTCTATGGCTACCACATGGGCTTCACCGCTGAGAACATCGCTGAGCTTTATGAAATAAGCAGGGAAGAACAGGACAGACTTGCCTACGAAAGCCACATGAGGGCGGTGAAGGCAATAGATGAAGGTAAGTTTAAGGATGAAATAGTCCCTGTTGAGATCAAGCAAAAGAAAGAAGTAATCAGGCACGAGATCGATGAGCATCCGAGGAGGGACACGAGCATTGAGAAACTCGCAACTCTTCCACCAGTTTTCAAGAAAAATGGAACTGTAACAGCGGGAAATGCAAGTGGTGTGAACGACGGGGCTTCAGCTTTGCTTATAGCTGAGGAGAAGTCCGCAAAAGCTCTTGGACTTGAGCCAAAGGCAAGAATCGTTGCCTATGCCTCAGCTGCGATTGATCCCGCATATATGGGTCTTGGACCGATTGTTGCGGTGCGAAAAGTCCTTGCAAAGGCAAACATGAAGCTAAGTGATATCGGGCTTGTAGAGCTTAATGAAGCCTTTGCAGCACAGGCTTTGGCTTGCATAAAGGAGCTCGAGCTCGACTGGGGTATAACGAATGTGAATGGAAGCGGGATCTCCTTAGGGCATCCGATCGGCGCAACTGGGGCGAGAATCGTTACAACTCTGATCAACGAAATGCAACGCAGAGCGGTTGACTACGGATTGGCAACGCTTTGCGTTGGCGGTGGAATGGGAATGGCAATGATTCTCGAAAGAATTTAATTTTAGAATTTTTCTTCTGGATTCTCCAAGCTTTCGTGGACAATTGTTATGGGTGGAGAGAAGGATTAAAGAACTGAGAGAGAAGGATGGATAACATGGAAGACATAAGAAAGCTCATGGAAGAACAGGATAAAAGGATAAAGGAGCGGATGGGCAAAATTAAGCATAAAATTGCGGTGATAAGTGGCAAGGGCGGTGTTGGAAAAAGCACGGTAACTGTTAACCTTGCAATGGCTTTTGCAATGAAAGGCTACTCAGTAGGAATTCTTGATGCAGATGTTCACGGACCAAGCGTGCCGAAGATGCTCGGGCTTAAAGGAAGAAGACTTCAGGTTTCTGAAAAAGGTGAGATCATTCCAGTTCTTGGACCGATGAACATCAAGGTCGTTTCGATGGACTTTTTGCTACCCGCAGATGAGGCGCCAGTTGTCTGGAGAGGTCCGCTAAAGATGTCCGCAATAAGACAGCTACTTGGCGAAGTTGACTGGGGAGAACTGGATTATCTGCTTATCGATCTACCACCGGGCACTGGAGATGAGCCATTGAGCATTGCACAGCTTTTGCCTGACATGGATGGAGTTATAATAGTGACAATTCCATCAGAAGTTTCAGAGCAAGTCGTTAAGAAATCCGTGAAGTTTGCAGAGCTTCTAAAGATGCGGATTATTGGAATAGTTGAGAACATGAGCTATCTGAGCTGTCCGAAATGCGGAGAACGGATTGAAGTTTTTAATGGTGGAGCGGGTAAAAGAATTGCTAAAAGCTTCGGAATTCCATTGCTTGGCGAAATACCGATGGATCCGAAAATAGCGAAGGAAGCAGACAGCGGAATGCCTTTCGTTGTTGACTTTAGCTCCAAGACTGCGAAGGCGTTTGAAGAGATCGTCAGTAGGATTGAGAAAGCTCTTGGTAGAGTAGTATAAGTGATGTGTGTTCAGTTCAAAAGTTTTTATGCTTTAACTTTAAATGAAAAAGTCGATAAATACTGAAAAATTTGTTTTGTTAATTTTTTCTAAAAATTAGAAAAGTTAATAAACCACATTTATTTAAGAAATAATAAGGGGAGAGGTGGTAGCATTGAAATTTGCACCTCTATTTAAACATGTAAATAAGCCCTTATCAATGTCTTTTTCGAAATCTCTGCGAATTTTGGTTTTATTATATTTTCTCTTAGGTGTTACAGGTGTTACAAGCGCTCAGTGGGGATCCGATGTTGTTGAGCGTTATCGAATTCCATTAGACCTTAGCACAGAAGTTGTGGACACTGTAAGTTACCAAGGTCAAGATTATCAGGTTATCAAATTTAATAATCTTCTTCCATTTGCAAGCGGTCTCGAGATAATTTCTTTAAATGGAGAACTGGTGGAGGATTCAAAACTTGCAAGAGCAATTCTAACTCAAGTTGCATGGAAAAATGCTGCCTTGCTACTCTCACCCTCTGACATTGACACCCTAAATGAGATTTTGAGCACATCAAGAAGAATAAACAGTGCTGTTACCCCTGTTTCTTCAGTAACAAACTCCATTGTCAATTTTATAGATACCTTAAAAAGTTATTGTGTGGATACACTTTTGATTGGTAAAAAATGCGCTTGGGACGTTATAAAGTCCTCTTATCCAGAAATCTCAACATTTGAAAAAGCTATTGTATCTTTGAACAGCGAGCTGAACGCGTGGAAAAAGGCATCGGCTGACGTTGAGACTTCACTTCCGAGAGTTATAAGTAGTATTGAAACTCTGAGAGCAGGAGGTGAATTGTCCCCCGAATTGCAGGCAGACATTCGAAAAAGTTTGAGTGCATTTAGCGAACTTAAAACTAAAACCGAGGAGACTTCGAAAAAACTTTCTAGCTTAATAGACTTATTGTCAAAAGCTGAGAATTCGGTTAGATCTGCTTCTGATGTTCCAGTTCTTGGTAGTATAATTTCTGAATTTGCAAATCGTATTGCAAATCTAAACGACTATCTAAAATCGCTCAAAGGTCAGGCTTTATCTTTTTCTAGAGAGCTCTCTGAACAAAGCTCCAAGCTATCCAAAGTTACTAATTATGCCAATAAGATGTCCAATGAACTCTACTCTTCTTGGTATTCTAGAAAAAATGCCCCTATGCTGGTTTACATAACCCTGTGTGGGCTAATTGTTGCGATAGCGTTTGTGTTTGGTTTTAGCGTTTACAAAAAGGGGAGACATGAGAGGATCAAAACTAAGAAGTTTGAAGAAATAGAGCATAGAGAATTTGAAAAGGCACAAATCAACCTTCGTGACATTATTGGAGCACTAATAGCAATAATTGGGGTATTACTACTCATTCATTCACTCGTCAAAGTGAATGAGGTCTTTCTTCAAGAAGCAAAAAAAACTTGGCCCAAATTTTTTGCTTTCGTTTTTATGTTTGGTATTAGTAGCTATTTAACAAACAAAGGAGTTAGCCTTATAAGTCGGGAGAGGATTAAAGTTCAGCATAAGAGAGAGGTCAGAAAGGAGCAAAGAGTGATTGGGGGGATATTCCTCGTTTCTGGACTTTTTATACTTATCTTATCATATTTGAGAGCTGAGAACATAATTAATTCAGATTTTTCTAACACAATAGACTTTGCTGACTTCTTTTTTACCAATATCCTGGTTTTTATTCTAATGCTTGCGATAGGAGGTTATCTAACTAGTAAAGGGGTCAGTTTAGTGGATTATCCAGAGCTATGTGGTCTTTTGACAATCCCTATAGGGGTGGTGATACTCATTCTCTCCTTTAATACAGCAAATAATATTTTAAGTTCTGAGTTTGATCCAGAAGTGTATTTAATTTTGATTAAAATGCTCTTTATCTTCTTTATGGTTCTCATTGGTAGTTATCTTACTGGGAAAGGGATTCAGGAAATATTAAAAATTTAATTAATTTATTTAATCTAATGTAATGTATTTTTTAAGGAATCATCCTTTTGATGAAGTAGGTATTTATTTCAGCAGACTTTTTAAATTTAAAAAGATTAAAGTTACATGGGTAAGACTATCGCAGGCAAATCTTTAGCTATACAAACAAGAAGTTCAAACTACTCCAAAGGCTTTAATGATCGAAGAACGCAACAAAAACCTTCAATCTAGCAATAACTAATGAAAAATCCTTAATTGCAATCTCAATGAGATCTAATGGCCTTCAATCTCGAATTTATGGATTTTAGAACTTTCATCTTTTGCATTTGGAATTCAAAAGTCTTACTTTGAACAATAATGCGGGGGGAGGGATTCGAACCCTCGAACCCCTACGGGATGAGATCTTGAGTCTCACGCCTTTGGCCACTCGGCAACCCCCGCTTGAGATAAGTTATACATTCGTTTTATCTGCTTTTTGGTTTGGAGGCTTTGAAGATGACTTATCGAAATTTCAGATTTGAAAAGATTTGCAAAAAAGAAGAGCTAAGAGGTTGTGTTAATTTTTGTAAATTGCGATTAGACGTCTTCAGTGAATCTGAAAAGCTACATAGATGCAAAAAGCGGATTTTAAGGTTTAAAAATGCTTATAAAGACTTTTCCACTTTTTACCGAAAACTATATATAGTTTTGGTAGCAAATACCAATAGATGGTTCCGAGTTTCGGAGACTTTCAGAAATTCTGGGAAGATGCACTGAAATGGCAAAGAGAATTCATCGAGTCTCTCTCTTCAGCTATAAAACTCATTTCAGGATTTAGCATAATGAGCAAAGATATCGCGGTTTTCAGGGCTAAGATTCAGGCTGGCGGAAGAATTTCGATTCCTGAAGCGGAAAAAATCGCTCTCAGGCTTCAGGATGGAGATGTTGTAAAGGTAATTATCGTAAAAGAAGGAGGTGAAAAGTATGGAAATGAAGGAGTTAATGGAAGCGGGTAGGGGTTTCTACAAGATGGGTTTCGGAATTGCAAAGACAACGCTGGATTTGCTAAAGGTGAGCATGGACAACTACGTGAGCATGTATGAGTTCTATCTTCGACAATTTCTGCCAGGAGAGAGCTTTGAAAGTGTGAAGAAGGCAATCCAGCTTTACATGGACTCTCAGGCGAAGGTTTTCGACAACTTCAAGAAGCTTCTGGATCAGCTTGAGAAGCAACAGGACGAAATTTACAACAAGATGCTCGAAGTTGCCCCGAAGGAGGAGAAGAAGAAGCAGTAAATTTTTTATTTTTTTATTAAACCTTTTTTGTGGCATCCTACATTGTGATTCTCTACAATCACTGTAGGCAGAGAATTGAAGTTGGCAAGCTCGGCTTTTTTGATTTCGAGCCCGGATACTACTACTACGTCGGCAGTGCGGAGAGAATCAGCAGAGTCAGGAGACATTTTGGCAAGAAGACGAAGAAATGGCATATAGACTACATATCAGAAGTCTTCGAAGTCATTGGAGCAATCCTTGTTAACCTTGAAGAGTGTGAGCTTGCTAAAAAGGTTAAATTGTTCCCGATTAAGAGATTCGGGTGCTCCGATTGTGACTGCTATTCCCACCTTTTTTATTCCAAAAATTTGACAATCGAATACTTGTTCACGTGAACCTCAATGCCCTTCTTTCCTTCTTTGGCGTATCCGTTGTATATTTCGATTTTCATTCCAATTTCTGCTTTGTAATAAATCTCTTTGTCCCATACCATAACTCTAACCCTTCCACTGTCGTCTGAGACATAGAGCTCGTTAGCGAGCTCTGGATCCCCAATCCCACTGACTCTGCCTTTTATATTAACCCTCCCGGGAGTTATTTCCGCAATCTTTGTAAACTCCTGTCCATTCGGAGAATACTTTGCAAGTTCTTCAGCAGTTTCATCATCTAATAACTCTCCAAATCTTTCCCTGATCTCCTTGAGCCTATCCATAATACCACCATAGCCAAAACGTCGAAATTAGCCCAAGAAGGAGCATTAAAATTCCAATTCTTTCCCTCATTTTACCCACTCTTTAAGTTCTTCTGGAGCTGAAGCGAAGAGTCTCAGGCATTCGTATTCCATGAAGTGAAGTGTCCTTGCGAGCACAACTATTGAGTGTAGCGGTTCTCCAAAGTCAAATTCGGGCAGTTTTTTCAGGCAATCGCACTTCACGACCGCATTTTCGCTTCCCGCTCTTGCAATGCCTACAGCAAAGTGCTCTTCAAAGCTTTTTTCAAAACTTAAAATTCTATTCACAGCTTCTTTTATCGTCATTGGAGGATTTAAGTCAAGAAAAAGCAAAGTGTGAGCTTCTATACTTAGATTTGCCTTTATCGTGTCTATAAAAGCTCTGGATTTTTGCCAGCTTATCGTAGCTGATTTGCCAAATCGATAATTCTGCAGCCCAGTAAGCGAGCAAACAGCATTAATAATGCTTGCATTGTTTATGATTCTCGTTTTAACTCCCGCTTTCTTTGCTTCGAGCACGAGCGAGATATGCGTTGTGGCAATTGTCGGATCACCAGGCACGAGGATCGCAATATCTTTTTGCTTAGCTTTCTCAATTATTAACCCACTTTTCTCCTCTAAATCGCTTCTCTTGGCTTCCTTTATCTCCTTACCAAAAAATCTCTGCAGTTCTTCGAGCGAAGAAGAAATTTTTGAAGTGTAACTGTCTATATAGACTTCTTCCGCAGTTCTTACTGCTTCGTAGCCACGGAATGTAACGTCTTTGTAATCGCAAAGTCCTAAGCCAATTAGAGTTAGCATAAATCCAGTCTTAATGCTAATGTTAAACTTTACGCATTCAGAGCTCATGAGAAAGTTTTTATAACAAATAAACTATGTGCCATATGCGATGGTTTTTGCTTGTAGCAATCTTGATTCTGCTTTCATGCTGTGTTCAGGAAGGAACAAAACCAGAAACTCCAGTCCAAACCCCTGAGACTCCGATTTCAACAACTCCGATGACAACTCCGGAGATGACACCTTCCGAAAAAAAGCTTAAAGAGACTGTGCCATTAAAGGAGATTGAAAAGATACCAAGTGAGTATTTACTCCAACTTAAACCTTGGAGACTTGTAAAGGGAACAGAAAAAAGCGATTTCTACACTACAGAAATCCCAAGAAAGCCTTCTGTAGCAAAGCTCATTAATGTCAGTGCAAACCTGCGAGGAGATCTTGCAACTCCAGTAGTTGAGGAGTTAGTTTTCCTTGTTGATAACTATAGAGTCTACGCCTACTCTGATGAGCTCGTCTGGAGCTACAATGTCTATGAATCCCTCGAAAAGGACATAAAAGCCTATGGGGTTGGAGATTACCTGTTTGTCGGAACTACTTCGGGTAAAAAGGGCTTCTCGCTGATAGCCTTTGAAAAGGAAACTGGCAAGATTGCATGGCATAAAGAAATCAACATCGCAGGGAGCGTTTCAGCCTTAATCGTTAGCGATCTCGTATGCATTGGAACGGATTACTTGGATCCTTGGGTAATGTGCTTTACTCAGCAAGGAGAACTGAAATGGAGAGCCAAAATAGATGGCACGGTTAACGGCTTTGCAGTTGGAAATGGAAAGCTTTTCGTTTCTGCAAACAAGCTTTACGCCTTTGAGCTTCAGAACGGGAAGCTTCTTTGGGAAATTGAGAAAGGCTATTCTGCACCGCTTTACAAAAACGGAATGATCTTCGTTTCAAAACAGGGCTACGTTTATGCGTTCTCTGAAGAGGGAAAAGAGCTCTGGAAGAAATACTTTGGTTCTGGAGAAGATCTCAACTATAACCCCCTAATCTCGGCAAGCGATTACGCGCTCTATATCCCGAGAACGATTGGAAAAGAGCCCTTCGATTTGCAGATCGTTGATTTCGATGGAAATCTAATTGGAACATTTAATCTCAGTTCAAAGGAATTTCCGGGATTTCCTGTTGTTTCTGATAACATCGTAATTCTGCCAGTTAAAACTGAAAGCTACGGCAAGATCTACATATTGTGGCGTGGACTTGAAAAACTGTTCGAAATAAAGCACGAAGGTAGCGAGGTGTTCACACCAAAGGTAGCGGTTTCAAAAGGCACAATTTACGCTATTTTCTCGGACAACAGAAGCTCCCAGAAGCTATATGTCTTAGGCGATTCAAAAGCACCCGAGATAATTTCTATCGATATTAAGACTGAAGGGGATGAAATAAGCGTGTCTGCCACAATAAAAGATTCAGGAAGCGCAATTCACAGAGCATTGATCGTATATTCAGAAGATAGTGGAAAATGGAACTATAAGGACATGGAACTTGGAAGAAGATACGTTAGAGAGCCCATAGGTGGCTACGGACTCTCAGAAGAGCTTTACGTTGCAAAGCTTAAAGTAAAGAAGTCTGTGGAATTCTACATAGCTGCTGTGGACAATTCAAACAACGTTGCATATTCTAAGGTTTACGCCTATGCTTTAACTTAGCCTTTCAACGACAAATTTTCCCTTCTCTTTTTTTACTCTCACAGTCATCTCTTCTCTGCCGTCGAATCCTTTTCGCCTAAGCTCCGAAAAATCTGCATTCCTAAGAAAATCAATCAAAAATTCCAGCTCTTTTTCCTTTTCTTCATCTTCGTGCCTGAGCAGATGAGAAAGCAGTTCCTCGTATTTTTTCTTTGCGGAAGTCTCAATGCAGTGCCCTGAAATATGCAAAATTATCATAACCTTGACTTAACTTCTCTTTCAACTTCCTCATAAAGATTGTTGCCATTAGAATCTATTGCAACAACGCACGGCCCGAAGTTCTCAACCTCGAAAACCCAGACCGCTTCAGCCATGCCTAAGTCTTCCCAGAAAACTCCTTTGATTTTCTTTATCTTGCTCGCCGCAAAAGCACCCGCTCCTCCAGTGAATGCAAGATAAACCGCCTTGCCTTTCATCACATTCACGACTTCTTTGCTCATACCTCCTTTTCCGATCATTACCATTAAATCAACACTCTCAAGGATTTTGGGAGCGTAGGGGCTCATTCTTTCTGAAGTAGTTGGTCCAGCGGAGATAACTCGATTTCCGCTTATTATTGGACCACAATGGTAAACAATGGAGCGATTAAAGCTGAAGGGCAACTCTTGCTTAGATTTAAGCATCTCAACCGCTCTTGCATGGGCCTTATCTCTTGCAGTTAAGATTTCACCATTTACATAAACAATATCTCCAGCCTTAAGCTTCAGTATGCTCTCGTCAACCGTAGAAATGATCACAGAATCACCTCCGCCCTGCGATTTGCCCAGCACTGGATGTTAACAGCGACTGGCAGAGAAGCAGTATGACAGTGGTTCAGTTCTGAAAGCACAGCCAAAGCGGTTGTTTTCCCCCCAAGACCCATAGGACCTATTCCTAAGGAATTGACCGCTTCGAGAATCTCAAGCTCAAATTCATTCATGCTGTCAAGACTTCTTAGCAAGGCTTTTTTTGCGAGTTTTGCTGAAACGTCAAAGCTTCCTCCAATTCCCAAACCGATGATTATTGGTGGACACGGCATCCCCATAGCTCTTGCGACGGTTTCAAGAACGAATTTCTTTATCTTATCCGCTTCCATTGGCAAGAACATTCTAAGCTGGGACATGTTCTCACTCCCTGCTCCCTTTGGCATGTAAGCGATCCGAAGTCTGTCCCCTTCGACAATGTCAAGATTGACAACAGGAACTCCGATGCCAGTATTATCGCCTGAATTTTTTCTTGTAAGCGGATGGACAGCATTTGGGCGAAGAATAGTTGGAGTTAGCTTTCGAACCGCATTTGCTATAGCTTTTTTGATATCAAAGTCCAAGCTTAGCTCTCTGCCAATTTCAACAAAGAAAAATGGAATTCCTGTATCTTGGCAAATAGGAAGCTTCGATTTTTTTGCTATTTCGATGTTCTCAAGGATCACTTCAAGATTTCTTTTTGCAATTTCGCTCTCTTCAGACTCATAAGCCTTTTTTAGTGCACTTACTACATCCGAAGGCAGTTCAGTCTGAGCTTTAACTATGATTTCCATAACCGCATTCATAACTTCTTCATAGTTCATTTCTCTCCCTCCTAATGAAATTGTTCAGCTCCTCAACCTTTGTAACGTCCTTTTTGATGCAACGAAAGATCTTCTTTTTAAGTTCAACATTTGGCTTGTTCCCATAGCTTGAAAGTGCTCTCAAAAGCCCTTTCTCGATGTCAAATCCCTTAGAATCGTAGTCGGTGAGTATTATCACCTTTTTGCCATTCAATCTCTCAGCTGTGCTTGAAAATCCAGAGAAGATCACAATTTCACCCTCAACTCCGATCTCACGCAAAGATTTGACGTCTTTAATCCCCTCAACAACCACGACCCACCCATCTTTAGAAAGCGCCTTAAGCTCCTCTATTGCATCAAAGAATTCCTTTAGCTCTTCCATACTTTATTCCCGGTTCGATTTGTAAAGTTAAGTCCGCAATAACTCCCCTTTTCATACCACCTTTAACGACGGTAAAAGAGTTAAAGTCTAAGAGCTTTATCTCTCCGACATCTTCTTCTCCAAGGCTTTTGGCAATTTCCAAAACCTTTTTTCTTGCAGTTTCAATTAAATCATCGTCCTTCGGAATGCTACCAGTTCTGAAGGGGCATTTTTCTGGAACTCCGTTGTAGATCGCAATACCCTTTTCTGTGTCATACCTTGCATGAAGCGTTAAGCTAACCTTAGTAATTGCAGAACCAATTGCACAAACCGCCTCACTGTGCTCTGGAACAACATAATCAACTTGAGCCCTCTTTGCAATCTCTGGAATCAGATAGGGAGCGAGATAACCGGCACCGATTATTTTATTGCACTCCATAGCTCTAATGTTGTCAGCAACCATCGAAACGAAGCTTTCAACAACCGCTTCAGAAATAAAGGCCTTTCCAGCTTCTTTTGAACGTCTGCTTTCACCAATTTCAAAACCAACACAGTTGAGAGCATCTGTAAGAGTAAAGCTGCTTCCACCAAAAGCCAAAGGAGTAGCACATTCTGGCTTTAGCTTTCCATTCTGAACAATAGAATTTCCGCCTAAAGGAATAGAGATTGAATCGACACATCTTATCAGCGTTTTTCTTCCACCTATCTCAACTCCTTCAATTATTATTGGATTGCCGTTTTCAATTCTAACGAGAGAAGTTGAAATACCACCGATATTCACAACAACCGCATTCTTCTCCCCAGTCAAAAACATTGCTCCGAATGCAGAGGCAACTGCTGTGGAGCCATACAATTCTGATGGATTCTCCACGACCATCTGATAACCTGAGATCGCCCCATCTCCCTTGAGGTAATAAAAGTCACCTAAAATCTTTTTTATACTCTCGCTTAAATCCCACACCATTTCCTTAATTTTTGCATTGATCACCGTGGTGTTAATCCTTGCGGGATAATTCAAGCCCCCAACAAAATAGCTCAGCGCTATTCTCTTATCGCTAACTTTTTCTCTAACAATTTTTCTAACTTCTTCTTCCAGCACTGGATTTCTTACCGAGAACTTGGATGCTATTGCAACGTTCTGGAACTTTTCCCTTTCGAGGATTCTCCTCACTTCTGCCTCATCGATCTTTTCGACCACGTCTCCTCTGTGGTTGACGTAACCCTTCAACACGAAACCGTATTGGGAGTAGTTCAAACCGGGCCCGGGAATAAGTAGAACAAGAGTTTTCATCTCCTCATATCTTGATACCAGCAAATTGATCGGCAAGGAAGTCGCCACAACGACTTTTTCCTTACCAAGATGATCTTTTATTTCTTTGAGTAAACTTTCAATTCCTAAGTTTGCGGGTTTTTTAAATATCGAGATCTCATCGGAAACAATCGCAGAAACCAAGTTACAGCCACCTATATCAACACCAATCATCGAAATCCTTACAACTAAAAGATATAAAAAATCTTTGTAGTTAGTAGTTGAGCAAGCTTTCCAACTCTTCTAATTCTGCATTGGTTTTTATACAGTGGCCACAATAATGAGCCATCGATGCCTTAAACCCTGCTGACCTTAGCTTTGCAACAAAATCTTTTGTTGGGGGGACTGATTTTTTCAGTTTACTGCAGATTTTCTGCAAATCGTAGGATAACGGTATGTCTTCTTCTTCCGCAATTTTAACAAGAAGCTTTTTTGCCTCTCCGTCTGCTTTGTTTGCAAGTTTATTAACAAAGTCTTGGTTCTTTAATTCCCCAATCCAAAGAGGACCGAGAGCAAATACCTTTGTTCCACATTTGCATTTCTTATCTGGCAATTCTTTAAACACAACAACGCTTTTACGCAGGCACTTTGGACAGAAAACGATGAATCCAATTTTATCAAACATTTTTAGCGATTCTGAGGTTGAGCGTTTGAGTCTAACATGAACCCTGTAGTAGTGCTCCTTTGTCCATGCAATAAGCGGTTCAATACTCTTCTCGTATCTTGCAGAAGTCCTCGCTATGTATCCCAGCAGAACACGAAGCCCGATTTCGTGAGGTGTATCAGTTTTTGAGACAAATGCAGAATACTTCCTAAGTCCTGCGGAATTCTTACAGCATAAAGCCTCAAGATCGGTAGCAGTGACACTCAGAAATTCTGCATAAATGCAGGCAGATTCAATGTAGTTTGCTGGGCTACCGAATGGATCAATATCTATGTGCCTGAAATTTTTCTCTCGCATTAAAATACAGGCATCTTTACAATTTACTTCCGCTGATAAACCATTTAGCTCGAGATTTTTTCGGATTATTTCTACAGCCTTAGGATTTGCATCGTTAAAAACCACTTCGCATTCAGCTTCAAGCATAGCTCTTATTCCCCGAACTCCGGTTGCAGAAAAAGCATCAAGAATTGTATGTTTTTTAAGTTCCGAAAAAATAAGCATGTCTATGTCTCTGCAGAGCTTCATTCTTGGGTTGTAGAATATACCATCGGTTATTATTCTGGCTTTTCCTTCAACGATCATAGAGCTTCACGATTTCTTGCGTGACAAAATTTCTGTTTGCCTCGTCAATCGTATAAAGTCTAAACTCCTTTTTTATTCTTTCAATGAGCCAGTGGTTTGATTTGTAATGGACAGTAAAAAGAAGATTTTCTCTATTCATTAGGTTCTGAATCATAAAAATAAATTTCGAGCTTTTCAATTCCATAGGCCCTACTTCGTCAATTATCACTAAATCTCCACTTAAATCGAGGTTCTCGAGAAAACTTTCAAACTCTTCTAACAGGACTACGTATTTTCCTACTGTTATCTCTCCTTTTCCAACTTTTGCAAGTCTTGCCTCGGATTTACTCGAGAGATCCATCAACTTAAAACCAGTTCTTACCCCTCCGACTCTCTCTTCTTGTGTTAAAAAACCAGAAATTCTGAACTTCTCCTTTAGAGTTTCGTAAACCTTTAGACAGAGAGTAGTTTTTCCGATTCCTGGTTTACCGGTTACAGCAACTTTCACAGCAAAATTTAAAGTTAGTGGATAAAAAATCTATTGTACCCTGCGGGAGCGAAAGGATAGTCATCGCTCGCATGTGCGAGAGCTCCATCCCGCGGCTGGTCAGGGCCCTCGGTTTTCTCATCGGTATTCTGTGTTGTATTGACAATTTAAGAAGCTTTCCCAAGTCGGCATTATAATGATTATATATTGCAAATATTTTTATATATTCTGTTCATTTTTACTTAAAGGGTGACCACCCACTGCTAACACTGCTGATCTTCGTGCTCACGTATGTGCTCATAGCGATTCAGAACATAGGGAGGTTTAGCCTTTCTCGTCCAGCAGCTTCAACCATTGGCGTTGCTCTGATCCTCGCTTTCGAACTTATGAGTTTTGATGAAGCTATAAGAGCAATAGACTTCCACACGATCGTTTTGCTTTTTGGAATGATGGTTCTCACTGCCTACCTTGGCATCTCTGGTTTCTTCGATTATCTTGCGATGCGTATCCTTACAGTTTCGAAAAACAGTAAAAGACTTCTTGCGATTCTGATCATCTCTTCCGCATTTCTTTCCGCTCTCTTCGTTAATGACACGATCTGTGTTTTCATGACTCCAGTTGTTGTAAGAATAGCGATGGCTTCAAATCTTAACCCAATACCATTGCTAATTGCACTTGCAACTTCTGCAAACATCGGGAGTGCTTCAACAATAGTTGGAAATCCTCAAAACATGCTGATTGGCATGAGCTCCAAAATGAGCTTTATTGAATTTGCCAAGAACATTGCTCCGATCAGTGCTATATGCTTGATTCCGAACTTTTTGCTGATCTACTTGATCTACCGCAAAGATTTCAGAAACTTCAAAGTTACGAGAACAGAGACCCAGTTAGACAGAAAATTGGCATATAAAACCCTTGCAGTTTTCATTTTTGTTCTAATTCTCTTCATTCTGGAAGTATATCCGATCTCGATCTCCGCATTACTCGGAGCGGCATTGATCTTCCTGTTTGGCGGAATCGATCCGCGAAAGGCGCTGGCAAAAGTAGATGGCGGGCTTCTTTTATTTTTCTGCAACCTCTTTATAATTATGCATGCATTCGAGCGAGACTACGGGCACTATTTGGTTTCAGCACTGGCTTTAGAAAAGGATCTTGCTTCATACTTCCTTGCAAGTTTTGTTACGGTAGCGGGTAGCAATCTCGTGAGCAATGTGCCGTTTGTGATGATGGCTCTGCCAGTTGCAAAGCTCGATGGCGAATTCTGGCTGATTCTTGCAATGGCTTCAACCTTCGCGGGCAATCTGACTTTGCTCGGAAGCGTTGCAAATCTGATCGTCGCTGAAATTGCACAGAGATATGGCATAAATCTGAGCTTCGGAGAATACCTTAAAGTTGGTGTTCCACTGACATTCGTAACCGTTATAATCGGGACTCTTATGCTTTACTACCTATGATTGGTCCAGAGCACGAATTCTCCATAAACGACGAGAATTTCAATGCACTGCCAATAAGTGATCAGATCATAAAGAAGATCGCTGGCAGAATTGTTAATGAGGTAAAAATAGGCAATGTTTTTGTTGGAAAGGAACTGCAGAAGCACGTAATAGAACTTCGCGCTGATGAACCGTTCGAAAGTTTGTCAGAATTTGAAGAAGTGATGCAAAACGGCTTAGAGGAGCTTTTGAGTTATCTTGACAACTACAGACTTCTTGGTTTGGGAATGCATCCTCTTTTAAATTTGAAAGAGGCAAAGGTGTGGGATCATAGAGATAAACGGCTTTATGAAACCTATGATCGCATTTTTAACATTAGACAACATGGCTGGCTCAACATTCAGAGCTTCCAGCTAAATATCTCGTTTAGCAACGAAAAAGAGGCAATAGATCTGCACAACAAACTACGGATTCTTTTGCCTTATTTAACTGCAATCGCCTCCGCTTCGCCTTTTTGTGAAGGAAAGCACTATTTTATTGACACAAGAGTTCATTTCTACCGACTGAACCAGAAGGAGATCCCGCTGATCTGCAACGAAGTGATTCCAGAAAAGGTGAGCAGTCTGAAAGAGTATAAGCAAATACTAAAGAGGATCTATGCAGAACTTGCTAAAAGAGACGCTTACGTGCTTTGCAGGGAATGGGTGAATTCAAGAGGAGTTATTTTTAGATTTTCAAGAAATTGTCTCGAAATAAAGATTATGGACGAGCAGGAGTGTATAAAAAGTGACGTAGCACTTTCAGCATTTATAATGGGTGTTTTGAGAGCTGAAATAGAGGAAATACCTAGAGAAGAACTTATAAGTCGGCTAAATTCTGCAATAGCTTACGGAACAGCGGAACTGAAGGATGAATTAAAGATTTTATTTAAAAAAGCTTGGGAGAACGCTGAAGAGGAAGAGAGAAAATATCTAAAGATAGTTAACGATAGAATCGAAAATGGTAGCTTGGGAGAAAGACTCCTGAGAGAGTTTGAAAAAAAGCAGGAGAATTTAGTCTCTTTATGCCAAAAGTTATCCAGATGTCTTGAGAGAAATGAAGTATTTACTTAATTACTTAACGACTTCGAGAATCACTGCAGGGCAAACCCTCTTTACACCACTGATTTTAGCAATTCTTTCATGAAGTTCGTTCATTTTATCGAGGGAGTCGGTTATTATTTCCGCAAGAATTGTGTGATCACCAGAAGTTAGGTATAGATTGAATATTTCTTCAAAATCCTTAAGTGTGTTCATGACTTTCCACATTTGTTCTGGTTCAACATCAATGCCTGTAAAAGATGCAAGCAGTCCAGTTTTTTTGTAATCTACCAGAGCACGATAGCCAATAAGTATTCTCTGGTTTTCAAGCCTCTCAATTCTCTTTCTTATTGCGGTCTCACTTACGCCTAATTTTTCTGCAATCTTCAATTTCGGCATTCTTGCATCTTTTAACAGGCTGAAAATGATTTCTTTATCTTTTCTGTCCATATCAAAATTTTAGATCTATAACTTAATAAGTTATGGTTCGAAATTCGAAAGAAAAAGTTATATATTGAGAATATACACAAATTATTGGGTGAGAGAATGATCTTGTTAGGAGAGAAGTTCCCAGAAGTTGTGGTTAAAACAACCCATGGGGACATGAAATTGCCTGAAAACTATAAGGGAAAGTGGTTTGTTTTGTTTGCACATCCAGCGGACTTTACACCAGTTTGCACAACCGAATTTGTGGCATTTCAGAAGAGATATGACCAGTTCAGAAAGCTGAACTGCGAGCTTATTGGGTTAAGCATAGATCAGACATTCAGCCACATAAAGTGGGTTGAGTGGATCAAGGAGAAGCTTGGTGTAAGCATAGAATTTCCGATCATCGCAGATGATGTTGGCGAAGTTTCGAAGCTACTTGGCTTAATACATTCAGCAAAGGGCACGAACACGGTTCGGTCTGTCTTCGTTGTTGATCCCAACGGCGTTGTAAGGCTAATAATCTACTATCCGCAGGAGATCGGCAGAAACATGGATGAGATCCTCAGGGCGGTGAAGGCTTTGCAGGTCAGCGACGCAAACAAAGTTGCTGTCCCAGCTAACTGGCCGAACAATGAGCTAATAGGCGACAAGGTTATAATTCCTCCCGCGAGAACCGTCAAAGATGCAATGGACAGGCTTGAGAAAATAAAGAAGGGCGAAATCGAAGGCTACGACTGGTGGTTTGCTTTCAAAAAGCTTTAATTTAATTTTTGGTGATCCTTTATGACTGAATTGCTCCAGATCTATAAGTGTGAAATTTGCGGAAACATTGTAGAGCTTGTTCACGCTGGAAAAGGACAGCTTGTTTGCTGTGGAAGACCAATGAAACTCATAGAAGTTAAGAAAGCTGAAGAGGGCAGAGAAAAGCATTTACCCGTTGTTGAGAGAACGGGAGACAAGATCACGGTTAAAGTGGGGAGTGTTTTACATCCGATGGAGGAAAAGCACTATATTGAGTGGATCGAGCTAATCGCTGACGGTTTTGTTTACAGAAAGCATCTTAAGCCCGGGGATAAGCCTATAGCGGAGTTCTGTGTCAAAGCGGAGAAAATTTCCGCCAGAGAGTATTGCAACCTTCACGGATTATGGCAAAGTGATTGATCATGGCTACGATTGAGAATTTGGTTAAGGCTTTCATCGGAGAAAGCATGGCAAGAAACCGCTATACATTCTATGCTAAAATCGCAAAGGAAGAAGGCTACGTTTTTCTGCAGAGAGTTTTCTTGGAAACTGCTGAAAATGAGCGGGAGCATGCGAGCCAGCTTTTCAAGCTCATTCAAAAGCTTAAAAAATCCAGCTCAATCGAAGTCAAAGCGGAAGCGGACTTAACACTCGGCAATACTGTGGAGAATTTAAGATCAGCCATAAGCGGGGAACACTACGAAAATTCGGAAATGTATCCCAAATTTGCGGAAGAAGCAGAAAAAGAGGGGTATAAAGATATAGCCGAGAACTTAAGGGCTATAGCCAAGGCGGAAGAGCACCATGAGAAAAGATACCAGAGAATTTTAAATGAAATTGAAAAAGGAACGTTTTTTAAGAGAGAAAAAGACACTGTTTGGGTTTGTTTGGAATGCGGATACGTGCATATTGGCAAAGAACCCCCAGAAGAATGTCCAAGCTGTAAGCATTCGAAAGCTTACTACGTAGCCCAAGAACTGCTTTCTCTTTAATTTTTCAAATATTCTGCTGAGCATAAGATTTATATAGTTTGATGATTACAATAATATTGCGAGGCAAGATCGAGTCCGGCAAAAGGCTAAAGAGCTAAGTTAAAAGCTTACCAAACTGGGAAACCAGTTTGGAAGTGCTTTGCGAAGTTCTTTGGTTCGAGCTGGGCTCGATGCCAGATCGCAGTTTTTAGCCTAAATTAAAAAAATTAAGAACTTTTAGATTTGGACTTCATAGCTCGATAGAGGAAGTAAGCAAGCCCCCCGTAGAGCACGAGGAAGCCAAAGATTGCGAAGGCGATTGCTTCAAGCGACATCTTTACCCCTCCTTAGCGTGAGCAACGCTGAAACGAGCATTCCAACGATTATAACCGCTATGCCTGCGGTAAGAGCATCGATCGAGTAGTCGCCGTAAGGTTTCTGCAAATTGCCCCAGATGTCCAAGATCAATAGCACCGCAAGAACGAGCACTGTAGCATATTTCAGAGCCCAGTCCCACCATCTCCCGATCTTTATGTCGGAGATTGCGTTTATGTGCTCTCTTAGCGAAGAGAGCTTGAAGAACCAAGCCACAGCAACGACTTCAAGTAAGGCTACAAGCACGAGTCCGTAGTAGTTTATGAAGTGGTCTATTATGTCAAGCCAGTAAAGTCCAGCGGTAGTTGTAAAAATCAGGCTACCCAGAAAGCCAAGCACAAAGACTGTGTTTACAGCTTTTGTTCTGCTGAGCTTGAATTTGTCTATAAGTGAAGAAGTAATCGATTCCACGAGTGAGATTGAAGAAGACAGCCCAGCGACAATCAGCGTTAAGAAGAAGATCGCAGCAACCAACTGGGGCAATCCGGGAATGAGGTTCAAAGCCTGCGGGAACACGATGAAAGCAAGTCCAACGCCTCCAGCTACGACTTCCTGAACGCTCGTCTGCGTTGCGAATGCCATGTAGCCGAGAGTTCCAAAGACCGCAAAGCCGATCAGGAAGCTAAAAGCACTGTCTGCCAAGCCCACGATGAACGAGTTGTTTGCAATATCGCTCTTTTCTGGCAAATAGCTACCGTAGGCAATCATTATACCCATTGCAAGGCTTAGAGAGAAGAAGATCTGACCGAATGCAGCGATCCAGATTTTGTAGTCTCCTATTTTTGAGAAGTCAGGTCTCAGATACCATTCCAAGCCATCAAGAGCGCCCGGAAGCGTTATGGCTCTGATCACGAGGATTATTGCAAGGATCCAAAGCAGGGGCATCATGATCAGATTTGCCTTTTCTATGCCCTTCTTTACCCCTCTGAATACCACGAACCAGTTAATGAGCCAGATAATCACAACTGCTACAAGAACTTCAATTGCAAACCCGCTTATAACCCATGGGGAGTCTGAAAGCTGTAAAACGTTCCCAAAGAAGTAAGATTTTGTATCCGCACCCCAAGCGAGCGTAAAGGACTTCGTGAAATATACGAGAGCCCAGCCGATAACGACAACGTAATAGGTTGTGATTATGAACGCTGAAAGCACCGCCCACCAGCCAATCCATTCGAATTTTCTTCCAATCTGCCTCATTGCCATTGGAGCACTTGCCTTGAACTTGTGCCCGAGAGCAAATTCGACCATCAGCAAGCTGATCCCTGTAACAAAGAGAGCTATGAAGTATGGAATCAAAAATGCTCCTCCACCGTTTGCATGTGCGAGATAGCTGAAACGCCATATATTGCCAAGACCTATAGCTGAGCCGATCGCAGCGAGAACAAATCCCGCACGTGAAGCCCAACTCTCTCTCATTCCACCACCTCTGGCTTACAAAATTAATATTGTATCCAATATAAAAAGTTTTCCATCTTAGCAATATTTTAAAATGGGGTAGCAACATTAAACGAAAGAGATATATTACAAATCAGCCTATTAAATAGAGTGTCTACGATTAAGTTTCTAGGTGGATGCGGAGAAGTAGGAAGATCAGCTGTGGCAGTGGATTCTATAGTCTTGGATTATGGAATAAAACCCTCTTCCCCACCAGAATACCCGCTTGAATTCTCGCCGAAGGCAATTCTCGTTTCTCATGCTCATTTAGATCACGTTGGATTTGCTCCGAATTTAATGTATTATGACCCAGGGGTTTATTTAACTCCACCATCGGTTGATCTGGCGAGTGTTCTGCTTCATGACTCTATAAATGTAATGCAACCCCCTCCTTTCTCCAAAAAAGAATTGAGGCAGTTTGAGAGTAATTGTGTGGAGGTAGGGTTAAATGAACCTTTTGAAGTCTCCGGCTTTGAGGTAGAATTCTTTAACGCCGGGCACGTGCCGGGAAGTGCTATAATTCATATCAGAGATGACGTCAGCATTCTTTACTCTGGAGACATAAAACTCGAGGATACGAGACTACTTGAGAAGGCAGATCTTAGCTTTCCAGAGACCGATATCCTAATAGTGGAAAGCACTTATTATGGGGTAGAGCACCCAAATAGGAAAGAGCTTGAAAGAAAATTCGTGGAAAGCGTTTTGGAGACTATTGAGCATGGAGGCCATGCAATTATTCCAGCCTTTGCAGTTGGAAGAACACAGGAAGTTCTAATGATCTTGGAAAGTTATGGAATAACTCCTTACGTAGATGGACTTGGAAAGGAAGTCTTTAAGCTGTTGGAGAGATATCCGGATTATATAAAAGATCCTAAAGCTTTGAGAAAGGCTTTTAAGAATGCTGAATGGGTCGAATGGAGAAAAAGAGAAGACATTTTGCGTGAGCCAGCAGTGATTGTGACAACTGCTGGAATGCTAAATGGCGGGCCAGCAATCTTCTACATCTCAAGAATTTACGATGATCCAAAGTCTCGTTTGCTCATAACAGGCTATCAAGTAGAGGGTACAAATGGGGACATGGCTCTAAAGCATGGAATGATCAATCTGGGGACGAGAATTGTCAAGCTGAAAATGAAAGTAGAGCAGTATGACTTCTCCGCTCACGCGGATGACAAACAGCTTAAGGAATTCGTAAAGGCTGCCGTGGACAAAGGAGCCGAGATTGTATTCACGATGCATGGCGAAAAGTGTGAAGAATTTACGGAGTGGATTAGGCAGAATATTGGTGTAGACGCATTTGCTCCTAAGAACGGCGAAGTATTCGTCGTATGAAGTTCCTATTACTATCGGATATTCACTCCAACGCAAAGAACCTCGAGGAGATCCTTAAAAAGACGGATTTTGATTTTTTGCTTATAGCGGGAGACTTAACGCACTTCAGAAAGCAAGACGTTGTAGCGATAGACGAAATAATCTCAAAATACACTCCAGAATGCTATGCAGTCCATGGAAATTGCGACCATCGAGAGATGCTGAGCTATGAGCTAAATGCAATAAATTTCATTCATGGCAAAAGTTTGAGCTTAGATGACTTTACGATTCACGGGATTGGGGGTTCATTAAAAACGCCCTTCGGCACTCCCTCGGAATACACTGAAAAGGACTACGAGGAGATCATAAAAGGCTTCAAGTTTTCAGATTTCAACATTCTTGTTTCACACTCCCCAGCAAAGGGAATTCTCGACAGAACAAACTACGGAGAAAATATTGGAAGCGAGGCAATCAGAAATCATCTAAACCGTTTTCAGATTGCACTAACTGGACATGTACATGAAAGCTTTGGTGTCTACAGCGATAAGCCAATCGTTGTAAACCCCGGCCCCGTGAACTGGGGTAGATTTGCAATTCTCGATTTAAAATGCATGGTAGTTGAGCTAAAGAAAATATAAATAATCACCGCTATTTGAGTATGCTCGATGTTTTGAAGAAATACGTTAAAGACGAAAATTTGATAAAGCATTGTATTGCTGTTGCTGGAATAATGCAAGAGGTTGCAAAAGAGCTTAAAGAGGATCAGGAGCTGTGGTGGAAAGTGGGATTGCTACACGACATAGATTACGAGCTATGCAACGGAGACATGAGCAAACATGGTATTTTAGCTGAGGAAATCCTTAAAAAGGAGGGTATTTTCGAAATAGCTGAGATTGTTAAAAGGCATAACCACATGCTTTTTGGAAACTATGAGAAGCCGATTGAGATAGCTTTGCAAGCTTCCGACAGCATATCTGGGCTCATAATTGCCTGTGCTCTCGTCAAGAATGGCAAGGTTACCGAAGTAACAACTAAAACGATAAAAAAGAAGTTTAAGGAGAAAAGCTTTGCAGCGGGCTGTGATAGATCCCGTATTAAGCTGATCGAGAAAATACTACCTCTTGAGAGGTTTTTCGAGATTGCTTTAAATGGAGTTGCCAGCGTAAAAGATAATATTGGGCTAAAATAGAATTTTAGACGCTTTTTGAAGGTTTTTCAATTTTTATTCATACCATAAAGTATATATATCCTGAGGAATTTGATAGTTAGTAGAAGATTTTAAGCCATTTCAAAATTGGGAGGTGATTTTTATGCTAAACGTTGTCACTCTCTCCATATTTGAGATACTCCTCGGAATCGGCTGGGGAATAATGATTAGTCTCTATGCCTATCATATCATCTTAAGAGATCTCGAGGAAGTATATGGCATATTAGCCCTGATTACGAGTTTGGCATCTGTTTTGTCAATCTTTATCTCAGGTATTTTATACAACCATAGTGGAGGAAAACTTTTAATGCCCATCGCCGCTATTTCACTCTCAACTGCCTTATTGACATTATCTCACGCTGACTTCTTGTTAATTTCATTACTTCTCGGGTTATCCGCGGGCATACATGGAGTTAGTTCAGTGCTCGCAGCAAGTAACTTGGATGGAGACTACAGGAGATACTCAGCAGTCCATTCTTCTCACCTTTTGGGGTTTTCGATTGGATCTTTATTGGTCTTTTTAACACTCACAGGAGTTTTTTTAATTCCACTGGTATTAGCAATAGTTCTTGCAGGAATAATATACCCGAAATTTATTTCTCAATCCAATAAAATTGCTATAAATTCTGAAGTAAAAGGTGTTCCAAGTCTTTATTTGAACATAGTAATCTTTACTCTTCTTCGGCGTCGCAATTGGGATGTCGGCATATAATATCGACTTTTATTTAATACTGAAATACAATGCATCAGAAAAAGATGTGGCTATGATGTTCTCCATGGCTTCGCTTATGAGCGCTCTTACTACCTTAAGCATTTTGAAATTTGTGAGAACAGATCCTAAAATACTCCATACGGTGACCATATTAGTTCAGATCGTTCTATTTACATCGATTGCTATGGCCTCAGCGATTTGGATTGCTGTGATAATTTACACAATTCGTGATGCAGTGGCAGTATTTGCTGATTCCAGTTTGGAAACTTTATTGATCGACTCAAGTAATAAAAAGAGTTTTTACGTATCAGCTTTTCAAATTGGTTGGGAAGTTTTTACAGGGTTAGGAAAATTTATAGGAAGCCACTTGGCAGTTTTAAGTCCGGATCTACCACTCTTAGTGGCTTCTATAATCCTTCTGATATATGTTGTGTTTTTTATTTACATTAACAAACCTAACCGAAAACTTTATATAGAAATACCTATCCACCAAAGTCTGTAAGGAGGTGGTTGAATGGCTGTGCTTCAGGGAACACCCGTGCTTATACTTAAAGAGGGGACTCAAAGAACAGTTGGTAGAGATGCACAGAGAATGAACATTACGGCTGCGAGAATAATTGCTGAAGCCGTTAGAAGCACTCTCGGTCCAAAGGGAATGGATAAAATGCTGGTTGACAGCCTTGGAGATATAACAATCACAAACGACGGAGTCACAATCCTCAAGGAAATGGACGTAGAGCATCCAGCAGCAAAGATGGTGATCGAAGTCGCCAAGACTCAGGACAACGAAGTCGGAGATGGAACAACAACTGCAGTGGTTATCGCGGGAGAACTGCTGAAGAAGGCTGAAGAGCTTCTTGATCAGGAGATTCATCCGACTGTGATTGCAAGGGGATACAGAATGGCTGCAAACAAGGCAATGGAACTGCTTGAAAATATTGCAATCCAGATAAATGTTGAAGATGAAGAAATTCTAAAGAAAGTTGCAAAGACTGCAATAACAGGCAAACATGCAGAAGTTGCGGTGGATCATCTTGCAAATCTTGTGGTCAAAGCTATAAGGAGAGTTGCTGAGAAGACTGAGACAGGTTATAAGGTTGATGAAGACAATATAAAGCTCGAGAAACGCTATGGTGGTAGCGTTAAAGACACCCAGCTCATTGAAGGCATTGTAATCGACAAAGAAGTAGTTCATCCAGGAATGCCCAAGAGGGTGAAGAACGCAAAGATTGCAGTCCTTAAAGCCTCCTTAGAAGTAAAAGAGACCGAAACTGACGCAGAAATCCGAATTACTGATCCTGAACAGTTGCAGAGATTCATTGAACAGGAGGAGAAGATGCTCAAAGACATGGTAGACAAGATTGCAAACGCGGGAGCAAATGTTGTGTTCTGCCAGAAGGGTATAGATGATCTTGCCCAGTATTATCTGGCAAAGGCCGGAATTCTTGCAGTAAGGAGAGTGAAGCAGAGCGATATAGAAAAGATTGCAAAAGCAACTGGAGCAAAGATTCTCACAGATCTGAGAGAGATAAGCCCGGCAGATCTTGGTGAAGCTGAGCTTGTCGAGGAGAGAAAGGTTGGCGACGAGAAAATGGTCTTCATTGAGGGTTGCAAGAATCCAAAGGCTGTAACGATATTGATCAGAGGTGGAACCGAGCACGTTGTGGATGAAGTCGAGAGGAGCATGACCGATGCTGTAAAGGTTACAAAGGCTGCAGTTGAGAGTGGTAAGATCGTTGCTGGTGGTGGAGCACCAGAAATGGAGCTAAGCCTTAGACTCAAACAGTGGGCTCCAAGCATTGGCGGTAGAGAACAGCTCGCAATTGAGGCATTTGCAACCGCGCTGGAAGTAATTCCAAGGTCTCTTGCAGAAAATGCAGGTTTGGATCCCATTGACATGCTTGTAGAACTTAGAAAATTGCATGAGGCAGGAAAAGTCAGATATGGCGTTGACGTATTCAAAGGAAAACCGGCAGATATGTTCGAAGCAGGCGTTGTGGAACCGCTGAAGGTCAAGAAGCAGGCAATCAGCGGTGCTACTGAAGTTGCGATCATGATCCTGAGGATTGACGATGTAATTGCATCTAAGGGCACAGAGAGCAAGACGGGCACTGGAGAGAGCAGTAAGAGCGAAGAAGAAGAGGAGTCTGAATCCTCTTCTGAGGACTGAACGTTTAAACGACTTTTTTAAAAATTTTTATCAAATTCCTTTAAGTGTTCTAAAAAACTTTTCGAGTGCTCTTCTTCTGTGAGATACCAGATTTTTTTCTTCTCCCATTTCTGCAAACGTTTTATTGCCGTAAAGAAAAATTGGATCAAATCCAAAGCCTTTATCGCCTCTAATTTCTGTCGCTATCTCTCCTTCGACAATTCCTTCAAAAGTCATTACTTTTGTCCCGTCAAAGTAAGCAACGACTGCTTTAAAGTATGCTTTTCTGTTTGGAATTCCAGTCATTAGCTTTAATATTCCCTTATTGCCGATTGTTTTGAAAACATAGCTTGAATATGGCCCGGGGAATCCATTAAGAGCTTCTATAAAAAGTCCGCTGTCCTCAATGAAGAAGGGCTCTTTTATCTCTTTTGCAAGCTGTTCTGCACTTCTTTTTGCTATTATCTCAAGTTCTAAACCCTGAGGTTCTTCATACTCCATTTTAAGCCATTCTATCTCAATTGAAAACTTCTCGGCAAGGCTTTTTGCTTCTCTAAATTTACCTTCGTTTGAAGTTATGAATTTCATCATTACTGCTTCTGAGAGCAGTTAATAAGTTTTGATCTCTGCGGACAAAATAATTTTATACAGAGATAATCTATATTTTGATAGAGTGATCAGAAATGGTCTCTGTAGACTATGTTGTAATTGGCGCCGGATACGCAGGACTTCACTGTGCAAAGAAACTCCTTGAAAAGGGATTTGAGATACTTGTATTTGATATGCGTTGCCCTGGTGGGGAACTCGAGGTTTTTTCAAGGCTTAGTAGCTTTGCGGAGAGATATTCAAAATATATTGAGGAAATAAATGAATTAAAGAAAGAGATAAGTGTTGACTTTGGAACTGTCATTAAATCAAAGCCCGTGATTGTTAACTCAAAGAATGGGCTTAAACGTTTTGAAGCGAGAAGAGCAATTCTTTGTAGTGGGGCGGTTGATTCAGCACCGGTTCGACTAAATGTTTTAAGGAAGAAAATGTCCGGGATTTATACACTTGACCAGTCGCTTCGAATTCTTGCAGAAGATAAAAAACTTGGAGAAAAGATTCTGATTGCAGGTAAACGGGAAGCTATTGTTGATTTAATGGAAATGCAACTCGAAGAGATGGGATACGAATTTGATTTTGTTGAGGCAGGGGAGGATCTCGAAATTATGGGAACAGAAAGAATCAATTCGATTAAGGTAAATGGAGAGGAATACAAATGTGATACGCTCATATTTTACAATGGAAGGGAGCCTTTCAATCCTTTGAAACTTAAAGGAACACCGGTAGGCAATGTTGCTGTGTGCAGTTATGATTACTCAAAGGTAGAGGAGAACGTAAAGAATTTTCTTGCAAAAATTCAATAGGATTGATAGGAATAGAAAGATTTTTTAATTGACTTATTGGTTTCATATCGGTGGTAGGATGGAAATCAAAAAGATAGCTGTTCTTGGTGCAGGGGACATGGGCCACGGAATTGCTGAAGTTAGCGCAATAGCAGGCTATGAAGTGTGGATGAGGGACATAAAGAAAGAGTTCATCGATAGAGGGATGGAAAGAATTAAACAGAGCCTCGCAAAACTCCAAGAGAAGGGCAAGATTGAAAGTGCAGAAAGCGTTTTGGCAAGAATTCATCCTACCCTGGATCTGGCTGAAGCGGTAAGAGATGCAGATCTTGTGATCGAAGCTGTTCCAGAGGTCTTTGAGATCAAAACACAGGTTTTCGCTGAATGCGACAAACTTGCAAAGCCAGAGTGCATATTTGCGAGCAACACTTCAACAATGAGGATAACGGACCTTGCAAAAGCCACAAAGAGGGAGGACAAGTTCATAGGACTTCACTTCTTTAACCCGGTAGTTCTAATGAAACTTGTTGAAGTCATAAAAGGAGAGAAGACAAGTGATGAAACTGTAAAAATCTGCGTGGAATATGTTAAGAAAATTGGAAAGGAGCCTGTGATTGTCCGCAAAGACGTTCCGGGCTTCATAGTAAACAGGGTTCAAGCTCCTGCTGGAGCGTTGTTGATGTCAATTATCGAAAAAGGAATCGCTACACCGGAGGAAGTTGACGCTGCAGTTAAGAGAATGGGTCTGCCAATGGGTCCATTCGAATTGATGGACTTCACCGGTGTCGATGTGTTCTATCATGCAAGCAAGTATTATGCGAGGACTATCAGCCCCGATTATGAGCCACCAAAAATCCTCGAAGAGATGGTAAAAGCTAACAAACTTGGAAAGAAGACTGGAGTAGGCTGGTATGACTGGAGTAAGGGTAGGCCAGAGATAGATTTGAGCAAGGCAACTGATAAGATCAGCCCACTCGACTTTACAATGGTTGAGATAAATGAGGCTGTTAAGCTGGTCGAGATGGGTGTTGCAGACCCAGAAGATATTGATAAAGCCATGAAATTGGGTTTAAATCGTCCATTTGGACCATTTGAGCTGGTTAAATCGCTTGATGAGGATCAGCTGTTAAATAGGCTAAATGAGCTTGCAAACATGTTTGGGAAGAAAATATTTGAGCCTGCACAAACAATAAAAGAGAAGAGGGTGAAGCAGATGGTGGAGAAAGAAGAAAAAACTGAGCAGGTTGGGGAGTTTAAGACGATAAAAATAGAGAGACTCGGAGACGGAATAACGAAGCTGATATTGAACAGACCGGAGCGATTGAATACGATTTCAGTTGAACTATTGGAAGAACTTGATAAGGCAATCTCCATGCTCTGGAACGATGAGCAGACAAGAGTAATCATCTTAACGGGTGCCGGAACAAAGGCATTCTCTGCTGGAGCGGATTTGTCGTCTCCGATATTCCATCCGTTCGACTTCGTGGAGCACAACAGAAAAGGCGAAAGAATATTCAGAAAGCTTGGAGAAATTCCAAAGCCTGTAATTGCTGCAATCAATGGCTATGCACTTGGTGGTGGATTTGAAATTGCAATGAACTGCGATATCAGGCTTGCAAAGAGATCCGCAATTCTTGGATTGCCTGAAGTGGGACTGGGCATAATCCCCGGATGGAGCGGGACTCAGAGACTGGCGAAGCTTGTAGGAATCAGCAGGGCAATGCAGTTGGCTTTAACTGGTGAGAGGATCACGGCTGAAGAAGCTGAAAGATGGGGCATCGTAAACAAAGTCTTCGATGATGATAAGTTCGAAGAAGAAGTTCTGAAGTATGCTAAGAACATTGTCGAGAGATGTGCTCCGATTTCGATGGCACTCATAAAGAGGCTCATCAACAAGGGTGCTGAAGTCCCAATGGATGTGGGTATGGAATGGGAGTGCACAGCCTGCGGTGTTGCATTTGCAACGGATGACATGAAAGAGGGTATATCTGCGTTCTTCAGCAAAGAAAAGCCAAAGTTCAAGGGTAGATAAATTTTAATTTTTTATTTTATTATATCTACAAAAACTTTTTCTCCCTCTTTTACCCTCTTCAATCTGCTGGAGTCTTCGAGAATTTTGCCTATCACGTTTACAGCACTTGCAGGACGGATTTTATCATCGCTAATTGGAGTTTTTCCAAAGAACAAACAAATTGCTTTTCCGGGGATCCAATAAGCCACATCACCAACTTCCACTATTTCTCTGCTGTTTTCTGCAACTTTACACTCAATCCCGGTTTCAAAGTAGATCTCATCCCCCCACCGATGTGCGAACGCTACAAGGGGTAGAACCTTGGCTATTGCTTTGATTGTTTCCGGAGCCAAACCTTCGTAGAGCTCTGCAGTGCATTCCACACTTTCAAACCTGAATCTAAGTTTCATATCTCAAGTTAAAACCCAGGTTTTTATGATTTTTCAAACCCAAAATCCTTCTTTATCTGTTCTGCAACTTCTTTTCCTGCTTTAAGGCTTCCATTCATGCTTCTTTCTGGATAGTTTGGTTTTGAAGTCATTCCAGCTATGTAAAATCCATCGTAAACCCTATATGGAGTAATTTTCCTGATAAAGCCTTTTTCGTAAATGGGAGAGCTGTATTTCGCTTTGAATACTCTGATCCAATTGACGTCTCTTTCTGTGATTCCAAATCTTCTTAAGTCCCCAAAAAATAGTTTCTGAATTTCAGAATCCGATTTAGTAAAGAGCCAGCCATCTGGTGTGGAATAGCTTGCCAAATAGATTAGATTTTCACCATAATCTTCAAATGGCATGAAGTTGGTGTGTTCAATTATTGCCCCAAAATTAGCCTTATCGACGTTAACCCAATAAATATCCGAGAGACTCCTTTTCAAAGACAATAATGCGCAAACAGAGCTCTGATAACTTATTTCTGACAATCCAAACTTTTTTGTAAACTCACCAAGCTCTGGGAGTGGTGCAGTAAAAATAACTGCATCAAAATCTTCACCATTCACATTCCATTTGCTTTCGAGCTTTATTTTACTCGCTTCCGTCACGATTTCCAAATCCTCAGTCATTTTTTCTATAAGCTGATAGAATCCATGTCTTAGATAGCCAATTTCTTCTCCTTTGAGCTTTCTGTTACTCCTTATAGCAACTCTTGCAAGAAGCCATGCGTAGCTCACTTTTTCAGCATTATCTCCAAACTTGGCTTTTAGCATAGGCATAAAAAAATTATTTAAAAGATTAGCACTAAATTTCTTCTTTAGAGCTGAGATAACTGAAATGTCGTCAAAATCCTCATAATTTAGTTTTTTACTCCTCATTGTGAACATTGCAAGCCTGAGCTTGTCCAAGAGAGACATATGAGGATATTTCAGGATCTCAAGAGGGGTGCTGAGCGAATAAATTCGGTCATGAACAGCAAAACCGACCTTTACAGTCTTCCATGTGAGCTTTGAACTTAGTCCGAGTTTTTTTATTACTCTCAAAAGCTCCGAATCGGATCTAAAAAGGTGGTGGTAAAACTTCTCAATACAGTAACCATTACAAAAACTCGATAAAAGTCCCCCAATTTCATTTTTTTCAAAAACTTTGATTTTTGCATACTCCTTTAGCTCGTTTGCAACTCTTAAGCCTGTAAGCCCAGCGCCAATTACTGCTATTTTCATGAAACTCATGTAGCGGGATAATTTAAAAGATTTTCAGCAGAGATTTGCTATAAACTGCACCGATACAATTAAATTATCTGAAAACAGTTAAAATTAAATACCAGGAGCTGGTATGATATAATAGTGATAGTAATGATGGAGCAGAAGTTACTCCTCAAAAAGAATGCTGTTCCAACAGGTATAGCTCTTCTGGATAAGAGATTAGATGGCGGGTTACCCGCTGGAAGCTTTGTGTGTCTTTACGCAGACCCAATTGCGATGCCTGAAGCTTTTCTTTATCAATTTGCTTCTGTTAACAATAGTATATATCTCACAACGAATCGCCCGGCCAAATTTATCCTCAGAGATATGCAGTTGATGAGACTTGACACTAAAAATGTTCGCTTTATAGATGTTTTCTCGCAATACTACCTTAACGAGTATGGACAGTTCATAGTGGAGGACAGATATAGAAACAAGGAAATTTTCGACTTCGTTTCTGAAAGTCTGAATCATGGTAGCGATAAGAATGCCGCAATAATAGTGGACTCCATATCTTTTTTCCTGAATTTGGATGTTGAGTGGGGATTAAAGGACTGGTTGCTTAACAAGCTCTACACGATATCAAAGGATTCAGAAAAAGTCGTCTATGTTTACCTTATAAAAAATGTGCATCCTCTTCCCGTGGTTTACAAGGTGTTGGACCTTTCTGATGTCGTCATAAATGTTGAATCGGAGAGGATTGGAGAAAGGATAGTTTCCAAATTTGCGTTACCAAAGATAAGAGGCGGAAAACCGATAAACGAGTTCTTCAGATTTTACGTGGAAGAAGGTGTTCAGGTGGACACATCGAGAGATATCGCCTGATTGCAAAAAATTTAAACCCTTTTCGCAATTTTTTGATGTGCATGCGATTGTATGCGAGGACGTGTGGATGGTATATCGATCATTGTTCTCCGAGAAAATTGCGCTGAGTGGGATTAATCTTAAAATTCCAAAAAATAGGATTTTTGGTCTTCTTGGTCCAAATGGCGCTGGTAAAACAACGTTGATATCTTTAATGGCTACTCTGCTTAGACAAACAAGGGGAAGAATTGAGGTTCTCGGATACGACACAGTAAAGGATTTCAAAGAAATAAGAAAGAGAATCAATGTTGCAAGTGGAAATCCAAACCTTATTTGGAGTCTTACGGTTTACGAGAATTTGAGGTATTATTCACTTTTATATGGCTTGAATGATAAAAAAGCAATTGAGCAACTGATTAAAGAATTTGAGCTTGAGGAGTTTAGGAATGTGGAATTCAACAGGCTCTCAACGGGAAACAAGCAAAAATTGATTTTAGCAAGAGCTTTTGTGAATGATCCTGAGCTTGTTTTTCTTGACGAGCCAACAAAGGGACTTGACCCGCCTGTAGCAAAGAGGCTAAGAGAAAAAATACAATCTCTGCAAAGAGACCTTGGGATAACAATTGTTTTAACAACGCATTACATGTCCGAAGCGGAAATGCTTTGCGATCGAATTGCTTTCATAAATAGGGGAAAAATTGTTGCTGAGGGAACCAAGGAGGAGCTTAAAAGAATGCTGAAAATGAAGGACAAAATAACGATAGAAGTCGATGCAAAAGTGCCCGAGATAAAGCTTGACGGTGTTTTCATGGTTGAAAGGGATGGAAATCTAATCTCTTTCTATGTTGATTCTGCTGAAAGCAGACTCTGGGATATTGCAAGCGAGGTTGCTAAGTTTGGCAGGATAAAGAACATATCAGTAAAGGAAGTCGATCTTGAGGATGTCTTCAATGAACTTGCGAAATGAAATTTACAAGACTTTGGGATTTACATATCGAAACTTTATAATAACCAAACGGAATTTCTTTACTCTCTTTGAGACTTTATTCTGGCCAGTAATAGGCTTGCTGTCCGTAGGATTAATGGGTGCCTACCTGAACCTTGAAGAGAATTACTTGGCATTCATTCTGATTGGTGCAGTAACGCTTAGCGTTCTTCAGGTTTCACAGCTTGATGTGGCCTATGTTCTTCTTTTTGACATATGGAGCAAAAGTCTGCGTTATACCTTCGTTACACCAATATCGATCTTTAACATGTTATTTGGTGCTTGGCTATTCGGAGTTCTGAGAGGATTTATTGCATTTCTGATACTCGTTATTTGTAGCGAATTGCTTTTTGGTCTTAACTTGCTAATCCAGCCAGCAGGAGTTCTTTTATTCCTTTTTGGGATCTTTTTGAGTGCGATGATTATCGGGACTTTAACCTGCTCCTTACTTTTGATATTTGGTTATAGAGCAGAGGTAGCTGCATGGACTTTAACGGCAATCTTCATGCTTCTCTGCGGAATTTACTATCCAGTAGCTTTGTTGCCTCCCGGAGTGCGAGAAGTAGCCTACATGATCCCACTTACGCATTTCTTGGAGTTTTATAGAAGCTTTTACAACTTTCCACCGAGTTCAAGCAGTCCAGCATTTTTTGGTTTTCTCCTAAGTTTCTTGCTTCTGTTCTTCCTGTTTTTAGTCCTCGTCTGGGCATTGGATAGGGCAAGAAGAAGAGGGACAATTACGCAGTTTTCTGAATGAATGATTTCAGGATAAATCTTTTAAGATAAAAAGAAACTTTTAGTTTATGAAGGAGAAGAGATGTGCTAACTGTAACAAATGGTCGCCGCACAGTTTTTACTCTTTTGTTGGTTACTGCTACGAAAAGAAAGAAATGAGTCTCTTCGAGTCTTTTTGTGGACTCTTCGTTGAGCTTAAACTTGAAGAGGGATTCTATTGGTGTAAGACTTGTAGGAGCATCGTTGAGTTTGAAGACGTTAAAGAGCACATAAGCAAGGAACACAGCATTTTCAGGAAGACATTCCTTGATCAGGACTACAGAGAGGAAATCTATGAAGGTTGATCTAAGCTTCGCAATCGGCGGTTTTCAAGGAGGCGGAATCGAGTCTGCAGGACAGATTGCTTTAAGGGCTTTTGTTTTAAAAGGTTACGAAGTTTTCGGTAGCAGAGAGTTCCATAGTAACATTATTGGAGCTCACAGCTATTTTCACATAAGAGTTGGTGGCAAGGCTTTGAAATTGCCGCTGAATGCACTCATTGCACTCGATGCGGAGAGCATTTTTACTCACCTTCAAAATTTGGGAGATGGAGCTTTATTGGTTTGTGACGAACACAGCCTGAAAACGAAAGTTTCAGAAATTCCTTCGATGAGTAGAAGTTTAAAGAAGAGAATTGAGCAAGCCCATGGCGATCTCACTCTTGAAAAAATCTTGGCAAATTACAAAATCAGAGTAGTTGCCATTTCGATGAAGGATTTGCTGAAAGAATTGATCGCTGGAGGGCAATCTTTGTCAATATCAAGGGTTCTGAATGTAATGGGAACTTCTGTTGGGCTTTATCTTCTTGGCTTGGACAAGGAAACGATAAAAAAAGCTATAGAGAAGCAATTTACTGACTCTCAGACTAATCTGAGGGCAATGGAGATGGCAATCAAAGAGGTTGAAGAATTAGATAGAAAGGAGTTGCCTGATGGTAAAAAGGAGGATAAGCTAATTTTGAGTGGAAATGAAGCGGTTGCAATGGCAAAAATTTCTTCCGGGCTTGAGTTTTTGAGCTTTTACCCTATAACTCCCGCGACTGACGAATCTCTTTATATCGAAAAAAATGGCAAAGCAATAACGATTCAGGCTGAAGACGAGATCTCTGCCATAGCCATGGCATTGGGAGCAAGTCTTGCTGGTTTAAGAGCTTCAACTTCAACCAGTGGCCCAGGATTTAGCCTTATGAATGAAATGATAAGTTTTGCAGTCCAAGCAGAGATTCCAATAGTCATAACCCTCTGGATGAGGGCTTCGCCAAGCACAGGAATTGCAACTCGAACATCTCAACAGGATCTGCTTCATTCAATTTTTTCCGGGCATGGGGATACTCAGAAAGTGGTCATCGCATCGGGAGATCACAGGGAGGCTATTGAAGACACTATAAAAGCTTTTGAGCTTGCAGAGGAATTTCAGATTCCTGTAATTCATTTGCTTGACAAGTTCATCGCTTCAAGCATAACCGCGATTGATAAAACCGCTTTCAGGAATTTGCCAAATAGAAAATTTAATGGAGAATCTGAAGGTTATCTTCGTTACAAACTTACAGAAGACGGGATAAGCCCATTTTTACCAGTTGGAAGAGCAACGATGATTGTTAGTAGTCTCGAGCACGATGAATATGGATTTGCAACCGAAGATCCTGTTGATCGGGAAAAGATGATGCTAAAGAGAATTAGGAAGTTTGAAAAGCTTGCAAAAAGCGTTTCTAAAGAAAGTTATTGTGTTTATGGAGAAAAAGAAGCAGAAATAACTTTAGTCTCCTTTGGTTCAACTAAGAACGCGATATTGGAGGCAATTGAAGAGCTCGATGTTTCTACAAAATTTATCCAGCTCAGAATTCTAAATCCATTTCCAGATCTCTCTAAAGAGATGGTCGGAAAAGTAATCTGTATCGAATCAAATGCCGGACAGCTCTCTTTTCTGCTAAGGGGCAGAGTAGATGGCATTGTCAGAAAGCTAAATGCAAGACCGATTTACGTGAACGAAGTCGTAAAAGCAGTCAAGGATTTCTTAAGTGGAAAGAAAGAGGTGATAATGAGTGAAGGAGTATGATTACAAAACAGACGCATGGGTTCAGTGGTGTCCTGGTTGTGGGAATTATGGTGTTCTAAGTGCATTGAGAAAAGCTTTGGCAGAGCTTAAAATAGATCCAAAGAAGCTCGTAATTGTCAGCGGAATTGGTTGTTCTTCGAGAATCGTATATTATATTCGTGGTAGTAATGTTCACACAGTCCATGGTAGAGCAATTCCCGTGGCTTCTGGGATAAAGCTTGCAAATCCCGGGCTTACAGTTTTAGTAGCTGGAGGAGACGGAGATATTCTTGGCATAGGAGCGGGGCACTTTGTTGCTTTGGGCAGGAGAAATATCGATCTTAAGGTTTTAATTCACGATAATGCAGTTTACGGGCTTACAAAAGGACAGGCCGGGCCAACTTTACCTTCAGGGGTTAAATTGAGAGCCATGAACTATGCAAATATTCATGAAGCTGTCAACCCTTTGCTTTTAGCGCTTGCCTCAGGTTATGCATTCATAGCAAGAGCTTTTGCCTACCATGTGAAAGAACTCAAAGAGATTATAAAGGAAGCAATCCTGCATAGGGGCTCTGCGGTGGTCGATATCTTACAGCCATGCGTTACCTACAACGATTTGATGACAAGGGAATGGTTCGAGAAGCGTATTTATTATCTTGAATCGCCTCCTAATGAATCTGAGCTACTCCAAAGAATGAAAGAAGTGGATCGAATCCCGCTGGGAGTGTTTTATAAGGCCGAAAAAGAGACCTTTGATCAGAAAATGGCCCTGATGGTCGGAAAGAACAAAGATCTCAAGACCTGATCACTGGCTCCACGACTGCAAATTTCTCCACATCAACAAGCCCAAGATCTGTGAGCTTAAGCTTCGGAATGACTGGTAAAGCTATAAACGACAGCGTAATTATCGGTGATTTTAGCTTACAGCCCAATTTTCTCAATTTCTTTTCGATTTCTTTGAGTCTTTCAGCAACAATTTCAGCCTTTTCGTCGCTCATAATCCCGGCAATTTTCAAAGGTAACTCGTAAAATTCATTATCATAAACAACTATACCCCCACCAATTTCGATGAGCCTATTGACCGCTTTGCAGATCTCCACATCGCTCGCTCCGATTGCGACGATGTTGTGGGCATCGTGGGCAATGCTTTGAGCTAAAGCACCCTTTTTCAATCCAAAACCCCTGACATAGGCTTTTCCAACGTTTCCTGTTCCTCTGTGCCTTTCAACAACTACCGCCTTTAGAATATCTTTGCTCACTTCGATCCCATCAACGTTCTCAACGCCCTCTCCTGTTATGATCTCGCCATCTATGATCTCTATGATCCTTGCCAAACCGTTGGGAATTGCTATGTCTGATTCAGAGATCTTTTTGGCTTTTACAGTTTTCTTTGCATCTTCGGGATACTCAAATCTTGTGAATACTGGTTCTTTCCCCCCAACAAAGACCTTCTTCACTTCAAGTCTTCGCAGATCCTTAACCAGAGCAATATCAGCAAACCTCCCCGGAGCAATTAGACCAGCATTTATGCCAAAATACTCTGCAGGATTTATGGTTACAGCTTGAAGAGCCTTGAATTCATCAACTCCTTCTGCAATAGCCTTCCTTAGGGCACTGTCGAGATATCCCTCGCTTAGCAAATCCAAAACACTTCTGTCGCCATCGGTGACAAGCATTACTGCTCTATTTCCAAGAATAGTCTTCAAATTTCTGAGATTTTTCGCAGCAGACCCTTCCCTTACCATAACTCTCATTCCAAGTCTTAATTTTTCCTTTGCCTCTTCTAAAGTAGTGCTTTCATGGTCTGACATGATCCCGGCAGAGACATAGGCATTTAGAGCCTTATCCGATAATTTTGGACAGTGTCCATCAACAATTTCTGCTCTCTCTATCTTCTCGAGCAATTCGTCTTCGCAATTCAAAACTCCGGGATAGTTCATCACCTCTGCAAGTCCTATTACTTTATCGAGCTTGAGAAGCTCTTCCACGTCTTCTGCCGTAATAGTGCCTCCAGGAGTCTCAAGTGGTGAAGAAGGCACACAGGATGGTATCATGCAGTAGAATCTTATCGGAGTGTTTTTTGCTTCTTCAAGAAGATAAACGATCCCCTTTTTTCCAAGAACGTTTGCAATTTCATGAGGATCTGCCACAATGCAAGTATTTCCGCGTGGAACAACAAGTCTTGCAAATTCCGAGAGTGTTAAAAGGCTCATCTCGATGTGAGTGTGGGCATCTATCAGTCCAGGAATTGCATAAAGTCCCTTAGCATCGATTTCTCTTAAACCATCGTATTTTCCAATTCCAGCAATCCTGTCACCACAGATTGCTATGTCCGAGTTGTAGATCTCTTCAGTTAGAACATTTACAATTTCGGCAGATTTTATAACAAGATCCGCCTTTTCTTCACCCTTTGCAACCTTTACTATTCTTTTTATTTCATTCTTCGATAATTTCTCTGACCTCCTCATAGCTAAGCTTTAAGCCGTAATCCTCAAGGATGCGAATAGCTTCCTCTAAACTTTTTGCTTTTCCAGAAATTAATCCCTTAACGTCCTCTTTTAAACTCCAAGGATAAACAATCCATTTCCACCCTTCCATTTCGGATGCATAATAATCGGGAATGAACTTAGAAGTCTTTTTATAATCAATTACGGCTATTCTGATCTCTTTTGGCAGCAAACTCTTTACATGATCTTTTACAATCTTTATCGTCTCACCTGTGTCTGCAACGTCGTCAACGATCAAAACATTTTTTCCTTCGAGATTGACATTAAGTGGTTGAGTGATTTTCGCTTCGCCGGTTATAGTAGCAACCATTCCCCAGTGCTCCGTCTTTACACTGTATAACTCTCTCACTTCTAAAAGATCAGCAAGAATCCTTGCAGGAACCCAACCACCACGAGCAACCGCGACTATTACGTCAACTTTGTATCCATTCGCTCTGATCTTTTTTGCAAGTTGTTTGCAAAGCTGGCAAATATCATTCCAGTTGTAGAGATGACACTTGAACATTGCGAACATTTTTGAGGGGGAGAATTAAATTTTTCGGTAACCAAATGGACTGTATCATTCTACTTGAATTAATATTTTTAGAAAAAATTATAAGTAAGCTGACAGAGTTTATATGTGGCACTCACAATTCAGCTACCCAAATTTGAAACCGTAGTGGTGAAGGATCGAAAAGGCGAAGAAATCACGATCAGACAGTATGACCATTCTATGGATCGGGATAAACTCCTTGAAATGTATCTGAACTATGACCCTCAATTTCGCTGTTTGGGATTGCCACCCATAAATAAGGAGGCAATAAAAAGCTGGGTAGATTATTTGGGAACTAATGGATTTGCGATCGTTGCTGAAAAAAATGGAAAGATTGTTGGACATCTCGTAATAGTTCCATCGGAAAAGAATGAGGTTGATTTAACGATTTTCATTCATCAGGATTATCAAAATCGTGGGCTGGGACAAGAGATGATGAAGTTGATAATAGAGTTTTGCAAGAAAGCAGGTTTCAATGCGATCACACTCGTGACGGAAAGAAAAAATGAAAGAGCAATTCACGTATACAGAAAGCTTGGATTTGAGATCGTAGCTCCCTATTACGAATACGATATGCGTCTCCAACTCAGGTGATCTTTGGCTTAACTTTCTGCCACGGTGCTATATCTTGGAAAGCTTTCGAGATCCTGAGGACACCCAAGTCGTCGAATTTTCTGCCAATGATCTGCATTCCGATTGGTAAACCATCTTTGCTGAATCCCGCTGGAATTGATGCCGCTGGAAGCCCAGTGAAGTTGAATGGATACGTGAAGGGCATCCAGCCTATCGGGGTTGTGGGTTGCCCAGCAATGTCCTCTGGATTCAACCTTCCGAGTTCAAATGGCTTTACTGCGGTGGTTGGTGTAACAAGGTAGTCGTATTTTTCGAAAATCTCACGCAAAGCTTTCCAAAGTTCCATTTTTCTTTCTTCGATTTTTATGTAGTCTCTATAGCTAAAAGATTGTGCAATATCGAGAAATCCAAGATATGGTGGAAACGCGACCTTTTTCCATTCTTCAATCTTATCCGCCAGAAATGAAGTGAATTCGAGCACGACTTTCAAAGTTAACTCCATTTCGAGGCATGGTGTGTTAACTTCAACTTCTTCAACTTCTCCAACCTTTTCAAGCTTGAAAACCGCTTTCCTTACAACCTCCTCAACTTCAGGATCAACTGTTGCGTAGCCCAAATTCGGTGAAAAAGCTATTCTAACGCCATCCACAGGATCGCTTAAGCTCTTAAAGTAGCTTTTTCCATCATCGGGCAATGAGTTAACATCACGCAGATCGAAGCCTTTGACAAAATCGAGCAGAAAGGCAGTATCTTCGACAAAATTTGTCAGAAAACCCTCGCTTACCATTCCAACGAACACTGGCATTTGAGGATACCATGGAATTCTGCCTGTGGTCGGCTTCAGCCCATAGAGAGAGCAGAAAGATGCAGGAATCCTTATGCTTCCTCCACCATCGTTCCCAGTTGCAACTGGAACCATGCCCGCAGCAACCGCAGCAGCACTGCCACCGCTTGAACCGCCAACTGTCCTATTTAGATCCCATGGGTTTCTTGTTGCACCAAATAGCGGGTTGTCGGTGTAGGCTATAAGCCCGAATTCAGGCATGTTGGTTTTGCCAATCACAACCGCCCCCGCTTTTTTCAGTCTTTCTACGAAAACCGCATCTTCCTTTGGCACATAGTTCTCGAGCAGTTTTGAGCCGTAAGTTGTTCTTATTCCCTTAGTGTCCGTGTTGTCCTTTACAGCAATTGGCAAACCCGCCAAAGGCTTATCTTTTGCCATTTTGGCTTCTTCAACTGCTTTTGGATTTAAAGTCACAAATGCGTTTATTTTCGGATTCAATTCCTTAATTTTTTCAAAATAGATTTCAACGAGCTCAGAAGCTTTTATTTCTCCACCTTTAAGCTTTTCAATCAATTCAGGAATAGTTTCCATAACATCACCTTCAATAATTGAGTAGAAATACTTTAAAACTTTTCGCAAACTGCAAGTATGCTTTCAAAGATCGAGGCAGAAGTTCTGCGCAATGCGGAAGTGGGAAAGGTTTACAGCTTAGATGAGCTTGCAAGCCTTACAAAGATGAGTAGAGATGCAGTGATGAAGGCGGTTTTTCTTTTGCAGGAAAAAGGATTTTTGGAAGTATCTGAAGTGAAAAAGATCAGATATAAAATTACTGAAGAAGGAAGAAGGTATCTCAAAGAGGGTTTTCCAGAAGAGAAGCTTTTGAAATTGCTTTCTGAGACCGATGAAGTCGAAAGACTGAAGTCGGCACTTGGGGATGAATTTCAGATCGCAGTTGGATGGCTGAAAAGGAGGAATGTTTTAGAACTAAAAGGAGGTAAAATAAGACTAATTAGCAAGCCAGAATTGGCTGAAAAAAGGGCGTTGGAGAGAGTTGATAAAGGAGAGGAAATCGACAGAGAATTGCTTAAACTTCTTGAAAGGCGAAAGCTTATCGAAAAGGTTGAAGAGAAGACTTTTCAGGTTAAAATTCTCAAAAAAGTTGAATTCGACTTTAAAGAGACAATTTCTGATCTAACACCAGAGCAAATAATTACTGGAAGTTGGAGAAGTAAGAAATTCATTAGATACGACATTAAAATCCCCTCTGCAGAAATCTATGGTGGTAAGAGCCATCCTTACGAAAGAATTATCAGGGAGTGCAGAAAGATCTTTTTAGACATGGGGTTCAAAGAGATCAAGGGCAATTACGTTCAGCTTGCCTTCTGGAACTTCGACGCCCTTTTCCAGCCCCAGGATCATCCCGCAAGGGACATGCAGGATACATTTTACTTGGACAGATATGAGGAAATTGACTACGAAAAAGTTTCAAATGTGAAGGAAACCCACGAGAATGGCTGGATCACGGGATCTACTGGCTGGAAAGGGGTTTGGGATTTGAAGAAGGCTCAGCAGTTGGTTTTGAGAACGCATACGACCGCAGTAACTATAAAATACTTGGCAAAAAATCCAGAGCCACCGCAAAAGGCTTTCTGCATCGACAGGGTTTATCGCAGAGAGAGCATTGACGCAACGCATCTTCCAGAATTTGACCAACTCGAAGGAGTTGTGCTTGACAGAGATGTTGGCTTCAAGCATCTCTTGGGCTTACTTAAGACTTTCTTTACAAAGATGGGCTTCGAAGACGTTCGCTTCCGCCCAGGATATTTCCCGTACACAGAGCCAAGCGTTGAGCCCGAAGTCTACGTGGAGGGACTTGGCTGGATTGAGCTTGGCGGAGCAGGAGTTTTCCGAAAAGAGGTCACAGAACCACTGGGTATCAAAGGCAAAGTGCTTGCATGGGGTCTTGGAATTGGTAGGCTTGCAATGCTTAGAATTGGTCTAAAAGATCTTAGAAAATTGTATTTGCCGGACATAAACTGGCTTAGGAGCTTTCCAGTTGTTAAAAAATAGTTGTTAATGTTTATTACTTAAATTTATTTTCGAGCAAGATTTAAATCTTGAGAGTCCATTGCGTTAGGGGGTGATCGAATGGCTGAGAATGTCGTCTTGGTAGGCAAAAAGCCAGTGATGAACTATGTGCTTGCAACAATAACTCAGCTCAATGAAGGGGCGAAGGAGGTTGTTATTAAGGCTCGTGGTAGGGCGATAAGCAGGGCGGTAGATGTTGCGGAGATAGTTAGGAACAGATTCGTTCCTGGACTTAAGATTAAGGGGATCAAGATTGACACGGAGGAACTTGAATCTCAAGATGGAAAGAAAATGAACGTTTCTACAATTGAGATTACAATTTGCAAGTAGAAAATTTTTTAAATTTTTCAAATAAATCGTTGCTGTGAAGGTCGGATATCTCTGCACGTTTACTCCAAAGGAGATCATACATTCAGCAGGATTCCTGCCATATCGAGTTTTTGCCACTGAAAGTCCAATAACACTGGCCTCAGGATACATTCAAAGCTATGCTTGCTCGCAGGCAAGAGGGGCACTTGAGTGCGCTTTGAACGGTGATTTTTACGCATTCGTTTTTACAAGGTGTTGCGACACTCTCATGAGATTAACAGACATTTTTGAATTCGTCGGGAAGAGAGTTCATAACATAGAGTTTCCCACTAAGATTGGAAATATTGATTATTACGTTAAAGAGCTAAAAGAATTCCTCGCAGTTTTGAAGGAATGGGGAGGGGATGTGAGCTTTGAGAGTCTTCTGGAGAGCATCAAACTTTATCGAGAGCTTGAAGAGAAACTTAAAAAGCTTTTTACATTGGCACCCGATTACGAGACAGTAATAAAAGTTCAGCAGATCGACGTTAAAGATGCAATAAAGCTTGTAGACGAAAAATTGAAGTCTGCCAAAAAATGGGGGAATAAGCCTAAAGTCCTGATAACTGGTAGTGTTTGTCCATACCTAAAGGTTTACGATTTGTTCCGGGAAGCGGGTTTTTCCATAAAAGATGACATTTGCACAGGAAGTAGATTTTTTGAATTCAATTATCCGAGCTTTGAACCCGAAGATCTTGATAGTGCTTTGAGGTTCATTGCGGAAAAATACTTCTACAAGTCTCCATGCCCGACAAAGCACTACTCGAACGACAGAAGATTCGATTACGTTTTAAAGCTTGCTGAGGATTGCGATGCGGTTGTATTTTTGCTTGTAAAGTTCTGCGAACCACATTTCTTTGATTATCCACAGCTTAAAGAAAAACTGGAGCAAATGGGAAAAAAGGTTGCTTTAATCGAGCTTGAATTTCCAGTTGTCTCGACTGAGCAAATACGCACGAGAATAGAAGCTCTCAGGGAGGTGATCTGATTGAGAAGGCTCGAGATCTCAGAAAAAATGCGGGAACTGATGACTGGCTACTACATGGCAGGTATGCAGGCAGATTGCAACGCTTGGATCACGAGCGGTGCCCCTGTAGAATTGTTGCATGCCTTTGACGTTTATCCAGTTTATCCTGAAAACCACGGTGCATTAATAGGTGCGACAAAATTCGGTGGATATTACTGCGAGTTCGCAGAAAAAAAGGGATTTTCGAGGGATCTTTGCTCCTATGCGAGATGCGACATTGGTTGTGTTTTTGCTGGCACAAGTCCAATTGGCGGATTGCCAAAGCCCACATTTCTATTTGCCTGCAATAACATCTGCAATACCGTCGTTAAGTGGTATCAGGTGCTTAGCAGAATCTTCAAGGTCCCATTATTCGTTCTGGACATGCCCTTTATCAGAAAGGAGCTAAAGGAACATCATTTGAGATACGTTGAGGAGCAGCTATACGATTTTATAAAATTTGTGGAAAAGATAACAGATAGAAAGCTTGATGATGCGAAGCTAAGAGATGTAGTTTTGAAATCAATGGAAGCGGTTGAGCTTTATTCGGAATGTCTTAGAATGGCAAGCAATAGACCATCGCCAATGACTTGTTTTGACGCATTCGTGAATATGGCTCCAATCGTTTGTTTGCGTGGAACAGATCATGCAGTCGCTTTTTATAAGGAAATGAAGCAAGAACTTGAAGAAAGAGTTAAGAAGGGAATTTCTGCAATTGATAACGAAGAAATCAGGCTTCTTTGGGACAATATTCCGGTGTGGTATAGGCTTAAATGGTTCGGAGAGTTTTTTGAGAAAAGAAATGCCTGTCTCGTTGCAGATACATACACAAATGCGTGGTCTGGATTTAAGGTTGTAAGGGGTAGCGATGTTATTTCTGGAATTGCAGAAGTTTACACAGTCTCTTATCTAAACATCGGCATGGATATGATGGTCGATATCATAAATCGCCTTATAGAGATTTACGATGTTGACGGGGTTGTAATGCACTCGAACAGAAGTTGTAAGCCTTATTCTTTTGGGCAGTATGAAATCCAGAAAAAGCTTAGTGTTCCATCGGTGATCATTGAAGCGGACATGGTCGATGAGAGAGTTTTCAGCGAGGCTCAAGTTGTGACGAGACTTGAGGCTTTTCTTGAGATGCTATGATTTCCGCAGGAATAGATCTTGGCTCGATTACTGCGAAATGTGTCATTTTGAACAACAGCAAAATTTTGAGCTACAAAATTATGAAGGTAAAACCAAATCTTGAAGCTACCGCAAAGGAAATTTTTGAAGAAACGCTGAGATCTGCAGGAGTTAAAAAGGACGAGATTAGCAGAATTGTAGCAACTGGATATGGCAGAAACATGGTAAGCTTTGCAGACAAAAAGATCACAGAGATCAGCTGTCATGCAGTTGGAGCAAGCTTTTTGATTCCACAAACAGGCACCGTGATAGACATAGGCGGGCAGGACAGCAAGGTAATCGCAGTTGAGAATGGAAAGGTTTTGGATTTTGTGATGAACGACAAATGTGCTGCAGGAACGGGGAGATTTGTGGAAGTGATGGCAAATGCTTTGGGGTTGAAAATTGAAGAAATTGGCAGTCTTGCCTTAAAAGCAACGAATAAGGTTCGGATATCCTCGACTTGCACCGTTTTTGCAGAATCGGAGGTTATAAGCTATCTTTCAGCTGGAGAGAAACTTGAAAACATAATCGCTGGTGTTTGCGATGCAATTGCGAGCAGAATTGTGGCGATGGTCAATAGAGTTGGACTCAGAAAAGAAGTTGTTCTCACTGGCGGTGTTGCCAAGAATTTGGGTGTGAGGAGAGCAATTGAAGAAAAGCTTGGTGTGGTAGTTATAGTTCCAGAAGAACCGCAGATCATCGGAGCCCTTGGAGCGGCGGTTATAGGGACGAGATAATTTAAAAATGGGTTGAATTAGCCACTTAAATTTTTGCGACATCTTTTTAAGTAGTTATTCCAATTATTAAATGATGAAAATTTCGACGGGAATAGAAGGACTTGACAAACTAATGATGGGCGGTTTCCTCAAGGGAAGAGCTTACTATATCAAAGGGGAAAGTGGAACTGGCAGAACAACTCTGGGGCTTCAATTCCTTATTGAGGGGGCAAAGAAAGGTGAAAGGGTTCTTTTCATAACCCTTACGGAGAGTGCAGAATATATAAAGGAGAACTCAAAAAATTTGTTCCTCGAGATCGAGGGCATCGACTTTCTGGATTTGACTCCAAGTTCTGAATATTACAGAAGTGCATACGACATATTTCATCCCGGCGAAGTAGAGAGGGAGAGAATTTTTGAAGAGACCACGAGAAAAGTGGAAGAAATAAAGCCTCAAAGGGTATTCATAGACTCAATATCGGAGTTCAGAAGACTCGTGCCCAATGCCTTCGTTCATAAAAGGCAGGTCATTTCATTCATAAAATTTCTGAATTCCATCGGCGCGACGGTGCTTTTCACCTCCGAAACGACTCAGGAGACACCAGATCAGGATCTGGAATTCATTGCGGATGGGATCGTTGAGTTAAAGAGAGACGAAGAAGGACTGAAAATTGCAGTTAGGAAAACAAGGGGCAGTGATTTCGTTCCTGGCTGGCACAGGATGGAGATAGGGGAGGAAGGAATAAAAATATGTTTATTTTAGGGAATGAAACCAAAAATAAGAATTGAAATCTTTGGTAAGGCAAATAGAAAGCTTTTGGAGGAATTTCTATCTGAAAAGTATGAAATCTCCGAAGCAGAATTTGATCTGCTAATCATTGATGAACTTACGCTGAAAATGAAGATGGAAGAGGTTGAAAAAATACGTTCTGGGACTTTTCATCCAGTTTTACTCGTAGCAAAGGAGAGAGTTGAGGAAGAGGTTTGGGGACTTGTAGATGAGGTTATAAGGATCCCAATCCAGAAGTCTGAACTCCTGAAAAGGGTTGAAGCCCTCTTAAGGACAAGAATGCAGGCTATAGAGCTGGAAAAACATTCAAAAATGCTTGAGCTCGAGCTTGGGGTTCTCTTTGAGTCTATAGGAAATCCTGTTTTGGTTTTATCTCCAAATTTTGAGATAATCTACGCTAATAGAAAAACAAAGGAGCTTCTTGAAGCAATCGGGATAAGTGATCCCGTGGGATTGAAATGCCATAAGGTATTCCACGGAAAAGATGAGCCAGTAGAATTTTGTCCAGTGAATGCGATGCTAAAAAGTGGAAAAACAGAAACAAGGGAAATGGAAGTCCCCATTCTTGGTGGGAGCTTTGTTGTCACCACTACACCAATTTTCGAAGATGGTAAGCTGAAGAAGATCATCCACATTGCAGTCGATGTAACACCGTTAAGAGAAGCTGAAAAAGAGATAAGATCTTTATTTTCTGAAGTTTCAAGGCTTAATGAGCTTTTGAGAGTTATATACAGAGTTAACAGGCAGATGGTAAGGAGAAAAGATTTCGGAGAAGTAATTTCAGATGTAGTTAGAGAATTGAATAAATTGGGAGAGTGCTTTTTTACACTTGATAAAGATCGAGAATGCGTCAGGAAAGCTATTGAGAGAAAAGAGATTGTAAGAGAGCATTCTGAGGATTGCAGATTTTATCAGGAGCATAAGGAAAAGCAAGTGATAGTATACCCTATTCAGATCAACTCAGAAGTTGGAGCCTTGTTTTTTATCACTGAAAGGCTTCGAGAGAGTGAATTTGAGCTGATTAAAACCCTAATGGGCGACATTGAGTTTGTAAAAGAGAAGTTAAGACTTGAAGATGAAAAAACAAGGCTATTAGAACAGCTCCAAAGAAACATAAATGAGATAGCATATCTCGTTGACGGAATAAGAAATCCACTGGCAGCTATTTTCGCCTATATGGAACTTTCTGCAGACGATAAGCTTAGAGAGAAAGTTCATAAACAGGTTTTGAGAATAGATGAGGTTATTTCAAGACTTGATAGGGTTTGGGCCGAGTCTGAAAAAGTTAAAAATTTTATAAAATAAATGGAAACATATAAATACATAATAATTTCCATGAGCTTGATTAAAACCTTGCTAACTAAGTTGAGCTTAACTTAAGAACAAACCGAATAAAAACCTATATACATCACTTCTGTATGGGAATAGATGAAAATAGGCACTTCTGTCTGGTTCGGGCATCGACCTTTTGAAGCCAAATTTGAAGAACTGCTTAATATGGGATTTGATTACTTTGAAATATCCCTCGATTATCCATTTCCAGAAAGGGCAGATGAACTTGAGAAGGCTTTAAAGGATTATGGAGTTCAACCCGCTTTCCATGCTCCCCTTGACATGCTTCTCGCTTGTCCGAGGGATGAAGTATTTAGAGCATCGATGAAGGTGCTTGAAAATTGCTTGAAATTTGCAGAGAAATTTGAAACTCTTTATTTCAACTTTCATGCGATGCACTTCTCACCAACTTTCATCTTTCCAGAAGTTCGCAAAGACGGGATCAGAAACATTGAAAAGGCGATAAATTTCGCCGTCGAATACAGCAAGAATGCGGGTTTCGAGGTTTGCTTGGAAAACGATCAGTTTTTCATGGAGGAATTCGTGCTTGGAGACGTTAAGCTAACCCTTGACATCGGACACTTTGCAATCGACTCCCATCGTCTTGGGCAGGACTACAGAGAAGCCCTAAGGAATTTCGCAGAGAAATACAGAAGCAGAATAATCGCCTTGCATGTTCACGACTTCAGCTTTGCTACGATGTCAGACCATTTACCTTTGGGCACTGGTGAACTCGATGCCAACTTACTTAAATGGCTAATTGAAAAGCTAAAACCGAAATTCGCTCTCTTGGAGATCTTCTGGAAGAACATGAAGTTCAGCATGAACTTTGCAGATTCTAAAGATCTCGAGAAAAGTCTTGAGTTTTTGAAGTCAATAGAAAAAGCTTGAGACTCTCATGAAAATGTAATAAGATACAGATTACTAAGGAGAGGCGAGTGAAATGATGCTATAAAAAGACTTGAAGCCTTAAAGAAGGTATTAAAGTCGTAAAAGCTCTGTATCGGTGTAATTTTCTCATAGGGGCTCATAAGATGGCGATTAAAATAAATGGCTGTGCCCAATACATCAAAAGCCTTTTTGTGTTCAATTTTATTAATAGCGCCCGGGCCGGGATTTGAACCCGGGGCGTGGGCTCGACAGGCCCACATGTTGGGCCGGACTACACCACCCGGGCTTGAAGCCATTAAGGCTGAAGATTTTTAAATTTTTGCAAATCCTCTAATGACATCACTCATGAGTATAGATCGCAATTACCTCTTCGTTAACCTTTTCGATTTTGCAGAAACCAAATCTTTCGAACTGCACTACCTTGCCCAACTCCTTTTCCACACCTTTTTCGACATATCCTTCCCATGTTCTCTCTCCAATAACCTTACATTTCTTTGTTTGACTTTTTGGAAGCCAGTGAATTATATTTTTTCCTTTTTTAGCTTCCAAAAGTTCATAACTGACGAATTCAGCTTTTTCGTTTAAAATAACGTTGCAAAAGTCTTTTAATCTAACATTTTCGCCTTTGAGTTTTTCGAAGTCTTCTTTGGCAATGAAAACTCTCTTTTCACCCATTAACCTTCTTTTCTCTTTTGAATTTGGGTTTAGTGGTATTTCAACGACTCTCTCTTCAGGTAGCCCACTAATTTCTATTTCAACTGGTTCTGAGACAAAGAAATATCGATTCGCAATTGGGTCTATGATTTTTCTGTTTTCTGCATATAGACTTCTCATACTTACATTTACTTCACTCTCGCTAAGCCCGAGAGCTAAATAGAATCTTCTTATAGCTTCTGCAGTAATTCCACGCCTCCTTAAAGCTCTTACAGTTGGCAATCTTGGATCATCCCATCCGCTGTAATTCCCTGCTTCTATTTCTCTTCTTATAAGCGAAGTTGATAACTTTCCAAACTCTAAAACGTTCACCCTTCCCCAGTGAATCGTAATCGGATACTTCCAGCCAAAGTATTCATAAATATATCGCTGTCTTAGCTCTGAATCGCGCAAATCCTTTCCTCTCAGTATATGGGTTGTTTTGCAGAGATAGTCCTCTATCGCTGATTCAAAGTCAAGCATCGGATAAACACAGTATTTATCTCCAACTAAAGGGTGGGGTGTATAAATGATCCTGAAAGCAACCCAATCCCTTACTGCAGGATCTTTATGTGTTATGTCTGTTTTGATTCTCAATACGACTTCTCCTTCTTTGTAAGCACCTTCAAGCATTTTTTCCCAGACCTCCAAATTGTCTTCGACTGCTGAATTTCTGTGAGGGCAGGGGATTCCATTATCGCGATATTTCTTGAATTCTTCTTTTTTGCAGAAACAAGTATAAGCTCCACCCAGCTCAATCAGCTTTTTTGCATACTCGTAATAGAGAGATATTCGCTTTGATGCGTAAATTATCTCATCCGGTTTATAACCAAGCCATTCAAAATCTTCTATATACCAATCATATGCTTCCAAAATTGGTCTTTTAGTCTTTGGATCGGTGTCGTCGAATCTCAATATGTATTTGCCGCGGTATTCCTTACAGTATTCCCCGTTTATGATTATTCCTCTTGCAGAACCAAGTGTGGGTGGGCCGTTGGGATTTGGAGCAAATCTCATTACAACTTTTCCAACCTCCGCTTCTGGCAATGGAGGCAATTTCAGTTCTTTTTCCTCTTTTTTCTTCTCCTCAGAAGAATACTTGCTTATAAGTTCTTTTCTTTCTAACTCGCTTAAACTCTCAAACTCTCTTATGCAATCCTTTACTAATTGAATCACTTCCTTAATCTTTAATTTTAACTCCGGATTTTCAGCGATTACCTTGCCTATGACAGCCTTTTCATCGGGTTTTCCGTATTTTGCAGAATTTATGGCAATGTATTTCATTATGATTTCCTTCACGGCTCAGTTTTACTTTCACAGGTATAAAAAAACTTCTGCAATTGGCTAAGTAGCGATGTTTCAAAAAAGATGTTTTAAATATCTTATCAATTTTCTTTCCTTGCTATGATCATAGCCTTTGTTGGGTATCCTCTCTCAGGTAAAAGCACAGCCGGAGAAGTTGCAAAGGAATTTGGAATTCCCGTAGTAACCATGGGAGATGTGGTAAGAGAGGAAGCCATTAATCGAGGATTAGAGCCGAATTCAAAAAATCTTGGAAAAATAGCGAGTGAGTTGAGGGAGAGAGAGGGAATGGATGCTATAGCAAAGAGATGTATTCCTAAAATTAAGGCTCTTGGTCCTGTAGTTCTTGTAGATGGTATAAGGGGTATTGCAGAGGTTGAGACGTTCAAGAGAGCTTTTGATGACTTTATTTTAATAGCAATTGAGTGTCCATTGGAAATTAGATTTGGGAGAGCATTACAAAGAGGGAGAAGCGATGACGTCTTTAAAATAGAGGACCTAATAGAGAGAGATAGAAGAGAGGAGGCTTGGGGGCTGAGAGAAGCGATGGAAGTAGCAGATTTTACGATTGAGAACACCCGAGACATTGAAGAATTTAAAGAGAAGGTTAGAGCTATCTTAAAGAAACTTCTCAGTGTGGAGGTGGAAATAGAGACGGAGATACATCCAACAGAAGAAGATGAGAAAGTTGTTAATGCGATTAAAAAACTATTTCCGGATGCGAAGATTAGAATCGAGAATGGAAAACTATTTGCGATTGCAAGAGATTTGGGTAGGTTTAGAGACCTCTTAAGAAGACAGAAAATACTTGATACCGCAAGAGCAGAGCTACTAAAAAATAGGTCGGGCAATAGAGTAGTAATATATCTGAACAAACAAACAGCAACAGTTTCAAAAATAAATTTCTGTGAAGAAAATGCAGTTCTTTCGCCTATTCGGGTAACTTTTAGACTGATAGGGACGTCTTTTCAGAGATTTCTTGATTATTTAGCTCCAGAAACAAAAGACGGGAAACCAGTAAAAGAAATAGAGGAGCTATGAATCCCATACACCGAATTCTGCTAACAACTGATGGGTCCGTTACAACGATAATCGAAGCCTTTACGCAGAAAAACGTTGAAATTGAAACCGTTGAACAGAAAATAATTCCTGCAAATGCTGATATTGCCAGATCTCTTAAAATTTCTGAAGGAGACGATGTTAATTACAGAGTTGTTTACCTGAAGGCAGATGGAGAAATTTATGCAAAAGCGATCTCATATACACCATTAAAAAGACTCGAAAATAGTTTTAGAGAAGACCTAATGCGTGCTGATATTCCAATAGGCAAAATCCTGAAGAAACATAACATTGAGGCTAGGCGAGAGATAAACTGGGGAAAGATTATTTTTGACAACGAACTCGCTAAGGAATTTGGAGTTTCAAAACCAATGTTCTTAGTAAGAAACTACCATATAATTCACAAAGGGGAAATTCTGATTAACATCACGGAGTATTTCCCGATGGAAAAATTCGAGTTTTCTGAACCTTGATTAATTCAGGTTCTATTTTTAAGTTCTTGGAGTAAATCGTAAGCGTTTTTCACTCGCTTTTTCATAAGCAATGCGATTAAAGAGGTCGCAATTGTTAGAATTGTGGAAAACAAGAGGGAGAATTTGAAGATGAATTCAATCTCTTCCGAAGCTAAAAGTTTTCGGTTTACTGCAAAATACCAGGAAATCCCAAAAAGGGTCAGAAAAAGGATTATCCACAATACTGGATGCATTTTGGAGGCTACATCGAGTTTGGATATCAAAATGATCCCAACAATCATCACAAGAGTCAACAAAAACGGCAAAAAGTAGAATCCAGTCTGAAAAGCGTTTTTTGCAGCTGTATAACTAAAGAGGATGAGTAGGGAGAAAATTAAGGTTAAAATCCACAACGAAAATACGGTGATTACTGAATACTTTTTAGATCCAATAAACTTCAGCATAATACGCGTTAACATTGGAATAAATAAATTTTCGGTCTCAGATCATTCTACCGTATCTGTCGATTTCTCCTCTTTTTATTCTTGTTGCTGAAATCGGCTTTCCGTCTTCTGCAAGAACCCAATCGACTTTAATGATCTTTATTTCCTTTTTTCCCATCTCTAATCGCTTTTCATTTATTTTCAAAGCCATTTCAAGCGTTTCTGGAGAAACCACAATCACTTCGAAGTCGTTATCGAGTGTTTTTCCGAATGGATTGGATATCATGACTATCTCTGGCTCAAAACCATATTTTCTGACAATAAACTGTCTCACGTTTTCGGCTCTTATTTCAAAGGGAAGAACACATCGAACTCTTTTTCTTGCCATTTCATCACTTGTAATGCCGATGACCACATCTTTTCCACCAAGCTGGACTGCGCAGTCGATGAGCTTTTTGTGACCTTCATGCAGAGGTTCGAACGTTCCACCGAGCACAACTTTCACAAAAAATTCAGAGCAGAAGAAAATAAAAATTTTTTTATTTATACATATATGTTTAAAAATTATAATTTTTATAGCATCTCAATTTTTCACCGATTGCAACTGCGTTTAGGCATCGATTGCATGAAACACAGTCGCTCCTTATCCAGTGTCTTGGAAGATAAGGGTCCCGAATCAGAGGTCTCGACATTGCAATCAAATCTACGCTTTCGAGAAGCTTTTCAGCAACTTCAATACTCCTTATTCCGCCTACAGCGATCACAGGCACAGAAACTTCTTTTTTAATCTCAATTGCAAACTTTGCAAAATATGCTTCACCACTTTTTTGCACCTTCTGGCTAACCACATTGTATCTGTAATGGTAAGTAGACTCATACATACCTCCACTAACCTCTATTGCGCTGACAAAGTCGTTCAATCTTTTTGCAATCTTTATCGAATCTTGAAGCTCAAGACCTCCAGGAACGAAGTCATGTGCATTCATTTTAACAAGTATTGGGATTTTACTTTTCTCTCTAACTCTTTCGATAATTTCAAGGACAACTCTAACTCCATCACCATATTCGTCTTTCCTTCTATTTGTGTGGGGCGATAGAAATTCACTCAGTAGATAACCATGAGCGCAATGTAGCTGAACAGCATCAAATCCCGCCCTCTCAGCCCTGAGCACGGCATTTTTGAAATCCTCTATTATTTTTTCGATTTCCTCTTTTGTAAGTTCTCTTGGCATCACATCGATTGATGGATCGTAAACTGCGGATGGGGCAACTGGGGGAGATATAAGTGTCTGCCTTCCTGCGTGGGCTATTTGAGCCACAAAGCACACGTCCTTATCAACTCTTTTTACCTCGAATACAAGTCTTTTAAGACCTTCTATAAACTCATCCCTGCTAATTCCAGTCATTTTTGGCATCGCTTTTCCATTATCGCTTACAAACATGAAACCAGTGATAATCATTCCTGTTCCGCCTTCAGCCAGTTTTTTGTAGAGATCTATGAGTTCCTGAGTTACGAACCTGTTTTCAGCCATAGCTTCCGCTGTTGCTGAGCGAACGATTCTATTTTTTAGCTTAAGATCATCAGTTTCCAATTCACTAAAAACTTTCACAGATAACCTCTATATGCTTAATTTAAATAAATTTTTAAAAATAAATTAGTCTCTAAACTTTTGCAGTTTCTTGAGTAATTCGATGTCTCCCTGAGCATCCCCTGCACAAGTTGCGATTATTCCGTCCACCAATCCATCCAGCTTTTCAGCAACTTTCTCTACATCTTCCATTTTTGCAGTAACTGGCCAGCCAATAACCTTGAGAATCTCTGCATTTTTAGGTGTTCCGACAAGGAAATAGGCATATAATGGCTTCTTCAATTTTCTGCACTCTTTTGAAACTTCTTCAAGCATAGGTAAAACTTTTTCTTCTGTTCTCATGAAGAATATAAAATCCCATGGCGCTCTAACTCGCTCTATAAGCTCATCGGCAGATTTTCTTGCGGAGATCAGACATCCAAGCTTTAGATTCTTAATTTTCACAGTATTTCTCAGGAAATCTCTTGCCTCTTCTGAAGATTTGAGCATTTTTATTGGCTCACCATACTTGGGAATGTCCCCCATGGTCAAAACAATTCCATCCAATCCTACCGCCTCAGATGCCAATGCCAGTCCTCCAACTTCCACAGGGCCTTTGTAGTGCAGAATGAATATAGGTATAACTATTTTTTCAGGATATTTCGTCTTTAAAACACATCCAACAGCAATTCCGCTTGGTGCAGGCATTCCTGCAGCGCTGTCAGTTACATTCCAGCCATCGACAAGGTCTTTAGTTTCTTCTGCAAGCTTCAAAAATTTTCTTGTTGGAACAAACTCGTGCAGTATTTTCATCTATATCAACCTCCCCGTTAAATTTAAACAGTAGCATCTATTTAAGATTTTTCTTTTTAATAATTCAGTCTGTGAATGAATTCGGCAGTTAATCTATTTCACAAAAATTTTTATACCTCCTTTCATTGGAAAGGATGATGTTTTTGTCTCTACTGGTATCAATTTCCTGTTTGGTGTTCATAATTGGAGTATTTTACCGAATTGCCAAACTTTTGGATCGAACTCATGTGCGATGCGAACTTTATCCGAATCCTTTTTATTTCCATAGTCATCGAGATTGCGGAGAAATTAAAGATAGAAAGCGATTTTTTATAATTCTAAGAGCAATAGCTTCTATAGCTATTCTTAATAGAAAAAAAATGTCGCTTCAGCCAAAACACTGGTTTGTAACATTTGTATTCCATTTGGGCATATTTCTTCACATCCTTTGGATTTTTATATTAGGTCTTTATGTATTTACAGGAAATCTGATAATCTTTGAGGGCTTTTTCATCTTTTCGATCTTGGGCTTTCTTGGATTGGTTTTGATGTCTTTTTTTGCCAATTATCTGCTAATAAGGAAGCTTCGAGCTCCAATTCGAAATTACGTTCCAATGGAAGACTATACCATTCTTTTTCTTGTTATATTGATGTCGAGTTCTGGAATCTTGGCATTTTTTGAAGTTGACTTAGACCACATGGCAACAGTGCTAAAAGCGTTGTTAACTCAATCCCCTCTCCCTGAAATCCCACCGCTGGAATTTTTGCACCTTCTTTCTTTTTCAATTCTCATTCTAATTCTACCATTTACAAGGATTACTCACTACATTGCAGTGTGGTTTACTCATCTTGTTCTCTGGGATAATAGATCTGCAGAAAGACTCGAACCAAGGCTAAGCGAAACTCTAAAGAGGTCTCGAGTTAAGTGGTGTGCAGATCATCTAAATCCTGATATAAGCTGGGAAGAGGAATTAAAATGGACGAACTTTAAAGTGGGAAAATGAAAAAAGAAGTTAGAATTTCTGATATCGCAAAGAGGGCGGGGTTGCTAATTGAATTAAGTCCTGAGGAATTAATTGAGCTTCCAAAGCCCTACGATTCAATATCAGAAAGCTTGAGCTCACCATTGACAACTAAGGATTACGCCTTTGATCTCGACGGTTTCGTTGCAATTGATCTTGAATGGAGACCCAAAAACGAATTAGAGGAGGGAGAACTGATCTTAAAATTTAAGAATGGATTGCAAAAACTTTTAGATAAGGAAGCAAACTGGACTTTTCTTTACCCGCTTATTCTCTCACTCGAATACTGCACTCGATGCAAATCCTGCTCATCAGCCTGTCACGTCTATCTTGCTTCTGGTAAGAATGAAATTTATCGTCCAACCTATCGTTCCGAAGTTTTCAGGAGAATTGTAAATAGCTATAGGGGAAAGCTGAAATCGAAATTCTTTGGCGGTATAGAAATTAACGCAAAGACCCTATTGAGGTTGGCAGAACTTGCATATAGGTGCAATCTCTGCAGACGTTGTACGCAATTTTGTCCGATTGGAATCGATAATGGACTAATAGCGAGAGAAATAAGAAAGATTTTTGCCCAGGAGCTTGGAATTGCCCCAAAGGCATTGCATTCTCATGGCTCGGTAAAGCATTTGCGAAATGGATCTTCGACCGGACTTACTTCTGATGGATTCAGGGACATTATTAAATTCATAGAGGATGAAATTTTTGAGGTAACAGGAAAAAGAATAAAAATACCTGTTGATGAAAAAGGATCTGAAATACTGCTTATACACAATGCTGGCAATTATCTGAGCAGAACTGAAAACATAATGGCCTTTGCAGTAATATTTGAAGAAGCAGGTTTAGAATGGACGCTGAGCAGTGAATCGGTTGGCTACGATGCTGTAAACTATGGGGCATGGTATGATGATATTCAGCTTGGAAGAATTGCACTTAGACATGCAGAAATAGCAATGAAACTCGAAGTCAAAAAAATCGTCATTGGTGAATGTGGACACGCCCATAAGGCATTGATGGCTTTTGCAGATAGAATGCTACCTCGAGACTATAGAATACCGCGAGAAAGCTGTATCCCCCTATTGTGGGACCTGGTAAAGAAAAAATTAAATCTTGATCCAACAAAAAACAATTTTCCTGTCACTTTGCACGACCCATGCAACATTGTTAGGAATTTGGGAATAGTAGAACCACAGAGAAAAATTCTGCAAAAAATTTGTCCACAATTTAGAGAGATGGAGCCAAGCGGAATTTATAATTACTGTTGTGGTGGTGGTGGGGGACTAGCCGTAATAAATTCCCTAAACTTTCCGGAATTTAGAACCAAAATTTCTTCCAGAGTTAAGTTTTCCCAGATACTCAGGGCTTTTGAAGATTCCATTAATTCTGACGTGAATAAGTTCGTATGTGCTCCATGCAGTAACTGCAGATCAACTCTGAGGGATCTATTTGAAAAATATAATGTGGAAGAGAAGTGTCGTATTCATGAATGTGGCTTAGCGGAACTTATAGCAAACGCAATGGTGGATTTAAGAATCCCGCTGAATGGATAAATTGATAGTATTAAAGGTGCCCAAAACTTCTTTATGCATTCACAGCAATTTTATCTTTGTGACAACTCCAGATATCTACAGTTTCCAGCTCCTCGTAACGCTGGTAAGTGCTTTAGGAGTCTCGTTTGTCCTTAAGGACTATGTAGCGAGTGCTATCGCTGGACTCATCTTCAGAAAAGTGAAGCACATAAGACCAAATACGAGAATAAAGGTGATGGTGAACCCGGTGATAAAGGGAGACGTTGTTGACATTGGCTGGTTTAGAACAACTTTGAGAGAAGTTGGCGATGGGGAAAGGCTTCCAAGTGTTCATACTGGTAGAATTCTGAAGCTTCCAAACTTCTTCCTATTTAACAATCCCCTCGTGATCTATGGGGAAACGATCACAGACGAAGTCGTTGCCTACATAGAAGCCAAGAGATTTAACCCCTCATGTATTGAGCTAATGCGGAAAGCAATCGAAGAGGAAGGGCATAAGGTTGTTGAGGTAGGCGTTTTTCAGAAGGAAAACTACTTCATAGTCCACGGGATCTTTGAGAGCGATATAAGCGAGATGACAGATGTCAGGAGCAAAATTCTACTCAACTTCTTTAAGAAAGTAGAGGAAGCTTCAAAAAAGGCTGGAAGCTAAAATTTTCTGTCCTTCTTTTTCATCTCAGGATAAAGGATCTCTTTTACAGAGTCGAGGAATCCCGAGTAAATGTGGGCATCAACTGCAAAGTGAGCATAGCTGTAATCGCTAAAACCTGTCAGTTCGGCGACGTATTTTGTAAGCAGAGCAAATCCAAACATGTTTGCGTGCATCGCTCCATAAGCGTCGTTTGATCGCATGTAAAAGACTCCTCTAAGTTTTCCTCTATTGTTTAGAAACTGATAACCTCTAAGGCATGGTGGGTCGTTGCTAAGCAGATCCCATGGTCTTGAAATTCCAACGTAGCAATCTCTTCTGCATTTGTCCTCCTTAAGCTTTCTTATGGCTTCAAATAGCTGATCAACCTTTATGGGATCCTTAGTGCAAAATCTGGCCCTCTCTGCATACGTATATTCTTCCCCCTCCTTTAAAATGCTTTTCTCAACTCTCTCGAGCAATTTTTCTGCACAGATAACGTATTCGTGTGCGTAATCGATGCCATATCTCTCAGTGAAAGGAGCCTTGTCATGAAGTTTGTTCTCCTCAGGCTTTTTAACCTCTACAAAGAATCTATGGATGAACTTGCTCGTCTTCTGCCCTTCAAACATGTCCCACTCAGTCTCTTTGGTTTTTCCATGGTTGTAAATGACTTCGAGAGCGGAATGCCATGCTGAGGAAATGTAGTCCTCAACCAAATGTGTTCCGAGCTCAGTATAACCGAAGATTTCCTCTTTTTGTTCTGAAATCAATTTTGCTTTGTTGAGATCCCTCTCGTAAATATGTGGAATACCTATAAGCATTCCAATACTCCCTGAGGGTAACTCAGCCCTATCCGCAACAGATTTTAAAGCGTAGCATAGAAATCGGAAGTTTGGTTCAAAGTAATTAAAACAGTCAAGTGAACGGATATAAGCAGTAAGATGCAATTTTTCATCGAATAGGAATGATATTTCAGTAATTGCTGGGGGATTTGGAGAGAAAGAGTCTTGTGGTCTCCAGATTGGGATTGAGACCCTTCTTGTGAATCTTTTTTCTTTTAGCTTTCTGCCTGCAAGTTCAATTACTTCCAAAAACCTGCTCAAGTATGTTTCTCCAAAGTAATCCCTTGAAACTTCAGGATTATCAGAATTTTCAACAACCAAAAAGCTTGGACCTGCACTTAAGTAGTTCCCGAATCTTGATTTGCATAGAGACCCATTTTCAATTATTTTTGCGATAATAGCACTTCTCGCTCCTTCCCAATCCTTAGAAACAATCATCCAATTAAGTAAAAAAATTGATTTAAATCTTTATCCACTGACAGGCATTGTTTACGCATGCACATCTCATCTGGCTGTGCTCATAGCATTCCCTCCACTCGCAAGTGGTGACGATCGGTTGCTCAAAAATGGATCTGCAAACCTGCCCTGAACAGCTGTCTTGAGTGCAATCTTTATCGCTGTTGCATTTGCCAAACGTAGACCAGCCACAGAATTCAACACCCTTCTTTTCAAGCTTAACAGCTTCTCCCGAAAGGCTGACGAATTCAACTCCAAGATCTGTGGCGTTGAAGATCTTCACTTCCTTCTGGCAAAGACATCTTAGCAACTGTCCATCGTAGTCTTTTTCGATCACTCTGTAAACTTCTCCCCTTTCAACCTTAACCTCATCGCTTCCGCAGTTTACTGTGACGTAGGCTCTGATCATTCTTGCTTGGGAGTCATAAACGTAGTAGTTCTGATACCCGCGGGTTAAATCTGAGCAATTACCAACTTCAAACTGCAACTTAGCCCATTTCTGACCGCATTCTCCTCTAAAGAAAGCCCATTCGTCGCATTCAGTTCCATCTGGAAAAATACAGATTCCAGCCTGCCCTTGGGGTGTTGATTCGATTCTATAGCTATAGCCCAGATCCTTGCAGTAAACCGCTGCAGGGTTGGGGGTTCCTAAGGCATCCGGGGAGCTTTCTTTACTTTCAAAACTCAGCTTCAATATTGTAGCGCTCGAAATTGCTACAATCAGAATCACCAGACTCAATAACACCCTGTTCATGAAATTTGCTTGCTAAAAAGATATTTATGCCTATTTTATTTGGAATATAAAATAAATTATAAAGATGAATTTAGAAAAATTTTCAAAACTCGAAGCATATCTTCAAATGTGATAGAACTTTACGATGTCAGAAAGAGTTTTGGAAATGCAGAAGTGATAAAAGGCATCAGCTTAAAGGTTCATGGAGAAATCTACGGGCTTCTCGGTCCGAATGGGAGCGGTAAAACTACTTTAATGAAAATCGTTGGTGGAATTCTAAAGCCATCAGGCGGAAGTGTTTTTGTTGAGGGGATTGATGTTGTAAAAAACCCGATAAAGGTTAAGGAAATAATTGGCTTTGTCCCGGAAACTCCTGTTTTATATGAGAGTCTTACAGTCTCGGAACTCTTGAATCTCGTGGGAAAGATAAGGGGCTTGAAGAAAGAGGAATTAGAGGAAAGAGTCGCCAATTTTGCAAAAGCATTTGAGATCGAAGAATTCATGGACTCGCTGATCGCAACGCTTAGCTTCGGAAACAGGCAAAAAGTTGCAATAATCTCTGCTTTGCTTCACAATCCGAGAGTTTTGATTCTCGACGAGGTCATGAACGGACTTGACGTTAAATCAGCCAAAATTCTCAGAGAGCTACTTTTCAGATTTCGAAATGAGGGAAAAAGCATTCTGTTCTCTACACACATAATGCCATTCGCAGAAATACTTTGCGACCGTGTTGGGGTAATACATGAAGGCAGAATAGTCGCTGAAGGGAAAGTAAGCGAATTAAAGGATTTTGCACGGGTTAAAGACCTTGAAGATGTCTTCTTAAAACTTACGAGAGGTGAAGACGTATCAGAGCTAATTTCCGCCTTGATGTAACTCAAAGCCTTGTTTCTGCACTTTACAAAGAAGCTCACTTTCAGATGATGAAAAGGAACCCTGGAATTTCTGAAGAAGCTTTACTGAAGAGAATAAGGAAGTTTAACATTAAAAGGAGCTTTATAATGCTTTTTTCTGTCTTTTTATTCCTTGGGATCCTCATAGTCTTTTCTTATCCAGATATTAGTTCTCTGAAGCTATCTTTTGCTCTATTCTTGTTTTTATCTTCGATCTTTATGACTTCAGTAAGCTTACAACAAACAACCGCTGCGGGAGTTTTCGAACCTTTAAGAGTTTTACCAGTTTCTGGAATTGAAAAGCATATCTCAATACTTTTTCTTATCGATTCGCTTGCGATCTTGGGGATTGCGGTCCCATCTGTAGTTTTTATGGCGTTTCAAGACGCGTTATACTCTATCGTTTACTTCTTCTGGCTAATTTTTGCCATTTTATTCGGGCACACGGTTGGAATGGCTTTCTTGGCTATTTTTGGTGTTACACTTGCCCGAAGAAGAGGATTCATTTCCAAAGCACTTTTTGGGGCGTTCATATTGGTTCTGATCCTGATAATGATACCTGAATTTATGGGATCTGGGATTTTTGGGGAGATTTTGGAACTATCAGGCGATTATTATTTCTTGTATCCCTTTACGGTTCTTTGCGACTCATTTAAGAGCTTTATTTTTTTAGTGCTATACTCAGCAATTCTGATTCCAATCAACGTTAAAATCTCTAAAAAAGGAGTCAATGCGCTGTTTGAACCAAAGTTCGAGAAGACTTCAAAGACAAAATTTAAAGTTTTAAGAGGTGGAAAAACCTTTACATTGGTTATGAAGGATTTAAAGCTCATCTATCGGCACCCTTCTGGACTATTGGGGATTCTTCTCCCCTTTCTGATTACCGCTCCACAAGTTTTCGTAATGGGCAGTATAAGCGGTGGAAATTCTGTAGTAATTCAGGCTGTAGCAACAGTTTCCCTATTCGCACCTATAATCCTTGGACTTATAACGAGGGGCGAAGGCAAAGAAATCGATTTTCTGCGAACCCTTCCGCTTTCCAAGAAGGATTTCATGCTCGGAAAGTTTTTAACAACAAGCCTAATAATCTGCACAGCTTCAATGGTGCTTATGTCTATTTCATACATCTTTGGAGCATCCCTTATGGCTTTTACAATTGCATTCTCGATTCCTTTAACAATTTCTGCCTTTAGCGCACTGTATCTATTCAACTATAAGGGCGATGAGGTAGGAATTCCCGAGATGGGACTTCGAAGAATGGCAGTTCTGTTTATTCTATGCATAATCCTTATGGCTCTCCTGATGACACCAATGCAGATCTTAACGAACCCTGTTGGATATGCGATGACATTTTTCTTTTCATTGATACTTTTGGTGATTATGTTTCGTAAGATGAGAAATTAGAAAAACCTATATTTTAAAACGTAGCTGGGCAGGTAAAAGGTGATAATGTGATCGAGTGCGACATCGCCATTGTCGGCACTGGGCTTGCGGGTATGCGGGCGGGAGTTGCAATAGCTGAGAAAAGCAGAAAGGTCTATGTTGCTCTTATATCTAAAACTTATCCGATCAGATGTCACAGCGTATGTGCTGAAGGCGGAAGTGCAGCAGTGCTAAGAGAAGGCGACAGCTTTGAGCTTCATGAGTGGGACACGGTAAAGGGAAGCGACTTCTTGGCAGATCAGGATGCGGTTGAGTTCTTTGTGAGGGAATGCCCCAAAGAAATTATAAGACTTGAAAACTGGGGATGTCCTTGGAGCAGAACTGCGGACGGAAAAATCGCTCAGAGAGCCTTTGGTGGGCAGAGTTTTCCAAGAACTGTTTTCGCTGCGGACAGAACTGGTTTTCATGAAGTCCATACGCTTTACGAAAGACTGCTGAGCTACGAAAATGTTGAATTCTTCAACGAGTTCTTTTTGACAAATTTGGCAATAGCAGATGGCAGAATTCAGGGGATCTCAGCAATAGATCTCAAAAATGGAGATCTTGAGTTTTTCAAAGCCAAAGCGGTGATCCTTGCAACAGGTGGGGCGGGAAGGCTTTACGGATTTACGACTTACAGCCATCAGGTTACTGGAGATGGGATTGCAATTGCCTATCGTTGTGGAATTCCATTAAAGGACATGGAGTTCATGCAGTTTCATCCAACAGGCTTAATTCCGTCGGGAATACTAATGACCGAGGCTTGCAGAGGAGAAGGGGGCTATTTGAGAAATCGACTTGGAGAGCGCTTCATGCAGAAATACGCCCCGGAGAAGATGGAATTGGCTCCCAGAGACGTGGTTGCAAGGGCAATGTGGAAAGAAATAATAGAGGGACGGGGATTTGAAAGCGAGCATGGTCCATACATCGCTCTCGATCTAACCCATCTTGGTGAGGAGAAGATCGAAGAAAGGCTACCGATGATAAGAGAGGCTGCGATCAAGTTTGCTGGCGTTGATCCAGTTGAAGAGCCAATTCCAGTTAAGCCAGTCCAGCACTACACGATGGGGGGCATTCATACAAATATGTTCACGGAAACTCCAGTAAAGGGCTTGTTTGCAGTCGGGGAATGTGCCTGCATAAGCATTCACGGAGCAAACAGACTGGGGAGCAACTCGACAGTTGAATGCCTTGTTTTCGGCAGAGTTGCTGGAGAGATGGCTTTGAAGTTTGCCGAAAATGCCAAAGAACCAGAGATCCCAAAGAATTTTATAAAAGAGGAAGAGAGCAGAATATACGATAAAATTGGCAAGGGTGATGAGAATCCGCATGCGATCAAGAAGAGGCTGAACGAAGTAATGGACACCCATCTGTGGATCTTCAGAACAGGTGAGGGCTTAAAGGAGGCTTTGCGGGAAATAAGAGAGCTTAAAAGAAGATATGAGCGGGTAGCGATTTCAGACAGCTCAAGAAAGTTCAATGTCGCCCTGCTTTCAACGCTTGAAGTCGGCTATCTGCTTGATCTGGCTGAAGTGGTTGCAATGGGCGCTTTGCTAAGGACTGAGAGCAGAGGTGCGCATTACCGCTTGGATCATCCAGCGAGAGACGATGAGCACTGGTTAAAGCACACCCTTGCTTACTACACTGGCAAGGAGCCAAGATTCGAATATCTGCCAGTCACGATCACGAAGTGGAAGCCTGTGGAGAGGAAGTATTGAGGTGAAAGCATGAAGTTTAAAATAAAAAGATTTAATGAAAAAAATGGAAGCTACTGGCAAACTTTTGAAGTGCCTGTGAGGACTGCAATGACCGTTCTCGATGGGCTATTTTACATAAGAGAAAATCTTGACAACAGCCTTGCTTTCAGAGCTTCATGCAGAATGGGAATCTGCGGGAGCTGTGCGGTGAAAATCAACGGCAAACCAAGGCTTGCGTGCGAAACCCAGCTTTCAAAGTTCAAAGAAGTTAAGATTGAGCCACTTGACAACTTTGCGGTTATAAAAGATCTGGTTACCGAATTCGAGGGCTTCTTTGCAAAGCACAAGAAGGTGAAGCCCTATCTTATTAACCCGAAGATCAGCTACGAGAATCCCGTGGAGCAGATTCAGACTCCAAAGCAGTTAAAAGCTTATTACGATTTCACTCTCTGCATAAAATGCGGAGCCTGCTACTCCGTTTGCCCTGCGGGAGCAACTCTCGAGAGCTATCTTGGTCCAGCGGCACTCGCTTCTGCATACAGATTCAATGCGGACAGCAGAGACCATGGCAAAGAGGAGCGTTTGAAAATAGTTTCTCAGCCTAATGGCGTTTGGCGATGTCACTCAGCGATGGAGTGCAGTGAAGTTTGCCCGAAGCAAATTGAGCCCGCAAAAGCCATTCAGTTGCTAAGAAGGGCAACGCTGAGGTGAGAAAAATGCGAATACTTGGCTGGTTCAAATATCGCTCCCCATTCGGGATGACCTTCATGTTCCAGCGAATAACTGGGCTAATTCTGCTATTCTATCTCTGTCTGCATTTGGCTTACCTTACCTCGCTTCAGGAAAAAGAGCTTTACGAGTTCTTCACGAGCATTACCGTGTCTAAGCAGTTCTTCATATTCGACTCATTGCTGATCCTATGCGGTGTCTTCCACGGGCTGAATGGGCTTCGAATAATAATTCACGAGCTTGGCTTTGCTCATGAACACAGAAGAGTTGTGCTCATAATCACTGGACTCTTGGCAGTGGTTGCATGGCTTTATGGAAGCTATATAATGTTCCTTGCAATAGGTGATTGAAATGCGTGGCTTTGAGCCAATAGCTTGGGTTTTGCAGGCGATAACTGGGATTGCGATGGTCTTTCTGATCACTGTGCACTTCTTTGCAACTCACTCAGCACACGACTTGCTAAGCTACGAAAGTGCGGTAGAGAGGCTTAAGAGCTTTGATTACAAGCTCTTCTATGCGTTACTGCTTATTGTTGTCTCATTCCACGCCTTCAACGGCTTGAGAGCGGTAATTTTGGACACAGAAGGGGGAATGAAAAGAAAAAGGCTTGTTAACGTCTCAATAGCGATGCTGGCAATCTTAGCCATAGCTTACGGGCTCTTTTTGCTCATGAGATTTTAATCTTATATAAAAATTTATAAACAAGGACCTTAATCTTAATTCATGAAATTGATCATCCACGCCCTTCTCGGAATTGCGTTGGGCGTGATTTCTGCTTATATTATGATTAGCTTGGCGCCAGAATTTCTCTGGGTTCACAATGGAGTTTGGAAAACTTCCCTTGTGGCTGGCAGTGAGAAAGCGGATCCATATACGAAGGCGATAGTGGCAAAGAATTATCTTTATGTTCTAAACAAATCTGAAGCTATTTACTTCATAGCGGACAGCGATGGTGAGCGGAAGCTTGATAGAAGCTGTGATTACAAAATTGTCGGCAAAGATCTGCCAGCAAGATGGTGGAGCATTACAGTTTATGGAGAAGATAACTTTCTGATACCGAACGAGCACAAAATTTACTCTATAACATCTGCAAACGTTGTAAAAAACGGAGATTTATGGGAAGTTTACATTTCAAAGGATCCTAAGGGCAAAAACTGGATCCCGCTACGGGGAGAGGGGAATTTTTACATAACTTTAAGACTTTACAATCCCGAAAAGATCGTTTATGATAAGATTGCAGAAATCGAGCTTCCAAAAATAATGAAGGAGGTGTGCAGATGAGCAAAGTAAAGGGATTTGCCATATTGGCTGTCTTTGCAGTCCTCAGCCACATCGCTTTCATCTATGCTTATCCTTACATCGTCGTAACATCGAACTATTTTGCCAGCAAAGGAGAGGTAAAAGTTAACGAAGTTTACTATCAGCAACCCGTAGATGAGAACTTTAAGAAAGTTGTAATGCCGAGCCCCGATATACTTTATTCTGCATGTGTTTACGACATCAGCAAATCCGATTTGCTCATCGAGGCAAGAGTTCCGAATTTTACCTACTGGTCTGCTTCATTTTATGCAATGAGCACGGACAACTACTTCACGATCAACGACAGAATGGTGAGCGATAATATCACTCTGATTCTTACGACCAACAAAAGCTGTAAGAAAGAAAACTGCGTTATTTCGCCAAGTGATAGGGGCATAGTAATCTTCCGCATTTTCATTCCAGATAAGTCTCTTCTAAGCGAGCTTGAAGAGTATCAGAAGTCGATAAAGTGCAGATCTTTCGTGGCTGAGTAGTCCTTTTGATTTCTTGATTTTTTAGTGTTTAATTTTATATTACAGAGTATCTGGTAATATGAGCTTATTTGAATTTCATACTAAGTAAGACCAAATTGCCACTTAACACCAAGTAGCAGTCAAAGAGCCTGTGGAGCCTTATAAAAATCCCGATTTCAGCTTTAAATTCTATTAAATTTTTCTTTTCAGCAAAGAACTTTTATCATAACTTTAGCCAATCAAAATCCACAGAAGATTTGCAAACTCAATCAAAAGCCAAAAATAAAAATCCGCATCCTTAAAATTTACTCGATTTATATTCAGAATTCATCATATACACTGCACAGTAATAAGGCTTCAGCATAGACTAAGATTTTTATAGAACAAAATTCTGGCTGAATTGATTTTTATTCGAAATTTTTTGTTTTCAATTGTCGTTAGCAGAAATCAACAATCTTATATGATCACTGCATCCCCTTTTTAAACCCCCATGCAATTTTGAGGTCTGCAGTTGGTGTTACTGATAGTGAACAGAAAAGCTTATATTTTTTGAATTTGCAGTATTTTTAGGTAGGGTAACAATCCCTAAACCCTGAAAACGGGTATTGAAAGATGCTTCTCAGCACAAATCGGGCAAACCCGTTCATTCTGTTAAACTTATTTGCATTTTAAAAGAGCTTTTTTGCTATTATCGACTCGTTGAAAGATAGAGCAGAATTGAAAGGTTCTTTATTAGAGAACCCAAAGTTTTTACATCTTCTATCAGTTTTTCGTTAAAGACTTCAAGAATCTGCTCAATTATTGAATTTTCCGACGAATTTTCGTCTGATTCCTCTTTCTCAGTGAATTTGATTGAACTCAGATACTTCAAAATTTCGGATATCCTTTTGTAAACTCTAATAAAGTCCTCCCATATAAATGCTTTTAAATCTACTTCAGTTCCACCATGTGAGAGGGGAGATTTGTTTCTGAGATTTTTTATTTTTGTAACGTCTTGATCCCCCAAAAAGAATGATTTTGCAAATTTTTTAGCCTTCTCGTCTTCCATTTGTTTATCTGCTAAACTCTCGATCAGGATCTTGAAAGTTTTAACCCCCGTAGTCTCTATTCGATCAATTGTAGAAGATAGCAGGTTTAGTGCGAGAAGTTTCTCATTGGCTCCAAACCTGATTGCAGAATGTAAATAGAGCCAAATAGCTTTTAAAATTTCCTCTAAGATCTCTCTAAGCTTCGAATTTTCGATGTATTCGATATCTGAAAATATATTACGAAACTGACTTAAAGACCCCGAGATTCTGGCTATTTCTTCTAAAAAGGTCTGAGAAAATTCGCCCCATCTTAGCATTCTTCAGCTTTTCAGCGACCTCTTTCAATACTCAAAACTCCTCAAAAATCTTTTCTGGCCTTTTTCCAAAGAATTCTGCATTTAGGAAACATTTAAGAAGTGTTTTGAGTTTTCTGACCTTCTCATTATCAATAATAAGTTCATTCAGATGAATTTCATCAGCCTTAAGGGAAGAAATAAAATCAAGAACTGGTATATTTTCGATCCAGGTTAGCCTCTTTGGCTCAAGAACAAGAATTTCGACTTTACTAAATTCTTTTGAATTGATTTCTTCGATTTTAATCTATATTGCTCGAATCAATTATTTTTCCATCTTCGATAGAAAAATCCCTATCGTCCGCTTTTATTCGAGCAAATGCTTTGCGTTGTTCCATTTCACATAAAGATCGCAAAACTTCTTCAAATCTTTGCCACCAACTTTTATTATCTCTTCAGCAATTCTTTCGGCGATCTGGATACACTCATTCTTGTTCTTTGCTCTCTCAAAGGCTCTTTCATCGATCATTGCAGAGATCAGGTGCTCCTTTAACACAACTTTTTTATCCTCGTTGTAAATCAAATCGTAGTAAGCGTTTCTAATCGCAGTCTCAACAGCTTTCTGCAATCTTTTTGCAATCTCCTGATCTTTCGTCATTCTTGGTAAATTCTTATGAAATCTCCTAACTTCCTCGAGCATATCAGACACCTGCAAAAATAACTTTGCTGAACTTCGCAATTCGATCGCTAAACTTCTTACTAAACTCCCCTATGAAGTCTTTAGCGTTTAGTTCTCTCTTTTTCAGTTCAAGTCCATCAAAAGAAAGCTCATAAAGTTTGATTTCAACTGGAAACATTTGTCCAAAGCCTTGCGGTTTAGCGTAACCTAATTTAAGAACAGCATTTTCAATTCCAAACCCCATAGCCATTATTAGTCCGCCAAGCTCTATAGGTTTTAGATTGTAGCCAACAACTTTGCCCTTAAGCGGTGTTCCAGCGGGTATGCATTCCATGAGCCCATATCTATTTGTTGGTGGAGCCCTTCGGGTGTAAAACTTGATTTGCCCCCTTCTCCCCTTTTGTGGTCTCCATTGCCTTAGAACCTCAACCTCTCTAAGCTCTAATTTTTCTGGAAGCAGATCGGAAAAGAATACCTTGGAAATTGCAGCCTTTACTCTTGTCGCCCCGAATAAATTTGATGTCATCTCAGCACTTCCACATAAGGCTAAGAAATTTCTCGATATCGCTCCCTTGAAGCTCGATCCCGGGATAACCGCTTTGCCTTTAGAATCCCTGTAATGCAGAAGCAAAATTTCGAGCCCTTTCTCTTTTTTAATAACTTTTTTCAACCCGCTGGAGATATGCAGATTTGTTTTGAGCTTGAAAGCTGGCTCAAGCAAAAAGACGTTCTCAAACTTCTTCCTACTATCTGGCGAAACTACAGTGCGGAGGGTTGAATCTACTGGCACGAAGTCGCAGTAGCTCATAGTTTCACCATTCTAAGCATTGAATCAAAGAATTTAGCAACCTCCTCTCCTTTGAGACGGATTTCAACTCCAAAGAAAGTGCTGTTCTCAATTATATCTGCTTTGAAAACATTTTTCGCAATTTCAACGTCTGAGTTCACTTTCTTAACTCTTAATGAATCGAATTTTTCTGGAATGAGATTTTTAACTTCGAATTCCTGACTAAGATCCTTCAGATCCCTTCCGGGAAAGATGAGGCGAAGTTCATCAAGCTCAATTGCAACCTCTCCATAGCCACGACTCTTAAAACCACCGAGTCTTGCAATTCCAAGGTTCATAAGATCCATTACCGGCTTTAACAGAGCCAAAGCCTTTGGATGTAGATTTCTTGCAGAGAATATCTTACCCTCGAAGATCGTTCCGTCCGTTACGCATTCAACGTCAAATAGATTTCTAACCCCTCCAGTCTCGGGATTTATCGCTATGTGCTTTCTCTCGATGACCTTCCCAGTTTTATCTTTTACTGGAATCTCGTGGAACAGTATTGCAGAGGCATGGTCTCTTTCCTCAGCCCCTCCAAAAATTTCATTCAGCAATTCATTCGCCTCTCTTTCTTTCATCTTTGCAAGAAGTATCTTCTCTAAATTCCCCCTAAAAAATCCCTTGATACTCGAACCCGGAATTATGGGCTCACCTTTTGAATTCTTTATAACAGGTAGATCCGAGGTTACAACACTGAACTCCTTTCCCGCTCCGACTCTAATGGGGCTTACCGCTTTTAGCTTCCCCACTGCGGTTGTTATTAAAGAATAATTGCTGAAGTCTCCCATTTATTTCACCTCCTCTGCCTGCCCTATTGCAAGCCCCTCAGCCGTGTAGCGCAAAATCTTTTCAATTTTAAGCTCGCACAACCCGTAGCCCCTCGATCTCATTCCGCCAACGTGAATTTCGAGCCCATTCTTTAGAGTTTTGCAAAAAACCTCGTTGAAAAACCTGTTCACATCTTCGTAATCTTCTGAAAGCTCATCAAAGACGATTTTGAACTTGAATATTCCTTCAACAAATTCAACAGTAAAAAGCTTCCCCTTCTCAGCCCTGTCCTTTTTTGGATTTATCCTAACATGTGTTCTACTTCCGGTTTTGAAGTCTATTGGTTCTGCATCGGTTATTTTCAAAGGCGAGGCAAGTCCAGATATTCCAAAGAATTTTTCGAGAGTTCCAAGCTTTTCTTTAACGTTCCTTATTTTTTCAACTTCAGAGCACTTTGCAAAATCTCTTTCGAACTTTTCAAGCTCTTCTTGGAGAACTTTGAACCATTCGAACTTACTTAATGCTCCAGATCTTGCAAGTCTGTAGAAGTGCGCCCTTAGAACACCCCTTATGCTCGAACCCGGTATCACGGGGATCTCCCTCTCTTCTCCATTTTCTTTTCTTTTAACCTTCACAATCGGATTATCCACTCCAAACCCCAAGGTCTTTTCCGAACCGACATGGAGCGGAGAAAGAGTTTTCAAACTGCATTCGAGCACGTTTCTCGCCTTTAGAGCTTCGTGCATAGATCTTCACCCAGCTTAAGCTTAATGTGGTAGAGCTTGATTGTATACTCAAAAACACCTTTCAACGTATCTTTCCAGTTATCGCCAAGCCCTTCAGTGAGCTCTCTCAGCTTTTTGAAAAACTTTATATTGTCTTCTCCTTCCTTCCTCGCAACCACATATCCGACGGAGATCAAGTATTCGTCCTTGCTATTTACTTCATCCAACATCTCGAGAGCTTTTCTCAAAAAACTCCTTGTAACCTTTCCCCCTTCTTCTTCTTTTTCGACCACTTCTATACCCTCCAAAAGTTTACAAGCTTCCTTAACTTTATCAATCCCACTCACGATCTCCCACCTCCATTCAAAACGCTAAACTCATAATGCACAGGATGGTTGAAATAAAGCCAGTCAAACCATGGCTGGCTTAAAATCTTTAACTCCTGTTTAGCAAGCTCCTCAGCCATCTTCTCTGGATCTCTTGCATAGAAAACTCCTGCTGAGCCCGAACTAATTGTGTCTGCTATTATGAAGTATCCTTTGTCTTTTCTCTCATATCTCAAGCTTCTTCTAATCCGCTCTAACCTGAAAACGATCTCGAGGTCCAGCTTTTGAGTCCCATCCGTCAGATAGGTGTAAGTGCCGTAGTATTCGTTTATTTTCTCACCAAAAAGTTTGTAAATTTTTTCGAACCCCTCTCTTATCTCTTTTGCTCTTTTTTCGATGAACTTATTTTCGTCGTATTTTTCCACTATTTTTAGCCTTACTAACCCCATTCCACGTGATTTCCATGCTCCAATCTTTATTTCTCCATTAAATATGTCAGCGAGGTCTTTCTCACAGAATACGAGAAACCTGAATTTTTGTTCGTCTTTTATTGCAGTGAAACCATAAAGCATATTTTCTTTCGAAGACTTCAGTTTCTCATCTATTGCTACCCTTGTAAATTGCATCAGGGTAACATTCTTGAATTCTTTTCCGTTAAAAGTCGCCAAACTCTTTTTATATCTCTCCTTTCTAACTTCTTCAATCTTTTCCAGATTTGCTTTTCCGCTCCAGAATAGCCTCTCCAGAAACAAATAAAGGAGTTGATCTTTCTTTGCTTCTTTCCCAGCTTTTTGTCTCGACTCACATGCGCTTTGTAGTTCAGGGATTCCCGGGGATTTTGAATCCCATTCCCCAACAACAGCATTCGTTAACTTTAGTTCTTTATTTATCCAGATTTTTCTGTAATCGCAATTCTCTGGACAATTTGAACATTCAGGTATTTTGTTTGGACTTTCTAAGTTTTTACAGTTTCCAAGGTTGTTTCTCACATTTTCGAAAATGGACTTTCTTGCAAGAGCTCCCGCTATGGATGAAGCGGGTATATATTTAGCGGTCTCGAAAAATTTCGTTTTTCCTTTTTTTGCAACTATAACAACTGGTTCGAGGGTCTCGAGTTCAACCAAAAAAACACCTTTCATACTTTTACCTCCACAAATTTCTTAAAATTCTCATCAATCTCCACGTCCTCTATTAAACCCATTCCTTTCGAGCCAAATCCGCCAATTGTGTCATATCTCAAATAATTTAGTCCATAGTAAAGGATTTTTGCCTCTTCTCTTGTTATCTTTATCAAAGGGCGTAAGATGAACTTTATTTCTTCGATTTCTAAAAAGCTGTAGGAGAAAAGATGTCCGTGCTTTACAGAACCCAGTAATGGATCTATCTTTATCCCATGTCTAACGTTTTTCTCAGATTTCTCGTTCTGGTTTAATAGCAACACTTGAACCTTGCCCTCAAAGTCATCTTTACCAAATATCTCACTTTCCTCAGCATTTTTCAAGTTAAGGGAATTGAGAGCTTTTTTTACTGCCTTTCTTAACAACCCCCTAATACTACTTGCGGTGTATTTTAAAGGAACAGAACCGAGATCCACGTCCTCTTGTATGCCTCCAACTCTGAACTTTCTAACTTTTAACGAAACATTGATATCTTTTACCCAGAAATCCATTTTAATCACCTAATAAAATTTTCTTAATCTTTTTTCTTAAATTCTCGTCTCTTACGTTCTTCTCAATTTTCTCTGTCAGAACTCTAACACTTTCAGCGATGTCCAAGTGTTTATAGCTGAACTTATCTTTTATCTCGAATTTTTCATGAATCTCGTATAGTCTCTCCAAAGCTTTGAATTCATCACTTTCTTTGTCTGTTCTAGCCATTTTGAAGAGAAGGTTTATACAGGCATCTGTAATCGAACGCGGTTTCTCTTTTCCAAAGACTCTTTTTATCCAATTTGGCGAAATACCTTTTTCGACGAAGAATTTGAGATGCTCCATATAACAAATGAACTCTTTTCCATTCATTGGAAAAGAAGTGAACTTTTCATGGGACTCAGATCCTTCTTCACATGATTTTTGCTCTGGTTTTCTCTCTAAAGCTTCGATCTCCCCTTTTGTGGGTATTTGATTGAACTTCTGCAAGTAGATGTAAATTTCAGAGCCAAACTTCTTTAAAGTTGCCTCTTCCTTTGACTTCTCCTTTGCCTTCTTTACCATCTCATTGATAACGTCTATAGTAGACTTGATCGGAATTCTGTTCTTACAGATCACAACACCCATCGAAACACCCAAAGGGAAAATGGATAATCTTTGGTTATCCTCTTTTTCATATCTCTCCTTTCTCTCTCCGAGCAATTTTTGAACGCTCTCTCTGAATTTTTTAAGGAATATGAAAACAAATGCGGAGTCCATTAATACTAAGAAGTCATCCCCACCAATAAAGACTACGTCAAATGGTATTTCAAGCTGATATTTGCTTTTCTCACTTTTTTCTCCTACAATGACGCCCAAGATCTCCATTTCTTTCAGCAAAATCTCGATAAATCCTTCAACAATTGAGTCTTCTATCACCTTTTCGAACAGTTCTGAGATCTCTCTGAAAATGGCGGGAGAAGACGCGCTTTCTTTTATCTTTCCAAAGTTATCACCATCTCCTTTAATAAATGCAATATCATAATTTCCCTCATTATCCTCTCCAGTCGGTGAAAAATGCTGTCTCCCTAAGTAGTCCCAAGTTTCAACAAGCTTAAAAGTTATCCCCTTCACACCTTTGTAATACAGTTCAGATAATACATTTGCATTCTTAACTCTATCTTCGAGTTTTTTGGTCAGTTTTTTCCAGAATTCGTTTTCAGGACGAGGTTCTATTTTCTGACTTTCCAAATCCAAGTAGAATAAAAGAGCTTCTCTTGTTCTCTTTTGCTCTTCGAGAACAATTTTACATCGTTCGCAAATTTGAAATTCTTCATCAAATTCTTTCCAGATTTGAGTGCTTGGATACTCATAACAGCATCGACAAATTTCTCCGACCGGTATCGAAACCGTTTCTCCAAAAATCTCTTCTGCTTCAAGAAAACACAATGTTCTCGATACACAAGAACCAAAGTTCCTTTTGTGAACTAAATTTGACTCTTGAAGAACTTGGGGACCGTATTTTAATTCGTTTAACTCATATTCAAAGAACTCCTTAGGCGGAATTTTTGGGCTTGCTACTCGAGTCCTTCCCTTGAATTTGCGGTTAATTTCATTCTTGAGCTCTCTATAATAGCTGGCGGGAACGATTGCAAGTAGCGAACCGCCTTTTGCATAGATCACGCACTCAGGACAAAAAGTATCCTTTAAATAATCTCGAACTTCGATAAGAACGTTTTCAAGTAAAGAACTTGCTCCAGAAACGTATTTTCTGAAGTCAGAAGCGGTAACGAATTTCTGAATTCCTGCAGTTTCTAAGCATAAAAGCCCGATCTTGGGCTCAACACCAAAAACTTCTTTAGGATTGAAAACTATTCTGTCAATCTCTTGCTGGATTTTCTCCACGTCTACAGGGATAATTCGAATTTCACTGACTTTATCTCTCTTTCCCTTTAAGTAGTCTATAAGTTCTCCCAGATTCCTTTTATCATCTTCACTCAGAACTTGGTTGAGTTTACTTAAAAGCCATTCACAGCACAGAGCAGACTCTTCATTTCTTTCAATAAGGATAGCCCTATCTACAACCGAAACTTTATCTGCTAACGCAACTACCCATTCCAGTTTTGTTTTCGGTTTGTATTCATCATCCAAACTTTCTCTGTAATGGTGTCTTGATGCACATTCTGCAATGTCTTTTGCAACTTCCTCAAAGCCCGCATTTTTCAGTAGTTCTTCAGCACTTTCACGGGTTCTCTTGTAATGCCCCTCGGGAGGATGCTTCCCTATGTCGTGCAAGAGTGATGCACATCTAACCACTTCTACAAGCCCTTTTTCGTCTTTAAGCATCTCTGAAATTTTTCCATTGTATTCTGCGCTGAAATCAATACCTTTTCTTTTTAAATCCAGTGCAATCGCAACCGCAATTGCGGAACTCAGCAAAGCATGGTCGTAAAGGCTTGAGAAAAACCCTGGAAATCTTGTATCTGCAGGCAAGTCATAGAATTCACTCATAGCATCCAGAAGCCAGTTGTTGAACTCTTTAAGACCTTCAAAACGTCTTTTGGAATTTAGAAGCACTTGCTTAATTCTCTGGAAAGCCGCATAGTTAGATCTTAAAACTTCCAGAGTAATTGGATCAACTCTTAACATCCAATCCCCTCAAATCTCTATTGAAAAATACCTTAATAAATTTTTCTTTTGCTAACAAATGTATTCCTATGTAGAGTAAATAGTAAGTAAAAAAGTTTATTATTTCAAATTAATCTTTAGTTTGGTGAAAAAATGAAAACCGCAATCATTTCACCTTTAGGCTTAAGCCCGCCAGTGATAACAACTTTTGTTGAAGGGATCGGTGAAAATATCAGCGACCTTGTCGTGCTAACCACTGAAAATGAAGACGTAAAGGCAGGCTACGAATTGGTTAGAATTGGATTGAGACAAAAATATCCCAAAACAAGGCTTCATGAAGTAACTCTGCCATTTGAAGACGTAAATACTACTGAAGAAAACCTACGCTTCATGTCGATCTGTGCAAAGATAATAAGAGAAGAACGAGAACGTTATAAGTGCGATAAGATCTTGCTAAACGTCGCAGGCGGTAGAAAGAACATGTGCATAACACTATCTTTGCTCGGTCAGCTCATGGCTGTTGACGGAGTCTACCATGTTGTTAGCAGAGATGTGAAGATCGTGAATCAGCTACTCGAAAACCTTAGGGAAGATATAAAGAGAATTTATAAAGCAAGAACTGATGAAGAGAAGCTCAAAATTTACAAAGAAAGAGAAAGACACTTCAACAGCCTTCTTTTTCCCGAAAGGAAAGAATATGACATAATAAGGATTCCAACTCTGCCTTACCCAAGAGAATACCTTGCAAAGCTCGTGAATGCAACCCTTCAGGATCTAAATATTTTGTCGAACGAAGAAAAGCAAATGCTCGAAGCTCACGGTATTGTTGAAAAGTTAGGCGGAAAATTTAGAGTCACAGAGTATGGGAAGAGGTTCATGGAGGTGTTGTTGGGGAAATGATTCTGCAAGTGATCGGTTATCTAGCACCTTATAATGAAGTAAACTATAGAATCCAGGACTCTCTTTACAAAACTCCTTTTTCTTCACATGCACTTCAACAACACTTTGGTGAGGAAGTTTTAATTTTCGCTCCGAAAAGTTTGATTGAGGAATACTATGAAAATGATCCAAAGCTTTTAGAAGATAAAATCAGAGAAAAGAAAAATAATTTTGATCATTTCGAGTTAGCCATCATCCCATCGATTGGAGAATACGAGTTTAAAGATCGAAAGGTGGAATACAAAAACAACTTTGATAATATAGTTATAGCAATCTTATTGCATTTGCTTAAAAAGAACCCCGAGAGAGTCTTGATGGATGTAAGCACCGGACAAAATGTTTATGTTTTCGCTTTAATCGAAGCAGTTCGCAGATACGCTACTTACAGACAGCTTGAGAAAATCCTTCAAGGTTCAGATTTTATTCCGAGAATTGCCACTTATCAGCCAATTTTAAGAAATATTAAAGAAGTAAAAATCGAAATAGGTGATTTTCCCACGAGACCTTTCTTTTCTCTACCCCAAGCGGATCCAGATAAGTTATGCAAAACTGGAGATAGGGAAGTAAAGAGAGAAGCAGGAGAAATCGGAAAGAAATACCATACCCTCAAATCAGCTTTCAGACTCCTCCAAAAAGAGGTCACGATTGGCTTTAACGCCGTCCGTTATAACACGCCATTAGCTTTTTATGAGCTCCTTAAATTTGACGCAAATGCAGATGAAATAGAAATAGGATTTTCAAAACTTGCACACGAATTCCTTGAAAACGAAATTCCAATGGATTTGAAAGTATTTTCCAACATTTTGTTTTCAATTGCGATGTTCAGAAGTTTCAGAGAATTTAAATCAACACTCAATATGCCGAGCATTAATGAAATTGGCTTAAAATTTCAAAGAGTATATACAAAAGCGGACTTAGATGTAAACTGCAACTTTTTGACAAGAGAACTTGAAGAAATAAAAACGAGAGCGGAAAAAAGAAGAATGGAAATAGAACAAAAAAGGCGAGTTTCACTTTTGGAACTTTACAAAAGAGAAACTTGTGAGGGTGACGAAAAGTTTGGGAGTAAGGATATCAAAAGAAACTTTTTTGCTCACAGTGGATTCCTGAAGGAATATACTTTTGTTACAATTGCTAATGGCGATTTTTGCCTTGAATGGGACAAAAGTAAGCATAAAGATATCGAAAATTGGCTTCTTAATCCATAAATCCGAATTATACCTTAAAACGCCACTCTCTGCTTATTTCTGGAAATTCTGCAAATGCATTTCTGCTGAACAACATGATTTCTTCAAAGCTGTAATTTTTCAGAGTTCTATTGAGATTTAGCAAAAAGCATCCAGGAAGTCGGAGCTCAGCGATCTCAGAAAGTTCTATGCTAATCTTTAGAAATTCTCCAATGCTTTCTGCTCTCTCGAGATCTATTTTTTCGATTAGCTCCTTATTCTCTTTATAAATCGAAACGGGCTGTAGAAATAGCTCATCCGCAACGCTTGCAATTTCTGCAATCTTTTGCAGTTCCCTATCGTTTATTCCGGGCATGAAAACTGTTCTGATGGTAGTATGGGTTATTCCAGAACTCATTTTTACGTTTTCAACAACTCTCTCAAAAAAGTCCCGTTTCGTTATCTCGCAGTAGCCTTCTCTGCTTCCAGCGTCGAGGCTGATCATCGCGATGTCGAACTCTTCGCAGATCTTTGGAGTTAGAAGAACTCCGTTAGTCTGGAGATCAAGTCTTATTTCTCCAAACATCTCCCGTAGGGTCTTTACGATTCTAAGAACTTCTCTCTCTCCAGCAAGTAGTGGCTCACCAAACTGCGAAATTGTTATGGCTTTCGGCTTCAAATCTCCGTAGTATCCGGGTTTTGGCAAACCTTTTGCCTTTGCAATTCTTGAATAGCAGAAAATGCAGTCCAGATTGCATTCATTTGTGATCTCATAGCTGGGATGGTGCCTTGGATTTTCAATCTCACTTATGCCTTCGCAATGCTCACAATGAAGTGGATATTTTAATTTTTTTATAAAATCTTTCATAGCTTATCAAAAAGCTTCAAAACGAAGTCTGATAACCTTATCGCATCTTCTTTGCTTTTCATGATCGTATTTGTTGCAAATATCTTCTCGGATACAATTTTACTGTCTGCTTCATCCACAACAAGTGCAGAAAGAAAATCCCTATAAACTTCGAAAACCCCCTTTGGCGAGACTTCAAAACCTTTAGCCCTCATAAACTTTCCGGCAGGACCGCTTACAGGATTGCTGCCAATGATTGGAGAGATAGCAATTACCTTTTTTCCCGAAAGCCTTTTTCTGAAACCCTCTACACTCAAAATCGGCGTTATGCTTGTTATGGGATTACTTGGACCTATAAGCACTTCATCATCTTTTTCAAGCACTTTTAAAACTTCTTCTGGTATTCGGGCTTTTTCAATTCCCTTAAAATAAATATCTACAACTTCTGGAACTCCTTTTCTTTTAACCCAGAACTCCTGAAAGTGCATCTCTCCCTCAGGAGTGACTATTGTCGTTGCAACCTCTTCATTGCACATCGGAAAAATGTCATGGCTAACTCCATAGGCTTTTGCCACAACTTTCGTAGCCTCTACAAGACTTCCGCCTCTTCTAAGCACCTCACTCCTTAAAATGTGCGTTGCTCTGTCGAGATCTCCAACTGCCATCATTTCATCATATCCGAGTTCCTTCAGTTTTTCATGGGTTCTAAAGCTATCTCCCCTAATCCCCCACCATTTTTCGTCGTCAATGATTTCCGCGAGAGCGTAAACAACCGAATCGATATCGGGGCATATTTTGTTTCCAGATATCCAGATGTCTTCTGCAGTATTAACAATTACACAAAAATCTACCAGTTCTTTTAGTCCTCTGAGCAACTTAGGAGTCCCTGTGCCTCCAGAGAGAACGATCATCTGAATATCTCTCCGAATCCCTCTATGTTCTTTTCACTGCGGATTAACTCCTTTAAAACTTTTTCAAGTTCTGAAATCTTAACCCTGATCTGCTTTGTGGTGTCCCTGTCCCTTATAGTTACAGTTTCGTCTTCAAAGGTCTGATGATCTATTGTAATGCAAAATGGGGTCCCAATTTCATCAAATCGCCTATAACGCCTGCCAATGCTCCCCGAGTCGTCATAGTCAGTGTAGAAACCACTCTTACGCAATAAGTCCACAATCTCGAGTGCTTTTGTTATGAAGGGTTCTCTTGATAAAAGAGGCAAAACAGCAACCTCAATTGGAGCAAGTCTTCTTTTAAGCCTTAGAACTTTTCTCTCTTCCCCTTCAACAATGTCCTTGTCAAAGGAGTGCTCAAGAACGGCGTAGGTTATTCTGTCAAGCCCAAAAGACGGTTCGATTACATGAGGGATAACTCTCTCTCCTGTAACTTCTTCTTCGACTTCCTGAATAGTGTAAAACTCCTTTCCAAGCTTTATCTTCTCACCATCAATCTCAATTTCAATCTCATCGGAGTTTATTTCAATTTTTTCGAGCGCTTCGGCAATCTTTTTAGCCTTGGATTTAAAAACAGGGCCGAGTGCACTCATCTTTGGAATGGCTTTCTTTTTCTTAACAACGATAGGTTCGGGGTATGGAACAAATATACTCATCTCTGTTTTACTAAAACTCGCATGTCTTGATAAGTCGTAATTTGTTCTGTCTGCAATTCCGACGACTTCAATCCACCCATAGCTCATCAAGACTTCTGCATCCCAGCAGTCTGTTGCGTAGTGTGCTTTTTCATCATCTTTATGCTGTCTAAAGCGGAGTTTATCATCCTTTATGCCGATTGCAATCAAAAATCTCCTTGTTTTGCCAATAAAGTATGCGAGAACTTCGTTAGCTATTATACCTTTATTCACAGCATCTCTCAGAGTTATTTTGTGGGTTTTGTCGAACTTATCAACAAGTGTCACTAAATCATTTTCCAGTTCCCTGAATTTGGGATGTCTTTTCTCTGCTGGATGAACAAAAAACTCCAATTCAGCCTGATTGAATTCTCTAAGTCTTATGACTCCCTGTCTTGGGCTAATTTCATTCCTGAATGCTCTTCCAATTTGAGCAACCCCGAATGGAAGCTTGTCTCGGAAGTAGTTCGAAAGCCTTCTAAATGCGACAAAGATTCCCTGAGCGGTTTCGGGGCGGAGATATCCAAGCTTACCTTTTCCTGCCCCAATCTTTGTTGAGAACATTAGATTCATCAGAAAAGGTTCTCCAAAATTTCCACCGCACTCACATTTAAGACCATAAACTTCTATTGCCTCTTTAATGGTCTCTATGGATGTATCAACCTCAAGATTTAGCTTTTCCTTAATGTAATGATCAGCTCGATAAACTTTTCCACATTTCTGACATTCTATGGCTGTATCAACGAAGGAAGTCGCATGTCCGGAGGCGATGAAAACTTCTTCAACACCTATCAGCGGGGTGTCTATCTCCGCAACTCTTTCGTCAATTACAAAGAACTCACGCCAGATATTCTCGATTTTTCTCCTTAAATTGTTTCCTAAAGGAGCGTAATCTATGAATCCTGCCATTCCCCCATAGATTTCGAAGGATTGCCAGAGGAAACCTCTTCGAATAAGCATCTCCATTAGATCGCTCATGCAAGAACGAATGCATTCAACTTAAAAGTTTTTAGGATTTAAGAAGTGGACAACGCAATCCTAATAACCCCAACCAAGTCAAAGTTCTTATGGATCCGAACGAGATCAGGGTTGCAGTTCTCAGAATCGAAGGGACAAATTGCGAGGAAGAGACAGCAAATGCCTTTAGGAATTTTGGTTTTCAGGCTGAACTCGTTCACTTGAAGCAGTTTTACAGCGACATGATAAGATTTGAAGAGCAAAGAAGTATTTTTGATTACCACTGCATAGTATTCCCTGGTGGTTTTTCTGCTGGTGATTACGTTCGGGCTGGAGCAATCTTTTCTGCGAGAGTTAAGAGTATTTTGAGAAGAGATCTTGAGGAATTTATCAAAATGGAATATCCTGTTCTTGGCATTTGTAATGGATTTCAGATTCTTGCAGAACTCGGAGCCTTGCCAGGTTTCGACGAAGATAAACCAATTGCAGATAAGCCTGAAATGGCTCTCGCGATAAACGATTCTGGAAAATTTGAATGTAGAACGACTTTCTTAAGAAAGGAAAGTGATAGGTGCATATTTGTAAAACAGGTAAGGAAAGAGATATTAAAAATTCCAGTAGCCCATGCTGAGGGCAAGGTTGTTTTTCCCAAAGACAGAGAGAATGAGTTTCTGGAGAGATTGATCGACAACAAGCAGATAGTTTTTAGATATGTTGATGAAAAAGGAAACTACGCCGGTTACCCATGGAATCCGAATGGAAGTTTTTATAATATTGCTGGAATCTGTAATGTTACCGCGACAGTTTTTGGTCTCATGCCGCATCCCGAGAGAGTATTCATTGATCACAGAACCGGTGAGTGGGGAGATGGGTATTATATATTTAAGAGTGTGGTTGATTATCTTGAGAAGCTATGACCGTTGAGCCGACGAAGTTAAAGGTTGCAGATTACATGACAAGAAATGTATACACACTCAGGCCAGATAACACCGTAGCAGATGTGATCGATCTGATAAAGAAAACCGGTCACGATAGCTTTCCTGTGGTGGATTCGAATATGAGGGTTATAGGCTACGTTTCAGCTGTAGACATTGTCGGACTCGATCCAAACTTAAAAGTTGAAAATGTGATGTCAAAACAGCTATACGTGGCAAGAGAGTTCATGGATTTGCGTGACGCAGCGAGAGTAATGTTCCGAACAGGGCATTCCAAGCTTCCAGTTGTTGACGAGTCTGATAGGCTTGTCGGAATAATTTCGAACGCAGATGTTATCAGAAGTCAGATCGAAAGGGCAGACCCGGATAAGGTTGAAAAACTACGAAAGACAATTGAAAAAGTCCATGGTGCAAAAACAGAGGTTTATGCGGGTAAAGTTGAAGTTTTGAAGCTAATTCCAACTCAGAGCAAGGTTTATGCAGACGAGTTGAAGGGAAGAATTCACGAAATCAAGCGAGGTCTTGCGGAACCCGTAATTGTAATAAAAAAAGATTCCCGGTTCTTTCTCGTGGATGGACATCACAGAGCGATTGCAGCCCTAAAATTGGGAATAGACAAGTTAGATGCCTATATTATCGAAGTAAATGGTGATTTTGAGCTTGGAATTGAAAAAATGGCAAAGAAAAAAGGTTTGAACTCGCTGAAGGACGTTGAAATAATTGAGGATGTTCCACATCCTCTTGTTGAGATAACCTTTAGGAATATGGGATAGAGATGAAGCGTGTAATCTGGGTTGCAAATCTCGAGGCAAAGAAGACGAGGGCAGAGGGAAGGAAAATACCAAAACGGTTTGCGGTCCCTAATGTTAGATTACAGGAATTGGCACAGGCGTGTAAGGAGCTTGGATTGAATTTTCAGGTTGAAAACAAGAAGTATCCGAGAAGCTGGTGGGAAGAAGGTGGGAGGGTTATAGTGGAAAGCTCTGACAATAAAAATAGGCTGATGGTTGAGATTGCGAATAAAATTCTCGAGATCAGAGAAAGAAGGAAAAAGAAATGAGATATTTCTTCTTACTTTCTGGAGAGAGTCTCGAATTGGCAAAAGCTGAGGTTTTGAGCCTTGCAAAAGCCTTTGGTAAAATATTGCACTACGAACTTGACGAACGCATACTTTTGCTTGACTACAAAGGAGAAAAATTTTTTGAACGTCTCGCAATGACTCATGAGGTCTGCGAATCGGTTGCTTCATGTTCTTTTAATGAGCTTCGAAATCAGTTTGAAGCTATAAACTTAGAAGGTTCTTGTTGCGTTCGGGTGAGTGGAATTGGCATGAAATCGGATCCTGAACTTGAGAAAAAGCTTGGAGCAATTTTATGGAAAAAAGGATACAAAATCGATTTAAAAAATCCTGATAACCTGATAAGGGTTTATTTCACACCAAAGGCATGCCATATCGGTTTGCTAAGATTTAAGCAAAACAAAAAGCAGTTTCGTGAAAGAATGCCAAATAAGAGACCTTTTTTCATGCCAGTCGTAATACTGCCAAAGCTTTCAAGGGCGATTGTTAATTTGGTTTCTCTCAGAAAGGGAGTAATCTTGGATCCAATGTGTGGAACCGGTTCATTTTTGATTGAAGCTGGGCTAATGGGTCTTGACTTTTGCGGTATGGACTACTATGAAGACATTGTTGAGGGTTGCAGGAAAAATCTTGAATTCTTTAAAGTTCAGGGAGACGTTTTACAGGGAGATGCGAGAGAGATGCCCTTCAAGGACGATTCCTTCGATGGCATTGTAACTGACTATCCCTACTTCAGGGCAACGAGAAGCGGAACCAGAGATGAGCTTTACAGCAGAAGTTTAAATGAGATTGCAAGAGTTCTAAAGACAGGGGCGAGGGCAGTAGTTGTAACAAACATTGATCTCAATGAGATACCTTTAAAACTCTTGTTCAAGATTAACCAGCGAGTTCATGGATCTCTCACGAGAAGAATCTACGTCCTTGAAAAGTGACGATGTCACTTTTCAGCTTCGAACCATCCGATTTTTGCGTTCTCAACACTGTCTAATGCTGAAGAATACGGCTTTATGTCTATTACTGGCGTTTTGTCGATTGCATCAAGCCATTTTACCTTCAAAAATCTTCCTTTTCGTTCGATAAGTTTTACAACTGAAAAACCAATTGGATTGGGTCTGTTCGGCGACCTTGTGGCAAAAACTCCGTGTTCTTGTTTGCTACTTGGTGGAATTGCGATCAATGAATTTCTATTTGCTTCGTGAAGCCAGTAAAGCACGATAAGGTAAGGGCAAGATTCGATATCTCTCAAGCCTTCCTCAAATTCTGGAAATATCTCAATTTCAGAAATATCCTCGGAGAATCTTCCTTGGTGTGGAGCGGAATTCTTGTCTTTGAAGGGTGAATGGATTACGCCTATTGGTTTTAAATTGAACTCCATAAAAAATTATTTGAATTTCTCAATTATTTCGTCAACAAGTGCGTAAGAGCTTTTTATCTTCGTCACATCTCCAAAGTATGTGAGGTTCCAGATTACGATGTGCTCAACGCCTATTTTTTCAAATTTCTCAAAGGTTTTGACGATTTCATCTGGCGTTCCACAGACGAAGGCAAGTCTTGAAACTTCATCTGGAACTTTGCTAATCGCGTCCATTATTTGTTCCTTTGTATACTTTGTCGGTATGTAGTCTAAGAGCCCATAGAACTTGCCAAAGGGATGCTTGAAGCCAAGAGCTTCGTAGAATTCTGAAGGCAGGAGCAAAGCATGTATCTTAAGAATCGGAGTTCTGAGGAGCCTTTCTACTTCTTCTTTTTTCTCATCGACCACAAGGCTCACGAAAATTCCCTTTTTAATCTCATCTGGGTCTCTTTTTTCTTCTTTTGCGAATTTATTGAGCTTCTCCATTCTCTCCGCATACACCTCGGGCGGTAGCGTTGATGGTAGCCACCCATCGCCATATTTTGCTGTCAGCTTGAGCATCTTGTTTCCATGGGCTCCAAGCCAGATCGGAAGCTTTCCAATTGGTTTAAGATCAAATACCGCATCCTCGAATTTGAAAAATTTTCCCTGAAAGTTTATTTTCTCTCCATAGTCTGCAGAAAGCATTATTTTTATTAGTTTAAGAGCTTCTTCAAGCTTTCCTACTGGGTTGTCGAAGTTCATCCCAAAGGGCACAATGTTTTCAGCTTCTCCAGCTCCAATGCCCAAAATGAATCTCCCATTTGTTGCATGATCCGCAGTCACCGCCTGCTGAAGCATTACCGCGGGATGCCTTCGGATTACTTCGGTAACCGACACACCGAACTTTATCTTATTCGTTGCTGGGGCAGTATAGCAGATCGAACAGAATGGATCATAGAACATGTGACATGACGGATATCGCATTGCGAATATCGTTTCCTTCCAAATTTCATGCGGATACCAGCCAAGAAGGTGATCTGCGAACCATAAGGCATCGTATCCTTTATCTTCGAGTCTCTTAGCAGTTTTTTGTGCTTCACTAATTGGTGGAAAAGTTGGGCCTACAGTTCCGAACTCCATAAACTTTAAATTTTTTCGCAGTATTTGAACTTAATCCAGATTTTGATGCATTCCATAACAAACTTATAAACCGATTCATACATTTAGCATGGACGCTGGTAGGTTGATGCTGGGATTTGCTATGATACTTATCGGTTTGGGGCTGATGTCGTTATCGGCGTTTCCGAACGTTTCCTATGGGGCACTCGTGATGATCGGTCCGATTCCGATAGTAGTGGCTTCAGAAAGCAGTATCGCGATTTTTTTGATGCTGATCGCTGTTGCATTTATTTTCGCGATTTATTTATTGAGGTGGTTAGGATGATCTGGCTTATGGGACTCCTTTTGGTTTTTCTGGGTATAATTTTGATCATATCAGCATTTTTAGCTCAAGAAGAGTCTAAAAATGAAAAATTAGCTGAATTTTTGGAGCAAAGTGAAGGTAAAAAATACGGGGGAGTTGTGCTTATTGGTCCAATCCCCATAGTCTTTGGCGATGCGAAACTCGCAATCGTTGCCATGGTGCTTGCAATAACATTAATGTTACTATCGCTAATCTTAATTCTGGGGTGGTTCGTTTGATCGAGAAAAAGATTGTTTACTTTGAAAAGCCCGGAGAAGAGAATACTGAGGCTACTTTGAGACTTGCATTCGAAAGGGCTAACGAGCTGGGAATAAAACACGTAGTTCTGGCATCTTCTTACGGAGAGACTGCCAAGAAGGCTCTCAAGTATTTAAGCGATGGCATGAAGCTTGTTGTCGTGACCTATCACACTGGATTCCTTGAAGAGGGGAAAAACACGATGGATCCCGAAACCGAGAATTTTCTGAGGAGCAAAGGAGTTACTATTGTGAGGCAATCCCATGTGCTTTCAGGCATCGAGAGAAGCATAACCAGAAAGTTTGGAGGAATTAGCAGAGTTGAAGTTATTGCTGAAGCACTCCGCTCTCTATTTGGTCATGGGCTTAAAGTTTGTGTCGAGATCGCAGTGATGGCTGCTGATAGCGGAGCCATACCGCTTGAAGAAGTTGTTGCAATCGGAGGAAGAGTAAGAGGGGCAGATACTGCTGTGATTCTGAAGCCAGCGCACATGAACAATTTCTTTGAAATGCAGATAAAGGAGATAATCTGCATGCCAAGAGAGAAAAGATAATTATACCCTTTTTGTTTTGTAATTAAAATTAATTTCAATTAACTTGCAGTTAAGGATACGGAAAAAAATTAATAAAATTTTTAGTTGCCATTTTTCTTGGTGATGCATGATGGCAATCTCAGGGGGAGAGTTGCTCGTTAAGTGCCTTCTTAAAGAAAAAATCAAATATATCTTCGGCGTTCCGGGGGCACAGCTGATTCCAATTCTGGATGCGATTAAGAGAATTGGTGAAAAGGAGGGAATGAAATTCGTTAATTGCAGACACGAGCAATCAGCTGCGAGCATGGCGGATGCTTATGCAAGAGTTAGCGGAGAAATAGGTGTATGCATGGGCACCGTTGGCCCGGGTGGAGCAGATCTTGTTCCGGGAGTTTATCCGGCTTTTGCAGATGGAATTCCGATGCTTGTGCTTACAGCTCAGAATCAGACATGGAGAAGCTACCCTGATCGTGGCTCAATGCAGGCACTGGATCAGTTCCATCTGCTAAAGCCTATAACCAAATGGAGTGCAGTTGTGTATAGCTGGCAGAGAATTCCAGAATTACTGCAGAGAGCGATCAGGGTCGCATTATCTGGAAGACCTGGTCCAGTGCATCTCGATTTACCTGCAGATGTGATCTTCAATGATGCTGAGGAAGAATATGCGGGAATTTATCCTCCAGAAAGGTATAGGGCAATGAAGAATCCCGTAGGCGATTTAGAACTCGTGAGAAAAGCTGCAAAAATGCTTTACAATGCTGAAAGACCGCTGATACATGCGGGTGGTGGAGTTTTAAGGGCTAAGGCATGGAAAGAGCTGAGAGAGCTTGCGGAATATCTTGGTGCAGTCGTTACGACAAGCATGTCCGCCCGTGGAGCTTTTCCCGAAGATCACCCACTTTCATTGATTCCCTCAAGCCCGGCAGCGCTTTCTGCACAGAGCGAAGCTGACGTTGTGCTTGTTGTCGGAAGCAAGCTTGGCGACACGGATTTCTGGGGAAGACCACCCGCATGGGGAGATCCTGATGTTCAGAAAACGATCCAGATAGACATTGAAGCGGAAATGATAGCTTTGAATCGCCCTGTAGACGTTGCGATTCTTGGTGATGCAAAAGAAACCCTAAAGTTACTCTTGGACGAGATCAAAAAGCTTGGAGACAGGAAAGAACCCAACGAGAAATTAAAAGAATACAGAAAAGCTCAGGAAGAATGGCTTGCAGAGTTTTTAAGGCAGGCGGAATCCAATGAGAAGCCAATTCATCCGCTCAGGGTAATAAAAGAAGTCAGGGACTTCTACCCGAGAAACGCGATCGCCTGCATCGACGGTGGAAACACTGCAGTCTGGGCATACTATCTGAATCGCATATACGAGCCAAACACGTTCTTGTGGGCAGCTGATTCCGGGCATCTTGGCACAGGGCTTCCATATGCCATAGGAGCAAAGCTTGCAAATCCAGATAAGCCTGTTTACCTTTTAACAGGCGATGGAGCTTTTGGGTGCACAATGCATGAACTGGAGACCGCAAGCAGAGAGAACGTGAAGATAACCGCCGTTGTTATGAACGACTGTGCATGGGGGATGATCAAGGGAGCACAGAAGGCACTTTGCAGTGAAAGATACATTGGCGTGGACTTTGGCGATGTTAGATACGACAAAGTTGCGGAAGCGATGGGCTGGCTTGGGATAAGGGTTGAAGAACCTGAAGATATTGCCTATTCGCTTGATAAGGCGGAGAGCACGGAAAAACCAGCCTTACTTGATGTAAAAGTTTCTCAGGAGATAAATCTAAGTCCACCTGATCTTATAACCCTTGGCATAGTATGGCTTGAAGGCTGTAATCTCCAGCGATATGCAGGCGGTCGTTCTTGAGCTCAGTTTACTCAAAGCAGGGCTAACATTGATGCTTGCAAAATTCTCGAAGAGTGCTTACTATGGACCACTTTCAATAGTCAAATACCACGAAGATTATCCAGAACCAAGGCTTCCCGCAGAAAACTGGTTAAAAGTTAAAACAAGGCTATGCGGGATCTGTGGATCCGACATTAGATTGATCACTCTCTCAGAGAGTTTTTATTTATTTCCTCTAACATCATTTCCGCTGATTCCTGGGCACGAGGTTGTTGGAATCGTTGAGGAAGTTGGGAAAGAAGTGAGAGATTTTCAGCCGGGAGATAGAGTTGTAATAGACCCCGCTCTTTCTTGCAAAGTAAGAAAGCTTGAATTGTGCGAATCCTGCAAAAAAGGGCATTTGGCTGTGTGCCAAAACACCGATAGAGGCATCATATCCCCCGGGATCTTTACAGGAATATGCAGAGACACTGCAGGAGGATGGGCAGAATATCTGGTTGCTCATGAATCTCAGCTTGTTAAAGTGCCCAAAAGCATAAGCGATGAAAATGCAGTTTTTGCTGAGCCATTGGCGGTTGGCATTCACTCTGCTTTAAGAGCCTTTCCTGAAGAAGATCAGAAAGTCGCTGTAGTCGGCTGTGGAATTATTGGGCTCATGACAATAAGCGCTCTAAGACATCTTGGCTTCTCTGGAGAGATATTGGGAATAGAGAAGAATTCAAAGCTTGTTGATATTGCAAAACGCTTTGGAGCAGATGAAGTTATAGTTGGCGATCCTGTGGATGAGATTGCAAATCGAATTGGTGGTAGAGTTTACAGGCCACCTCGGGGCAAGAAGTTATTCGTTGGTGGAGGCGTGGATGTAGTTTTTGAATGCGTAGGCACAGCTGAGGCTGTCGATACTGCCTTAAGGATCGCAAAACCTCTTGGAAAGGTTGTTATTGCTGGGACTGTTTCAAACGTTTGTCTTGATCTTGCACCAATTTTTTCGAAGGAGCTTGAAGTTATTGGAACCTTTGGATGTGGTTATGAGGAGATTGATGGAGAAAGAAAGAGAACTTTTGACATAGCAATTGAAATGCTAAAAAATAAAGACTTCTCAGAACTTCTTACGCACACTTTTAGCCTCAAAGACTACAAAAAAGCTTTATGGACTGCAATAAACAAGAAAAAGTCGGGAGCGATAAAGGTTGCCTTCAAATTCGAAAAGTCCCAGTCTTAAATTTAATTAATCTAAAATCGAGAGGATTTATGCGAAGCGAAGTTGTTTTTGGAGGTCCGCTTAGAGTTGGTCACAGGGCTCTGGCGAGATGTCTGGGCTTTACGGAGGAGGATTTTGGAAAGCCTGTTGTTGCAGTTGTTAATTCATGGAATGAAGTAGTTCCTGGACACGTTCATCTGGATAAAATCGCCCAATTCGTTAAAATGGGAATAAGAGAACGTGGTGGAGTTCCGCTTGAATTTAACACGATTGCAATATGCGATGGAATTGCGATGGGGCACAAAGGCATGAGGGCTTCGCTTCCCAGCAGGGAAGTTATAGCCGACTCCATAGAGCTAATGATTGAAGCTCACGGCTTTGATGCGATGGTTTGCATTGCAACTTGCGATAAAATAGTCCCGGGAATGCTAATGGCTTCTGCAAGGCTTGATATTCCAACTGTGTTCGTTCTTGGCGGATCTATGCTTCCTTTCTTGCCGACTTACGGAATTTTCAAGGGCAGAAAAATGACTGCCATAGACGTTGCGGAAGTCTTTGAAATGATGCAAAGGGGCGAAATAGATGCTGAATACTCAAAATACATCGAAGAGAACATTTGCACAACCGCTGGAGCTTGTGCGGGAATGTTTACAGCCAACACGATGCAGTGCCTTACTGAAGCCCTCGGACTAACTTTGCCGATGATGGCAACAACTCCAGCGGTTTACTCTGCAAAGCTCAGGCTCGCTCTTGAGGCGGGAAGGGTTGTGATGGATGCTTTTAGAAAGGATATAAAGCCATCAGATATCTTGACTGAAAAGGCATTTGAGAATGCAATAGCGGTGGACATGGCTCTTGGCGGATCAACAAACACAGTCCTGCACCTTCCAGCAATTGCAAGAGAACTCGGAATAAAGATTTCTCTCGAAAACTTTGATAAGATAAGCAGAAAGGTCCCACATCTCTGCGGAATAGCGCCTAGCGGAGAATACACTATCTTCGATTTTCACAACGCAGGAGGGGTTCCAGCTTTACTCAAGAGAATTGAAGGCTTTATAAATAAAGATTGTCTGACCGTTACTGGTAAAAGAATCGGCGAAATCATAGAAAATGCTCAAATACATGACGAGGAAGTCATAAGGCCCCTTAACAACCCAATTCATAGAGAGGGCGGAATAGCGATTCTTTACGGAAATATTGCCCCAAAAGGGGCGGTTGTTAAGACTTCTGCGATAAGTGATAAGATGATGAAATTCAGGGGAAAAGCAAGGGTTTTCGACAGCGAAGAAGATGCTGTGGCTGCAATACTCGGCAGAGAAATAAATGATGGGGAAGTGATCGTAATAAGATACGAGGGTCCGAAAGGAGGGCCGGGAATGAGAGAAATGCTCACTGCGACAACAGTATTAATGCTTTCTGGACTTGGAGAGACTGTGGCTCTTGTTACCGATGGCAGATTCAGTGGTGCAACAAAAGGGCCTTGCATTGGGCATGTTTCTCCTGAAGCTGCGGAAAAGGGTCCAATTGCAGTGCTAAGAGATGGAGATGAGATCGAGATCGATATTCCATCAAGAAGACTTAGCGTGGCACTTGAAGAGAAAGAAATCGATAAAAGGCTTAGAAAAATTCCAGATTTTGAGCCAAAGGTAAAGAAGGGGTGCCTTTACAGATACTCAAGGAATGCAGCGAGTGCAGATGAAGGTGGAGTTTTAAAATAAAAATTTTATATTTCTCTTGGATCTGTTAAAACACCGTATATTGCACTTGCAGCGGCAACAGCAGGATTAACAAGGTATATTTTTCCTTCTGGACTTCCCTGTCTGCCTATGAAGTTTCTGTTAGAAGTCGAAACGCTCACTTCTCCACTCGCAATCAAACCAAAGCTTCCACCCATACATGGTCCGCACGATGGGAATTCAACAATCGCCCCAGCGTCTACAAAGATCTCTATGAGCCCATCTTTTAAGGCTCTCGTGTATTCTCTTCTGCTCGCTGGAATAACAAGTAGTCTAACTCCTTTTGCAACCTTTTCACCTTTGAGAATCTCTGCAGCAATTTTCAGATCTTCGTATCTTCCGTTGGTGCATGAGCCAATGAATACCTGATCAACCTTTACGCCCTTTACTTCGGATATGCCAACAACATTGTCAACTCTGTGCGGAACCGCAACCTGTGGCTCCATCCCAGAAACGTTAAGTTCGACTTCTTCGAATTTTGCATCTTCATCGCTCGTCAGCAGTTCTCCATCGAATTCCCGCCCCATTTCCTTGAGGTATCGAAGCGTTATTTCGTCAGGCTCAACTATGCCGGCTTTTCCGCCCATCTCTATCGCCATGTTACACATCGTGAGCCTATCAGCCATTGGAAGTTTCTTAACTACTTCTCCGCTGAAGATGCAGGCTTTGTAATTGGCTCCTTCAGCTCCAACATTTCCAATGATCCTGAGAACAATATCTTTCCCGTAAACATGCTTTTCAAGCTTTCCATGGATGTTGAACCTGATGCTTTCGGGAACCTTAAACCAGAGCTTGCCAGTCGCAAGAACACAGCCCATGTCTGTTGAGCCTATACCAGTTGCAAAGGCTCCAAGCGCTCCATACATGCATGTATGGCTATCCGCGCCAACAACAAGCATCCCGGGCAGGACGTGGTTCTCTACCATGATCTGATGTGCAATTCCATGGCAGACATCGTAGTTCAGAATCCCCTGTTCTTGAGCAAAAATTCTTAGCAGTTTTTGATTCTCTGCTGACTTTACGCTGTCTGCTGGAGCCTGATGGTCAAATGCCATTATGACTTTTTTTGAATCCCAGACTTTTGCTTTTTCACCCGCTATTTCTTTGAATGCCTTTATAGCGAGAGGCGCGGTAATGTCGTGTATCATCGCAAGATCTATGTTTGCAAATACAAAGTCTCCAGCTTTTACCTTTTTTCCGCAAGCCTTTGAGAATATCTTTTCTACGATTGTGCTACCCATGCCACCTTGATTTACGCAGAGTATTTCACACTTGCTGTAAGCTTTGCATTATCATGGTGGTGATAATTGCTATATAAATAAAAATGAAAAATTTTAAATAATCTAAATTACCTTCATATTTCATGATGCAATTTGAGATTAAGATCGTTTTATTGTTGACTGTTATCGGAATTGCCTCAGCAAGCTGCCCTTTTGAGAAATTGGGAGAAATACATGTTGCAAAAACAGAAGATAACGTTAAGATAAAATTACTCAGGTATGCTCCTCCTGGCGAAAGACCAAACTACGGTTCCCAGCCCATTATTTTATTCTCTGGGCTGGTGGAAAACATGGCTGAATTTCTATTGCATACTCCTGAAAACTTAAAAGGGGTTTATAGATTCAAACCCCCAGCTAACTTAGCAGACTGGGCAAAGGATGATCCGAGAATACAGAAAGATCCGATGCTATACTACAGTCTGGCCTACTATCTATGGAAAAAAGGCTACGATGTTTGGCTTGTTAATTATCGCGGAACCGGATGTGGAGACTTGAAGAGTGAAATCGGTTCTAAATACACGAGCTTAGATGTTTGGGCCATTTACGATGTCAAGGCAGCAATCACTAAGGTATACGAAGTCACGGGCAAGAATCCAATCATTGGAGGGCACAGCACAGGAGGACTTGTTTCTTATGTATATCTCCAGGGAACAAAATTTGTTAATACTCCCGCATGCATGGTTGGGCAGATCTGGTGCAAAAAGGTTGTGAGCGATGAAGTGTTGGCCAAGTATCGAAATGGAGATTTAAAGAACGAAGAAACGGTCATAGGGGTTATAGCTATTGATCCCGCGATGATCCCACCTTTACCAAAGATAATCGATAATCTTTTCACGTGGACCCTGCTCGATACTCCCCTATACATAGATATAAGAAGCTTTCTGGAAACGATGGCCCAAATCGAACCTCTGTGGCGCGTTACTTTGCTTACTGAGGAAATTCTATTTAGGGTGCTTTATAAAGTGAACAGCATTTATGGAAGTTATTCAGAAATAATAACTGCACTCACTTTTACGAATCCGAAAAACCTGAACCCCTATTTGCAAGACTTCCTGTTAAGATACATCTTCGACAGCGCATATACGCCAACTTTTGCACAATACGCAGATTTTGGACTAAAGTATACTGCAAGAGAATACTTCGAAAACGGTGGAAAGAGCCATCTGATCGAGCCACCAAATCCGTCTCCGGGCATGGATGGGTATTACTATTATATCCACAACATGAAGAAGGTCAAAGTTCCATTCGTCACTGTTCTTTCAGAGCTTGACGGACTTGTAAAAGCGGATCAGATCATTAAGGATTTAATGCAGGCAAAGACACCACATCCGCTCGATAGATACTACATAGTTCCAAACACAGGGCATGTCGATCTGCCTTTTGGCTTGAATGCACCAACACACATGTTCCCGTTCATCGGGCATTGGCTTGATGATTTACAAGCACAAAAAGGCTACACTGTTACCCCGCACTAAAAATTTTATTTTATTCTTTTTGAGCATATTTTTCAACAAGCTTTATTGCACATAAATCCCCGCACATGCTACAGTAGTCTCCTTTCGCTTTTCTTCGTTCCCAAATTTTTTTTGCTTTCTCCGGGTCTGGAGAAAGGCTAAACTGCTTTTCCCAATCAAATTTTTTCCTTGCCAAGGACATTTCGTAATCTTTTAATCTTGCCCTCTCCTTCTGTCCTTCTTTTATCAAATCAACTGCATGTGCGGCGATCTTTGCAGCAATTACGCCCTCTTTAACGTCTTCCACGGTCGGCAATCCAAGATGCTCTGAAGGGGTAACATAGCAAATAAAATCCGCCCCCGCCATTCCGGCGATTGCAGCACCTATTGCTGAGGATATGTGATCGTAGCCCGCCGAGATATCGGTAACAAGAGGTCCGAGCAGGTAAAGTGGCGCATTATCTGTAACGCTCTTCATAGCCTTTACAGCAGGAAAGATTCCATCTAACGGAACATGCCCCGGGCCTTCGACCATGCATTGAACCCCTTTGGCCCTGCATCTCTCTACGAGTTCTCCGAGGATTATGAATTCAGTGTATTTTGCTCTGTCTCCCGCATCGTGAATGCATCCTGGGCGAAAAGCGTCTCCAAGGCTTATAGTTACATCGTATTCTTTCAAGATGTCGAGAAGGTAGTCGAAGTTCTCATAGTAGGGGTTCTCCTTCTCGTTATGTATCATCCAGCCTATCGTTATTGCGCCCCCTCTGCTGACAACTCCAAGCAGTCTTTTGGAATTTTTGAACCTTTCAACGCTTATCCAGTTCACACCAGCGTGAATTGTCATGAAATCTACGCCTTCTTTTGCCTGTCGCTCAACCGCCTTAATAAAATCGTCTTCGCTCATATCCACAATTTTTCTGCAATCTCTTGCAGCCTCATAAATCGGGACTGTTCCAAAAGGAACTTTAACGACTTCCATTATTCTTTTTCTTATCTCTCTCAGGTCTCCCCCAGTAGACAGATCCATTACTGCATCAGCACCAAACTTTTGGGCAACTATTGCTTTTTCGATCTCCTCCTCGACATTAACGTATTCCTGAGAAGTTCCAACATTAGCGTTTACCTTTGTAGAAACAAGCATTCCTATTGCTCTTGGTTCTATATCTCTAAGGACATTCTTGGGAATCACAACATAGCCTTTTGCAATTAATCTGACCAATTTATCAGCTTCAATACCCTCATAATTCGCAGCTTTACATATGATTTCAGGGGTAATACCTTTTCGTGCCTCTTGGATTAGAGTCATTAAGTAATGTATCCCTGCTTAATAAAAGTTTTTTAGAGAGCACTTAAACATATGGATGGGTTCCAAAGTGCACCTTTATACCAAAAGTCTCTTCAATTGTTTTTGCAAGTTGTTCAGCATTAAAATACGGGCATGGAGGCTTTGGCTTGTAAAGACAATTGCTCAGGTAAATCTCTTCTGGATTTATTCCCGATAGTTTTATGGTCATCTTTATCGTTGGAATCAGTGTTCTTCCCGGGCATTCGCAACGAACAAAACCTATCACTCTTACAGGCTCTTTGAATTCTCCCTCTCCAAAAGCTGAAGCCTTTAAGCATCTCCACTCTCCCGGACAGCCGTATGTGGAATCCATGTAGCTCCCACAGCCGATGATGATAACATTTTTCATAACTTCTAAAGAAATTTTTAGAATTTATATTTTACTTAATCAGAACAACTTGCAAAAATCTTCCGAGCTTATAATTTCGGCGTTGAAAACGTTTCTCATATGCTTGAGAGCGTATTCATAATCGTAATCACTTAAAGCCTTTGTGCAATCCTTTATGATCGAAACTCTGTAGCCGCGAATCGCTGCATCGCCAGCGGTATGAAGAACGCAAATGTTCGTTGCAACTCCGCAGATGTATAGTTTCTCTACTTTAAGTTCTCTTAGAAGCAAATCGAGATCGGTGCCAAAAAATGCAGAATACCTTCTTTTTCTGATAAAGTAATCCTTTTGCTTTGGTTCAAGTTCTTCAATGATTTCAGCACCCTCAGTATTCATTATGCAGTGTTTTGGCCAGATCTTGAATTCTTCATCATCATCTCTGTGCCAGTCTTGGGTGAATATGATGGGCATCTTGCCCCTTGCATACTCAACAACTTTTTTCGTCGCTTCAAAAATGCTCTCTGCACTCTGTATATATAGGGAACCGCTTTTGTAGCAAAAATCCTTCTGCATGTCAACTATCAGGAGCGCCTTCATAAGTCTTAATTGGTTGAATCAAAATATATTTTTAACGAACAACACAATCTATGGAGTTCACACACATTAAAGATGGCAAGGCTAGAATGGTTGATATCTCAGAGAAAAATGATGTTTTAAGAATTGCAATTGCGGAGGGATTTATCAGGCTGAAAAAAGAAACAATTGAGGCGATTGTTACCAACAAAGTTACCAAGGGGAATGTGATAGCCACTGCCAATATTGCAGGAGTTTTAGCTGTAAAAAAAACGCCTGAAATCATTCCTATGTGTCATCCAATTCCTCTAACTTCCATTTCGTTCGATTTTAATATCGAAGAAACCGGTATAAGGGTTCGGTGTGTTGTAAAATCCATTGGAAAAACAGGGGTCGAAATGGAAGCTCTTACTGGTGTAACTGCAGCTCTTTTGACAATCTGGGACATGGTTAAATCGCTCGAAAAAGATGAGACCGGCAATTATCCTCTGACATCCATAGAAAATGTGAGAGTTCTGGAGAAAAAGAAGTTAGATTTTATTGCCTCAAATGATAAATGAAATCTAACTGAAAAGTATTATCATCAACAAACATAAAACTTATAAAGGGATCGGTTCATGCAGAGAAAGGTGAGATTATGAAGACTTGGGTATGGGTGTTGCTGATATTGTCGATTTCAGCTGGACTCTTGGGATGTCTTCAGCCCACAGCGCCTGAAGAAAAGCCCGAGATTACAACTCCAGTGGTCACCACTCCTACCACAACTCCAGCAGAAGTGAAAACTCCAGAAGTTACCACCACTCCGCCACCGACTACTACTCCTGAAACCAAGCCCGTAGAATTTGGAGGCATAATAAACATCGGATATACGGGACCATTGAGCGGAGTTGCAGCCCCCTATGGTGAGAGCGTTCTTGCCGGACTGAGCTTCGCAGCCGAAGATATAAATGAGGCGGGTGGAATCATTGTAGGAGATAAAGTCTACAAGCTGAAAGTTATAGGCTTAGACGACATGTATATGCCCTCTATCTCTGCCCAAAATGCGCAAAAATTGTTCAAAGAGAAAAATACCCCAATAGTGTTCTGTCCACATGCTGGCGGTATTCTTGAGATTGAGAAGATAAACGAGAAGCTCGGCTTTATAGTTGGTGCCTACACTTCTGACCCAAGCGTCATCAAGACTGGAAACAAGATGGTGATAATGTATCCCCCGAACTTTGAATTGATCTATGTTCCGTTCTTCTCCGACTACTTCTTGTTTAAGGGTATGAAGAAGGCGGCAATGTTAAATGGAACCCACGAATATGCAGTAACTTGGGGAAAAGCTTTTAAGGAATACTGGACGCTCAAAGGAGGGGAAATTGTGGCTGAGGAGCCAGTAAATTATTACATGCCAACAGATTATACTCAAATTGTTGCCAAAGTTTTAGCCAAGAAACCAGATGTTATTCTCCTTGTTGGACCATCAAAGCCACTTGCAAGTGTGATCAAAATTGCAAGAGGCATGGGCTATACTGGTGGGTTCATCATTGCAGAACAGGCCAAGATTGAGGAATTAATGTATTATCTCGATATAGTATACGATTTCACAAATGAAACGGTTGTGAAAGGTAACATGAGTCTTCTCGATAATGTTGTGGCAACCACGTCTCCATGCAGTCTACCGTTGACACCAATAGCGAGTGTTGATCCAAACACTCCCGGATATGCAGAAGCTTGCAAGCGCCTTTCAAAAAGGCTTGGTGATACACCAGTTACATGGGAACACGTTTTGAGCTATCAAGCCATGTTTGTTTTGGCCAAGGCCATGGAAAAAGCGGGAAGCACAGATCCTCAGAAAATAATAGACGCTTTGGAGAAGGAAACTTTCCCTGCTGATGGTTACAAGGGATTTCCAAAGTTTATTTACTCTGCATTCATGCGCATTTACCCATATGGCACCATTGGGGCATTTAATACTCCCGGAAATGCGATGATCTGCGAGGGAGGAGTTATAACAGCTACTCCTGGCATTACACCAAAATTCTGGGGGCAGGAATACGCCTATACTGATTGGGAAGGAAAGGTTATCTGGGGTTAAACTCTTTTTTATTTTTTCGAAAACCTTATTAAACTATCTAATTCCAACAAATTAGGAGCGCCGATGGTGTAGCCTGGTCTAACACAGGGGCTTGCCGAGCCCCTGCCCCGGGTTCAAATCCCGGTCGGCGCATTTTTGTTTCTGGTTCTATTCGAGAAACGAGAATGAAGGCAGGCTCGACTTGATCTCTGAAGCTTTTAACGAGCTGATCGATGAAGGCTGAGGCATTGGAGACGTTTTGTTTTAGCCAGTCGTGGACTTCATAGCTGAACCAAATAGTCATTCTTTTTTTCGTTCTGTTTATATTTTTCCAATCCCTTGTCTGAGCCTTCTCCGTGCTCCTTTCTTCCTTCTTCTTGTGGACGTCCACAGACGTTTTTGAACGTTCCATGATTTTTTGTTGTTTTCTTTGTTTATAAAGAGATAGGACAGAACATCTGTAATGGTTTAAAATAATCCCAAAAGAATCTCGGATAATTGCTATTTTGACTTAATCTACTTAATTTTTTAAAATCCTGATACCATGACTGGTTTAAAATTTCGCAAATGATTCCGAATTTCAAGGAATTGAATCCAAGTTAAAAAGCATGAAATACGAATTTATGGCAACTAAGTCTTTGAAATCGTTAGGAGGACGAAGCTATGGCTAAAAGAGAAGCAAAGAAAATTATAACGGTTGAGGAAGTAATAGCTATTCACAACAAATTAATCAAGAAATACGGTGGAGAAAAAGGCATTTTGAATTATGGTGTCCTCGATTTCGCTGTTTCATGGGTAAAGAGAAGAGGCTATAAGATTCCTAATCGAACTTGCGGATAAGGGCAAGTCTATTGACGAAATAATTATATGGCTGAAAAAACATAGTAAAAAGTATGAAAAGAAAAGTAAATCGAAGAAGTGAAAGAAAACCAAAGCTTAGACCTGAATATGAGGCAATCTTCAAAGAAGTAGTTAAAGAATATGACGATACTTTTAGGGAACTTTCCAAGTTGTAAAACCCAATCTTTTATAATATTCCACGAGTCCATGAATATATGCTAAAAGGCTGGTGGAAAGTTTCGGTTAAAAGTTCAACTCTGATAAAGTTAGATTCGTTAAAAAATAGAAATTAGAATGAAAAGCTATGACAAGGTAATCAATTATCTGATTCAGATTACTGAAAAAGGCAACTATAAAGAGAAATGAATCCGTGCTCTATGACTGGAAATTTCTTCTTCAAGGAAATTGTGCTGAAAAGAATCCACAGCAAGAACTTTAAAAAATGGATAATAGCTTTAAAAGACTGATTTTTTGATATTCTTTGTTCTTATTTTCACTTTTTGCAGTTAAAGACGTCAGCAAGAGAATTTGTCTTTGCCTTTCTTAACTTTGCTTGGACAAGTTGTTTCAGCGATTACAGTTGCAGTTCTCGTGATCTCTTTAAGGAGAAAGTTAGAAAGGAAGTTCAGATATTGATTCTTGAAATTCCAAATTTACATTTTTGCTTTTTTGTGGAAGTTAGGAGGAAAAGAAGAAGATGTAAGGAGTATATAATTTCAAGTGGAAAAACTGGGCAACATAGGAGAAAAAGAGAAAAAGAAGAAATTCAAGTAGAAAATTTAGGGAAATAAGGGGAAAATACACCAGAACAAGAAGAAGAACTGGAAAACATAGGGGAAAATAATGAATTCAGGGGAAAATCTCAGAAGAAAAAGTGGAAGAGATATGAAATGTAAAAACAGAATGGGTTAAAAAAGTCATAGAAAGAAACCACAGAAGCCTAAAACAAATCAACTTTGCCTATTATGTCATTTTGTAAAAGTTTAAGTTACAAATTTATTTGAATACGAATTGAAAAGTTCAAAATTTGAAATTTATTAGTTATAAAACTAAATCTCTTCGTCGGCAAATTTCTTAATTTTCTCGAATGTTGATCTAATTAATTCTTCTAACTTTTGCCTCATTTTTTCTATTTCTTCCTTTGTTTTAATAAGTTCCTCAAGTATCTCGGAATCTTGTGTCATTTTCTGCAAGTTCTCTAAAGATTTCCTCATTTCCTCTATTTTGAGACTGTCTCTTATCAATTCTCCAAATCCATGCTTATAAAATAAGTTTATTAAAAGCATCTCTTTTTCAGATAATTCTTTTTTCCCTGTGTAATTAAGATATTTTACCGCAGTATGTAATAACGTTCGAAGAAAATCTTCAGGCAGTTGATCTTGTGAAGCCGAAATAGCTTTTATTATCGCATATAAATCCTCAGAAGTTTCGATGACTATTTCGTTCTTCTGATCGTTATATTCTACTTCCAATTCGCTTTTTTGTAGAATTTCCTTCAACATTTCTAATCCCTTCTCGGTTATGCTATAATATACAGGAGGAGGATATTCTTTACTTTCTGATTCAACTTTTCTTTCGAGGATACCCGAATTTACTAAGTCTTTTAGGTTCCTTGAAAGAGTAGCCTTGGATATTTTCAGCTTTTCATTCATTTCAAGGAATCTTGCTTTATTCCCTAACTTGCTTGCAAGGTATGCCAGTATAATTTTCTGAGTTACATTGGGTTTACTCATAAACCTAAGTATACTAATAGCTATATTAAGTTTTAGGTTCAATACCAAAAATAGAAAAATTTAAGTATCTTATGGACTTAAGTAAATTATGAAACCCATAATTGAAGAATGCTTAAACAAGGGTAGACGACTTGAAACTTTCGAAGGAGTCATGAAATCGATGCTGTCAAAATTTATGTGTATGTGCAATTCTGGGATGGATAAGGGGCAAGTATTGAAAGAAGCTTTAGAGATTTTTATTTCTATGCAGAATTCAATACAACAACAATTTCTTAGTTTTTATAATTTATTAGTTTTTGCAAATGTCTTGAAGTCTGTAAGTTTTTCAAGATATGAAGAAGTAACTAATTGTATTAAAAAACCAAGTTTGTTTTATTTTGAAAATTTCTAAAAAAGGGATGAACTATGGATGATAAAAAGGACGAATTTACCAAAGTCAGTCTTTATATTAGAAAGGAAGAAATAATAAAGCTTAGAAAATACGTTGTAGCAAAATATGGACAGCTTAAGGGTTTTTTAGGATATGAATTAAGCAACGCCATTAAACATTATCTTGATTCAGTCGAAAAAACACAAACGCAAGAAAACGAACACATAAAAAAGGTGGTTAAAAATCCAAGCAAAAAACATATTCAACTTTTGATAGAGTTAGTCAAAAAATTTACCTATGAAGTTACCCACTTTGACTTGGAAAGTCTGATCGAGAAACTTTTCGGAATAGATGTCAGAACCAAGAGGAAATATACTTCATATTTAGTAGATTCAGGTTTTCTTAAGCTCGAAAAAGTTCTTCAGAATAAAAACATAATTTACAAAGTAGACTACAAGAGGATTTACGATTATTTGAGAAATTACGTTAAATTGGAGGATTTAACGAGAATTGGAATCCTTCCATATCAAGAAGCTCCAGAATTTGAACAAAAAATGAATCTTACTGACGTAAAAATCTATGCCAGAGAAAGGTATGAAGCTGGGGATAGTATAGAAGAGATTAGTGATAAGATTGAAGAATTTGGCACAAAAATTTCGAAGAAAGAGGTTAGAAATTTGATTAGAAGTAGCTGAGAAAATCTCCAAAGGAAAAAAGACCACAAATCTTAAAATTTGAAAACTTGGAGTTAGGTTAATGATATGGAATTTAGGAAGTTCTCCTACAAGAGATGAACTCATAAGAGCTTTAAAGGCGGGTGCGGATTACATAAGGGGTGGGGTTGATTACAAAGTTCTTCTTCTCTTCCTATTTTACAAGGTTTTAAGCGACAAGTGGCTAAAAGCGGTTGAAGATTACAAAAAGGAAGGATATACTCAAACTAAAGCCTATTTGCTTGCAAACGAGACCCACTACATTCTATTCGATGAAGAAGAGCAGAAGCTATTGACTTGGCATGAAGTGATGAAAAAGAGGGAAACGATAATAGACTTGGTAAATGCTTTGATCAGAATATCAAAGCTAAATCCAACTCTTTCTGATCTGCAAAAGCTCATCGAAGTTCTTGGACTTAAGAGTTTTGTAAATTCTGAAAACGTTCACAACATTCAAAAGATTTCAGAGATCTTCAACACATTCAACTTCTCAGAGATTTCCTATGATGTGCTTGGCGATGCCTACATGTGGATCCTGAACTACTTTGCACCTGAGAAAGCTAAGGAAGGTGAAAACTATACTCCTCAGGAAGTTGTTAAACTGCTTGTAAGATTGCTCGACATCGAAAATGGATCAAAAATCCTTGATCCTGCTCTTGGTTCTGCAAGCATGCTGATAGAGTCTTGGAACTATGTTGCAAAAAAAGAAAAGCCAGATTTAAAGCTTTTCGGACAGGAAAGGAATGATCTTATGGGGATAATTGCAAAGATGAATTTAATTCTGCACGGAATCAAAGACTACGAGATCTTCATTGGTGACAGTCTTTCAAATCCCAGATTCGGAGAATGCGACTACGTATTGGCAAATCCGCCATGGAATCAGGATTACAACGTAGAAGCCTTAAGAGATCCGAAAGTGAAGAGGATCTACACCACCTTTGCAAGAGACGGTTTTCCGCCGAGTAGTTCGATGGACTGGGCTTGGATTCAGCTAATGCTTTTCTTTGCAAAAAAGAAAGTCGGGATAATTTTGGATAACGGAGCTCTTTTCAGAGGAGGAAGAGAAAAAAAGATCAGAGAAGAGATCGTGAAAAAGGATTTGCTCGAAGCTGTGATTTTACTTCCTGAAAAGCTGTTCTACAACACAGGTGCACCGGGATGCATAATGGTCTTCAACAAGAGAAAAGTCGAGGAAAGAAGGGGAAAAGTGATTTTCATAAACGCAAGCAACGAATTCGAAAAGCATTCTGAAATCAAAAGGCTCAACCAACTCGGAGAAAAGAACATTGAGAGGATCGTAAACGCTTACAGAGAATTCAAAGATGTCGAAGGATTTTCTAAAGTCGTAAGCTTGGAGGAGATTGCCAAGAACGATTTCAATCTTAACGTTACGCTTTACGTTTTCATAATTGAGCAATCTGAGGAAATAGATCTGAGTAAAGAGATAGAGGAGCTCAAAAAATTAATGGCTGAGAGGGAAGTAGTTTTAAACAAGACTATAAACTTTGTTGAAGAAATCTTGAAGGCATATAAATGAAAAGTGGAACTCATGATTACTCGAAAATGATATAAATTTGTAAATGCGAGATATTTTGATGTCTTTGGGAGAAACTTTAAGTGAAAAGGAACTCTTAGAATCTCTTGATAAGACTTTTGAATTCATTCAAGGAGCTATAAGTTACAAAATTTTATTACTGTTCTTATTTTACAAGGCTTTAAGCGACAAGTGGCTAAAAGCGGTTGAAGATTACAAAAAGGAAGGATATACGCAAACTAAAGCCTATTTGCTTGCAAATCAAGATTTCTACGTTCTATTTGATGAAGAAGAGCAGAAGCTATTGACTTGGCATGAGGTGATGAAAAAGAAAGAGACGATGATGGAACTCGCCAATTCTATTAAAAGATTATCTAGACTCAACGAGCGATTCAATGAACTTGAAAGTTTTATTGATACTCTTAAGTTGCAATTCTTGAACACAAATGAGAACTTAAAAAACATAAACGAAATCTTGAAAGTGTTTAATTCCTTAAACTTTTCAAATGCAGGTTCTGATATAATCGGACTTGGTTATACCTACATTCTGAGAAAATATGAACCAGAAAAATCTAAAAAAGGAAAAAACTACACACCAAGAGAACTGGCTAAGTTGCTGGTAACATTAGTTGAAATAGAAAACGGAGTAAAAGTTCTTGATCCTGCTGTTGGTTCTGGAACTATACTCGTTGAGGCTTGGAAATTTTTATCGCAAAAAGAAACTCCACAAATTCTTTTATTTGGTCAAGATATCGACCCCGAACCAGCATTATTTGCAAAATTAAACTTAGTTTTGCACGGAATCAAGGATTACGAGATCTTCATTGGTGACAGTCTTTCAAATCCCAGATTCGGAGAATGCGACTACGTATTGGCAAATCCGCCATGGAATCAGGATTACAACGTAGAAGCCTTAAAAGATCCGAAAGTGAAGAGGATCTACACCACCTTTGCAAGAGACGGTTTTCCGCCGAGTAGTTCGATGGACTGGGCTTGGATTCAGCTGATGCTTTTCTTTGCAAAAAAGAAAGTCGGGATAATTTTGGATAACGGAGCTCTTTTCAGAGGAGGAAGAGAAAAAAAGATCAGAGAAGAGATCGTGAAAAAGGATTTGCTCGAAGCTGTTGTTCTATTTCCGCCAAAGTTGTTCAAAGATAAGCAAGAAAGACAAGGTTGTATTATTATTTTCAACAAAAATAAACCCGAATATAAAAAGGGTAAAGTTATATTTATTAATGCGAGCAACGAATTCGAAAAGCATCCCGAAGAAAAGGCATTGAACATTCTGACTTCTGAGAATATTAAAAAAATATATGATGCAATTAAAGAATTCAAAGATGTCGAAGGATTTTCTAAAGTCGTAAGCTTGGAGGAGATTGCCAAGAACGATTTCAATCTTAACGTTACGCTTTACGTTTTCCCATTAGAGAAAAGCGAAGAGATAGACGTATTCAAAGAGTTTGAAGAGCTAAAAGCACTTGAAATGGAGAGAGCTGAAATAATGACGAAGCTGGAGGGATACATTCAGCAGATAAAGGAGGCGATTAAATGAAAATAGAGTTCTACAAGGAGACGGAATTTAAAGATACTGAGATTGGGAGGATACCGAAGGATTGGGAAGTTGTGAAGCTCGGAGATGAGAAAGTTTCCACCCTCGTTAAGTCGGGTAGCACCCCGTTAAAAAAAATAGAAGAATATTGGAACGGGGAAATACCATTTGTAACGCAAAAAGATATGACTAAAGTCGATCACTATTTGTATGATACTTCTGAAAAAATAACTGAGTTGGGGCTGAGAAGTTCCAACTTGCTTCTTATTCCAGAAAATTCTATTCTCTTATCGATGTACGGGACTATTGGAAAAATTGTTATAAATAAAATTCCTGTTTCAATTAGTCAAAATATAGCAGCTATAAGATTAAATAAGAAAAATGTTGATGAAGAATACCTCTATTATGCTCTCCAAATATATTCCTTCCAGTTTAAAAGGCAAGCAAAAACCATTACTCTAAAGCATTTAGATATCAAAATAGTCAAAAATACCCTTATACCTCTTCCACCCCTTCCAGAACAACAAAAAATCGCTGAAATTCTTTCAACTGTTGATGAAGCCATTCAGAAAACAAACGAGGTCATAGCTAAGACTGAACGCTTGAAGAGGGGCTTGATGCAAGAGCTTTTGACGAAAGGGATAGGGCACAAGGAGTTTAAGGATACTGAGATTGGGAGGATACCGAAGGATTGGGAAGTTGTAAAACTAAGTGACGTTGCTCAAATTAGAGGTATAAAAAAACTAAGCGAGCTTGATAAAGTTGCTTTCATACCAATGGAACTTATTCCTGATGTCGAGATTTTCGTGAAATACGAAATACGAGATGTAAAAGATGTAAAAAGTTATACCTATTGTGAAGCTGGCGATCTATTGCTTTCAAAGATAACCCCTTGTTTTGAGAATGGGAAACAAGGCATAGTTCCGTTGAACGTGCCAAATGGTTTTGCACTTGCAACAACAGAAGTATTTCCGATTGTTTGTCGAGGAATTGATAAACTATTTTTATTTTATATTCTGAAACTTAGTAAGTTCCGAAAAATTCTTGAATTTTCTATGAGAGGGACAACTGGTAGGCAAAGAGTTCCTAAAAATTCTGTTGAGAGACTTAGAATACCATTACCACCTTCAAGTGAACAACAAAAAATCGCTGAAATTCTTTCCACAGTCGATAAAAAACTCGAACTTGAAAGAAACGAAAAGGTAAAATTAGAAAGAATCAAGCAAGGACTGATGGATTTGCTTCTTACTGGAAAAGTTCGGATTAAGTTGAAGGAGACCTGAAGGATTCGATTCCGAGTTTCTTTATCAACACTGTGCTAAAGAAGTGCCAAGCATAGTTTTTCCATTTTACCTTTTCAAAGTTCTGTCAAAAATGAGTAAGCTGTATCGTAAAGAGAAAAATTGGAAAGGCTCTACTCGAAATTATAACGTAATATTTAAATCGTCATTTTCATTTTAAAGACCAATGATTTATGTCTTCATAGACGAAAGCGGAGATCTTGGTTTTACAGAAAAGTCGAGCAAATTTTATGTTATCGCAACCGTGGAAGTTAAAGACTTGAGAATTCCAAGAGGCGTTATTAAAAGCGTTAGGAAGAGTTTACACAAAAAGAAAAAAGATATTTCTGAGTTTAAGTTTTCAAGATCAAGCGATGAATTGAGGAAGAAACTGCTCAATAAAGCGGTAGAAAGCGACATGTTATTTTCCGCAATCATTCTTGAGAAAAGAAAAGTTTACGATTACCTTAGGGACAAAAAAGATAAATTGCATAACTACTTAACTGGCTTTTTGGCTAATTCTCTGGAATACTACGCCCAAGAAAAAGCCTTCAAAATCGTAGTGGACAAATTCATAATGAGCAGGGAACAGAGGGCTGATTTTGACCACTATTTCAAGACAAGACTTTACAACAACTGCAAAATCCTAAAGAGAGTAGATATTACTCATGAGGACTCACAGCAAAATCCCGGATTGCAAATAGCGGATTTTGTAGCAGGAGCTATTTTTCGACGCTATGAAAGAGGTTTAACCGACTTCTACGACATAATCAAACCGAAGCTTAGATACGAGGATAGAAAATGGTTTTAAATCGGCCCCGTCCTACTCCATCCCACCCCGCTTACGCGGGCCTCATCGTTTCGGACGGAGGGGGCAAATTGCCCGACCTTACCCAATTAAAGTAGCTTAATAAAGTATATAATCCTTTCTTTTTAACTTAATTTAATAAATTAGCCACATGCTTAATTCAGCAACTTCTAAAATTGAATTTGGTTGAGCAAATCAAAAAATATTGAAAAAATCGAAAGGATGAAGAAAGATCATGGATTTTTGGTTGTAAAAGTTCGATTTGAGTTGAAAAGAGAATTCAAAATATATATAACCGAAAGTTTTACTTAGAAGATCTAAAAATAAATTTGATGGTTGACACCTTAAACGAATACCTTGACTTTCTAAAGAAAATTGAAGAAGATAAAGTCTCAAAACCAGAATTGGCTAATTATATTGAGGAAGAACTTTATCCAGCATTAATTTTTGAAGAAAAACATCTTAATGAGCTCTATACAATTCATGAAATTCTGGATTATTTTGAAAAAGAGATCTCTACGTATTCTGAACAGGAAGTAAGAAAAACGATAAAAGAATATGAAATAAAGTTAGGACGAAAATTAAAGGGAAAAGATAAGATCAAAATTGAGCAATCGGCGAAGGAAGTCCTTCACCTAATTATAGAAGAATACAAAAATATAAATTTATTTGAGAAACAAGACGAAATAATCAAAGATTGGTTAAATGACGCCTTAAAAGAACTTCAACGTGCTAAAATTCTTTACAAATGTTTAGAAAAAGATCCAGACGGGTATATCCAGCATTTGGGGATGGCAGTTGAGAAAATGATGAAAGCTTATGGGATGATTCTGGGAATAATCGAAGAAAAAAAGCTAATAGAAAAGATAGGACATACTTCATCCAAAATTTACACTTTATTAATTGACCGCATTAGAAAAAGCCCAAATAAAGAAAAAATTTTACAGCTAATTAATTTTAATTCACAGAAATTCGAATACGTAGTAAAGATTCTTGAAAAGCCTTCTGAAAGATTAGGCACCGAAGATATAGTGTTATTGGATATGTTTATCCCGTCCGCTATTGAATTTTATGAGTTCTTGAAATCTTTCCTAAGTCCATCAGGAATTGACGAATCCAAAAAGATTTTCATCGGAAACATAATATTCTTTGCTTATACCCTCCCTTTTATTTCAGTATTGTTTTCTTATCTCTACAACCTTAGATATCCCGACACAAGAAAAGAGAAGCATATCAACTATCTTGAGATGAATATAACAAAAAACTTTGAGAAGATTGCTTCCATATTGGAAACATTTATTAAAAATAGTATTAATATGCTCAATGCGGTTACACTAAAATATTTCCCATTGCACAACTCGATTGAAAAACATTTAAAACCGATTAAAGACATTAAATCCGATGATAGAAAACTAAAAACGATCAAGAAGGCTATAAATGACATAAAACGTGATAAAGAGGTTCGAATACTTTTAGATAGGGTAAAAGCCCATCCAAAGTTTAAAAATTGGTTGAAAAGTCCCTGAAAGGGTAAGTTAAAGAATGAAGAACATGAAATGATAAATGAGATTAAAGAGAAAAAATGGTTCCAATTCGAAACATTTTTATTTTAGAAATCCAAAATTATCTCGATGCTCCAAACAGAAGCTAAAGTTCACGAAGAAATAAAAAAGAAACTTGAAGAACTTGGATGGGAAAATGGGCATGAAATCCTGAAATTCAAGGAAAACGATTTAATTCCTGAATTCTACTTTTCAGAAATCCTCGAGAAAAAAGTTTTAGAAATAAACGATTTTCTTGAAAATCTTGAAGAAGACGAGAAAAGGGAAATTCTTGATGATTTGAAGACCGAGCTTGAAAACGCAACAGAAGAAAGATTTCTTGCATTCCTAAGGCATGGCGTCCCTTTGAAAATTGGAGATGAAATCAAATCCGTAAAGCTCATAGGAGGCGATGATCTTTTCTTCTTCCTTCATGAAGCAAAGTTTAAGGGTTCACCTGAGAACATAAAGCCTGATTTTACCCTTTTCATCAATGGCTTGCCAGTAGTGATAATTGAAGCGAAGTCTGAAGCTATTCCGTATTCTCATACTGAAGCTTTGAAGCAAATAAGGAGATACGAAATGTTCAGCCCAGAGCTTTTCAATTTTGTTCAATTTGCGGTAGCTTACGGAGACGAGAAGCTTTACACAGCAACGATGCCAAATTGGAGAAGAGAAGAGAAAGACATTCCAGCTTTTCGCTGGAGAGTAAATAAGCAGAACAACATCTTCGATTTGCTAACGCCTGAAAGAATTGTTGAATTCCTAAAGTATTTCATCTTTTACCTCTACGATAAGGATAAGGGGATAAAATCGAAACTAATAGCAAGATACAATCAATATTCTGCAACAAAGAAGGCAATGAAAAGAATTGAGGATCATCTGAATGGTGGAAAAAGCAAAGGTCTTATCTGGCATTGGCAAGGATCGGGAAAAACGTATACTATGTTCTTCATCGCAAACTGCTTCATTGATAAATTCTGGCATACTCATCCAATTGTTTTCTTCGTTGTCGACAGAGAAGACTTAGAAACGCAACATGATAAGTTCTTTAAAGCTGTGCAAGAAGAGAACTTCAAAAACAACTTTGAGAAAGTTGAAAGGATAGAAGATCTTTTGGAAATCTTCGAAAGGGCAAAGAGAAGCGAAATCGATAACAAAGTAATTGAAAGAGGAATTTATCTAACAACGATTCAGAAATTCCAGAAAGGTGGAGATGAAGAGAAAAGCATCTATAAATTGCTGTTGAAGTTTGGTGAGGAAGAAGCAAAACTTAAGGGATTGAGACTTGAAAATGACAAAAAAGAAGAGCTTTTAAGGCTTGGAGGGGTAAAGAAGAGAAACGTTCTTTTCCTTATAGATGAAGCCCATAGAACACAATACGGTATTCTTGGAGCAATGAGGAAAGCCTGTTTTCCGAACTCGATTGCTTTTGGCTTCACTGGAACTCCGATATTCAAGCATGAAAAGAATACGTTCGAAGAGTTCTCTTATCCAAAAGAAGGAGAACTTTACCTCGACGTTTATTTCATCGCCGATGCTGTAAGGGATGGCTTCACTTTGCCAATTTCCTATCACGTTTTAAAAGAAGGGGAAATAAAGGCTGAAGGCATTCAAATAAAGCTGAAGGAAGATGAGATAAAGGGATTCATAGAGGAATACATGGAAAAGAAAGGTAGAATCGAAGACCTGCTCGAAGGAAACATTTCCAAAGCTGAAGTTAGTAGATACATAAACAAAGCAAGGGTAATCCTGCTCAACGAGAGGAGAATCGAAAAGGTTGCAGAATACATTGCGAACAGAATCCAAGAAGACACTAACAATTTCAAATTCAAGGCAATGGTTGTTGCAGTAAACAGAATTGGATGTGTTCGCTATAAAAAGGCGTTAGAAAAGCATCTCGTTGCAAAATTTGGCGAAGAAGCAAAAGAATGGGTTGAAGTAGTGATGACTTACAACCACAACGACACCGAGAAGGAGATAATCGAATACAGAGAAGAACTAATGAATAAAAGAAAAGAGAAAGATATGAACGAAATAAACAAAGTAATACGAGAGGAATTTTTAGCAAAGGAAAATCCGAGGATCCTTGTAGTTACGGACATGCTGATCACGGGTTTTGATGCTCCAAAGCTGAAGGTCATGTATCTTGACAAACCACTTTACGAGCACAGGCTTTTGCAGGCGATTGCAAGGGTTAACAGACCATACGAAGGCAAAGAATTTGGGCTCGTTATTGACTCGGTTGGATTAATTGAGCATTTGGCTAAGACGATGGCGTTCTATAATCTTCTTGCACAGGAAGAAATCGCAGAAGATCTCAAGGAGAACATAGCTATACCGATTGATACAAAGTTCGAGGAATTCAAATCCAAATTCAAAGACGTTTGTGAAAAACTCAGATCTCTTGAATTTAGTGGCTTAAAGCTTGGAATAGAACTCGAAGATGTCAAAAAGGCTTTGAAAAGTGGATTAAAAGAGTCGATTGAGGCTAAATTAAGCACAATTGCAATGCTGAACATTGAAAAGGAAGATACAGCAAAGATCGTTAAGCTCGTTAACGACATAAGAGCAATTTTAAAGCTATACAAAGCCCTTGGTGCTTATGAAAAGAAGCTTCTATACGTTGAGGATATAGAAGCCCTTGCGTGGCTTTACTACAAGATAAAGAGAATAATCGCAGGAAAAAGAACGAAGCTTGGCAAAGAGTTCTGGAACGAGCTTTTGGAATTCATTCACAACAAAACAATTGTGGAAGATTTAAAAGAAGTCGATAAAGTTGTGCTGAGAGATGTGGATGAGCTTCTAAACGAGTTGAAAGAGGAATGGGGTATAATAACTGTCGAAGTGGCGGATCTTTTCTTTGAGATAAGGGCTTCTCTTATGGAAAGGTTGCATGATCCAGTTTACAAGGAGATCTTCGAAAGAATCGAAAAGCTCAGAATTGAATGGATTGATAAAGCAATAAACAACAAGATCTTGCTTTCAAGACTAAAAGAATTGCTCCAGAAGAAGAACGAATACGATAAAAAAGTGGAAGGAAAATCTGAAGTTGAAAGAATTCTTGAAACGCTTAGGCAGTTCACATTTGCCAAGTGCAATTGCAACGTTGACTTTGGAAACACTTTAAACACGGTTAAAAAAATAATGGGTTCGAAGCTCAAAGAATTGAAACCTTCGGACAGAAACGAAATCAGAAAGGCTCTTCTTAAGGATCTTTTCAAGGTTCTGGATGAAAAAACGGCAAAGGAAATAATGGAAGAACTTTCGGAATTCCTTGAAAAGGAAATAGAAAGGCTATGGATCCGAGAAAAATCCTGAAAGAAGTAATGGAAGAACTCGGTTTGAAGGAAAAGATAAAGTTGAGAAGAGTTCCAATGAAGCGTAAGATAGCATCTTTCTCCTTTAAAACCAAAACTCTTAGGCTTAACAAGAATTTGCTCGATTTGATAAGCGAAGAAGAGCTGAGATATATAATAAGGCATGAACTTGTTCATGCTAAAGTCAAGGACGCGAACCACGGTGATCAATTTGCCAGAGAATTGCAAAGGTTCTACACGGATAAAGAAATTAAAGAGATCGAAGAAAACTTGATAAAGAAGTCTTTGAAATTAAAAGAACTCTTTTAACCTCTTAAGAGAATTCTTTTGATCGTCTTGGAAAAATAAGGGATTACCTATTACGTTATCACATCAAGAGATGCAAGAATACAAAAAAGATTTACAGAAGTGGAAAGAAGTGACCTTATGAATCTACCACGTTACACTGATGAAGAGATAGAAAAAATGGACAAGGAAATTCGGAGGAGGATAGAAAAGGGAAAAGCTGATTTTAAACCAAGAGAAGAAACTGAATTCAAGAATGCAGAATTTGTTTCTGTTTTCACAAGCGATGTGGTTTACATTAAGCCACATTACCGAAAAGTAAAGGGAAGAAGAGTTTACGTAAGGGGTTATTATAGGAGAAGAGTTTAACCTTTTCCACTTTGAAGAATGCGATTATAGCTTAAAATAAAAGATCCGATAAAAATCCTAAAGGCTTTTTCGTTTCCAGGAGACCAAACTCAAAAAATAAAAGGTTTTATAGAAAGAAAATTAAAAAAATTAAGGCTCAATCGGAAACTTATCCACAACTTTGGCATATCTTTCGGTTGCCCTTTTAGTCATATCAAAATAATGAGTTGAACCTATCTTTAAAGAGGCTCTGCCCTGAATGTAATCAACGATCTCAGTATCGATATCATGGCGAATCAAAAAGTTCGCATGCCATTTCCTTAATCTCTTTGCGGTTATTTTTCCTATTTTTAGCTCCTTAACAAGATGGTCATAAGCATAAGGTTTTTTTGCCATTTCTGTAAGCTTATCCGCAAATTTTGCAGGGAAAAAGAGCCAATAACCGAGTTTCTTACCTTTGCTTATGTAGCCTAAAGGATACTTGCCGACATTGGCATCGATTATTATCCTGCTTTCATCGAAATTATTCAATGCTCTGACTACCTGAGCCAATCGCATCCCTGAATACATCAAAAGCTTAAAGTAAGGTTTAATCTGCTCTGGGCATTTATTGAAAGCTTCAATTACATCTTGATCGGACGGATAAATTTCTTCTATACCTGTTTCTTCTTTAGGAATTCCAGAACGCCAAGCTTTCAAATTAAAACCGTTAATTTTGTCTATTCCTTTCTTTTCTTCAAGATATGTAAAGAAGTTTTGGAGAAATCGGATTAAGTGTTTTGTGGCTTCAACATCCTCAAGATCTTCAGGAGTTATGATATCATCGGGTAAAAGTCTTTGCATGGCTGATATCATCTGTTGAATAGCTTTAAGACCTGTGTCTTTGCTGAACATGTATTTTAAGAAACCTTGGGCTTTTCCAGAGTCTTTAAGCTTTTTGATTTCTTCTTGAGTTATTGGTTTAAGTTTGTCTATTTCTGCGCCTAACTCATCGATTGCCAAAGTTTTGAGATCAATCCCTTCAACCAAAATAATACCTTCAACTTCTTTAACTTTGCTATGTGTTGTCTTACGTTCTGTCTCAGGTTTCTCGGTTTTAATGGCTTCTTTTGCTTCAAATGCTTGCCGAGCCCCTGCCCCGGGTTCAAATCCCGGTCGGCGCATCTCTGTCTTTGAAACTTCTATAAAAGGGGTAGAGGTATTGGAGCGAGCAAAATGCAATTTATTACATCGCCTACACAATCGGTGCCTTTGTTTTTATAATTCCCACTTCTTTTGGCACCTCGCTTTTTGTGGAAGGAAGTCATGGAGAGCCAATGAGAATAAAGACCAAAAAATCCGTATTTGGAATCTATGCTTTGCTTTTACCTTCCGTTCTTGTGATAATCTTTCTCGGCGAATATCTTTTGGCTTTCCTCGGAAAACACTACGAAGCTGGGCTTTCTCTGCTAAGAGTTTTCGCAGTTTCAAGCCTTTTTGCACCATTCTTCAGTATTTATTCCACCATAAAAAGAGTCCAGAAGGATCTCAGGGGTCTGATTGCAGTGAGTTTTCTGCTATCATTATTGCTTATAACTCTGAGTTACTTTTTAATGCTTGCTTATGGAATAAACGGTATTGGATATGCATGGCTTTTGAGCTATGCTTTTTGCTCGGTGATTATCGGATTGATAGCGAAGAAAAACAGGTGGATCTAAAAGCGAAAGAGCCGGTTCGAGCTGCATCTTAGTCCAAATGAAAGGGTTTTGAAGCTTTAAAGGCATAAATCTAAATTTTTAAGTATTGAATGAACTGCGCAGCTGTGCTCAGTTTTTATATGCTTCAAGTTCTTTAACTTCGAAATAAAAGATTGGATACCATGCAAAAAGATTTAAGGTTTGATATTAAAAACTCAAAAAATACTCATGGACCTTCGTAGAAGAGAGTTCTGGATGAAATGCAAGCCCAAGGATTTTGCCTTGTTTAACTGCAACGATCTTTTCCTCAAATTTTGCTAAGATCTCTACATCCTTTCCTACGCTTTCAATAATTGGAGCTCTTATAAAGATTGCATCAACTTCTCCAACATTTTTCATTTCAAGCTTTGTCTGAAAGCTCTCTCTTTGCCTTCCAAAGGCATTCCGTTTTACCTTTACATCAAGCAATCCTAATAGCCTCGTTTTAGTCTTTTCAACCTGCTCATCTCCGTATTTGGCAAGAATTATAAGACCGGCGCAGGTCCCCATGATTCGATTTCCATTTTTTGCAAATTCTATGATTTCATCTGCAATTGAGTCTTTAAAAATGAGCTTGCTTATTGTTGTACTCTCCCCACCCGGGATTATCAGCGCATCGCAATCGGGAATAATTCCAGACCTTCTAACGGCAAAGACTTCGCCATTTATCCCAAGGTTTTTCATTGCATTTCTCGTGGCTATTATGTGCTCTTCAACGTCTCCTTGAACTCCAATAACCGCGACCTTCATGCTCCACGCGTCTGTAGAAGCTCTCCTTCGCTTAATTTTGAGACTTCAAGTCCTTTCATCGCATCTCCAAGTTCTTTTGATACTTCAGCGACGATCTCTGGCCGATCATAATGTTCAACAGCTTCAACTATGGCTCTTGCAAATTTTTCGGGATTTGAAGATTTGAAAATGCCAGAGCCAACAAAAACACCATCTGCTCCAAGTCTCATCATCAGCGCAGCATCAGCCGGAGTGGCGATTCCACCTGCCGCAAAGTTTACTACGGGTAATCTTCCAAGATCGCGAATTTCGAGCAAAATCTCATGAATACCGTCAACTATTTCATTAAGCGTGAAACGCTCATAAACGATTTCCCCTTCCACTATAATACCCATTTCTTCTTTAACTTGTCGGGAGAGTTCTGCATATCTTGAGGCGTATTTAACAGCTATATCGTAAATCTTTTCCTCAGGGATGGTTTTTAGAAGGTAAATTGCCTGATTTATTAATCTCATGTGCTTAACTGCTTCAACTACATTTCCGGTTCCTGCTTCTCCCTTTGTTCTGATCATCGCAGCCCCTTCCCATATTCTTCTAACCGCTTCTCCAAGGCTTCTTGCTCCGCAGACAAATGGCACTGTAAAGTCTTTCTTGTATATGTGGAAGAACGTATCCGCCGGAGTGAGAACTTCGCTCTCATCGATCATGTCAACCCCTAAAGCTTCCAGAGCTCTTGCTTCAGCTATATGCCCTATTCTGCATTTTGCCATCACGGGAATCGTCACAGCATCCATTATCTCCTGAATTTTCTTTGGATCTGCCATTCTTGCCACTCCTCCACTTGCTCTGATGTCTGCTGGAACCTTGTGCAAAGCCATTACAGCAACAGCTCCTGCTTCTTCTGCAATTATGGCTTGCTCTACGTTTGTTACGTCCATTATGACTCCTCCTTTCTGCATCTTTGCAAATCCTCTTTTAACGAGCTCTGTGCCAAATCTCAGCTTTTCTATATCCAGCTTCATCATCATATTTTCTGTTCTCGATGCATATAAAATTACCCATAGTTAAAAGAACAATTTATAGTTATATAAAAAGATATTTAAAGAAGTATGAGGAATACTTTCGTGCATGATGCTCTTTATTCAGCGCTTTCAAGAGTTGGAAAAGTTGAATCTCATCCTGGAATTTTGCATATATATCGGTATGACTTCTTAGTAATCCCAAAACAACTTTCGAGATTTGTAAAAACCCCTGTCTGTATAGTTTATCCCAGAAATGATGAAGAAGTGCTTAAGATTCTTGAGATCTCTGAAAGGTTTGAAGTCCCAGTTATTGCAAGAGGCACAGGCACTTCCGGATATGGTGGTTGTGTCCCGCTGGAGAAGTGCATCGTAATTGACATGAAGAATCTGAACAGGATTAGCTTTCAGGATGACACGGCCATTCTGGAATCCGGTGCGGTCTGGATGGATGTCGAAAAAGCTGCAAATAAGGTTGGAAAGGCTCTTAGAGTTTATCCTACAAGTGCAACGGTTTCAACTGTGGGGGGATGGATTGCTCAGAATGGTTATGGAGTTGGAAGTCTGAAATACGGAGGAATTGCAGAAAATGTCGAATGGCTGGAGGTTGCGGACTTTGAAGGTATAAAGCAGGTCAAAGGAGACAAACTTAAATATTATATCGGGGCTTTTGGCACAACGGGAGTTATTCTTAGGGCCTGTGTTAGGCTTAGAAAGGCCCAAGAGATAAGCAGTTTTGCTTTTGAATGTAGCTTTGAAGATGCATTGGAAAAGGTAAAGGGCGCATATCACGCAAATTTCAAGGATAGTTATCACATGAAGTTTGAAAAGCTTGCGGAGAAGGACACATTACTTTTAAGTTATGAGGGATCATTTGAAACGTCTGAACTCGGAAAAAAACTTTGGGAAAGAAGACTATCTCCTTTAAAGGCTTTAAAAACAGATAAAATTTACTCAGAGGTAATCGTTCCAAATGAAAACGCTGTGGAGTTTTACGAAGAGGCAAAGAAATCTGCTTTCGGCATTGAGGCTATCTTCGCTCGAGATTGTGTTGTTTTTCTGGGTCTGTTTGGCAGAAGCGTTAGGGAGTATTTAGAGGCTCTGAGGTTCGTTAAAATTGCTGAAAAATTGGGAGGGGGAGTTTATACAACGGGATTATTATTCCCTCACAAAAATAAAATCAGAAAGGAACTTGAGGATTACAAGAAAAAAGTCGATCCGAAAAACCTGTTAAATCCGAGGAAGAGCTTTGCTGAGAATATATTTTCAAGGATAATGAAAGTGGGGGAGAGATTGTTATGGATCACATAAGTCCCAGAGATTGTATAAAGTGTGGACTCTGCAACATTTGCCCGGTTTTCAAAGTTGAAAAATTGGAATCGGTTTCTCCAAGAGGAAAACTCATACTTTTACACGAAATAAAAAGAGGAAGACTTAAAATTGATGCCCGGTTGGTAAAAGAAATTTACAAATGTTCTGTATGTGGGATTTGTGGTGTCGTTTGCCCTGCAAATCTGGAACTGGTGGAATTGTGGGAAAAAGTTAGAGAAGAATTGGTTAGCAAAAAGTTGGCCCCACTACCGATCCACAGAAAGGTAAGAGACATCACTTACAGGGAATTCAATCCATACGGCGGTGATCAGAGGAAAAGACTGGACTGGCTTGAGTTCAATACTGGAAAGTCAAAAACACTTTATTTCGCCGGTTGCACCGCGAGTTTCAAATCTCACAATATAGCCAAATCAACAGCAAGAGCGCTAAGAAACCTCGGAGTGGATTTTGCAGTTCTTGGAGCAAATGAGTTCTGCTGCGGGTCCCCCTTTTTAAGGACTGGGCAGAAAGACGTGGCGAAAATGCTTTTTACACGTAACATTAAAGTCTGGCAAAGGGAAGGGATAGAGGAAATCATTACATCTTGCCCGGGCTGTTATAAGACGATAAAGGACGACTATCCAAAATTTGCTGAAGAAGCAAAAATGGACTTTAACTTTGAAGTCAAGCATGTTTCATCAGTTTTCGCTGAAAGGATGGAAAAAGAAGAGACTATTGAAATGGTTGCAACATATCATGACCCATGCCACCTTGGCAGGCATATGGGGGTCTATGATGATCCAAGAAAGGTGATAAAAAAGGCCGGAGTGAAGCTGGTGGAGATGGAGAGAAGTAGAGAATTTGCCCTTTGCTGTGGTGCAGGAGGAGGTTTAAGGGCACAGTTTAAGGAAATAGCAATTGCAATAGCTGAAGAAAGAGTCAGAGAAGCGCTCGAAACCGGAACCAATATTATAATAACATCATGTCCTTTTTGTGAATACAATCTTTCAAGGGTTGGTGGTAGCAGAATCAGGGTTTTTGACTTATCCGAGATAGTAGATAGGACAATCTCTCCCTAAAAGTCTGTTTTCTACCATCGTAAATTGCATTAAGAATGGATTCCTTCTCCGAACTTTTAATATAATTGATAACAATACCTACATGCTCAGCGCTGTGAGCGTCACTACCTCCAATCCCCTTTTTCTGGAATTTTTCCGCGTATCTCCTTGCAAGGAAATTGAAATAGCTTTTTGCATTGAAAACTTCAATACAGTCAACGAATTCAAAATCTTTTTTCCTAATTGTTCCATTTCGCAGAATATCGAAAGGATGAGCAAGAACGCTTATTCCCCCGATCTCTCTAATGACCTTGCAAGTTTTATCCATTTTCATCCCTTTCTCTATGTCCTTCCAGACTCCATAGACAAGCAAATGCCCACTCTCTGTCGATACTTCGATACCCGGAATAACTACAATAGGGATCTTTTCTTCAGAGATTAATTCGATCGCGCTCAGAGAACCTGCTATGGTGTCGTGGTCTGTTATAGAAAGAACATCGATTCCCTTATTGACAGCAATTTGGACGATCTTCTTTACACTGTCTTTTCCATCACTGTATTTGGAATGCACGTGCAATTCTGCTCTAAGCATTTTACCATCTTATCTCGACTTCTTCGATTCTAAAATTCGGTTTAACGTATGACTCTTCAATAGGTGTGCTGTATCCATTTTTTAGCATTAAAAGCCCGGTGTAAGCAATCATCGCTCCGTTATCGCCCATAAGCTCGGCTGGAGGAGTGTAAAACTTTGCCCCACGATCTTCGCACATAATTCTTAGCATACTCTGCAGTCTCTTATTCACCCCAACTCCGCCTACCAGAAGGACCTCATCGTAGCCGAGATATGCAAGGGCTCTTTCCGTTACTTCAGTAAGCATCGCAAAAGCGGTTTCCTGAAAGCTAAAAGCTATGTCTTCTATCCTTGCCTTGCCCTTCAATCTCTGTGCAGCGGTAACCATACCACTGAAGGAGAAATCCATTCCCTTGACCACATATGGTAGTGGATAATACTTGCTTCCGGATTCTGCAAGCTTTTCAATCTTGGGCCCGCCTGGGTGTGGAAGTCCAAAACTTCTTGCAAGCTTGTCTATTGCATTTCCTATTCCTATGTCGAGAGTTTCGCCAAAAACTCTGTATCGATTGCCCCTTCTTGCGATTATCTGACTGTTCCCACCGCTAACGTATAGCGCTACCGGGTTCTTTGCATCTGTCCTCCATCTTCCAACCTCAACATGTGCAAGACAGTGGTTGACGCCAATTAGAGGTTTTTTCAGTTTTAAAGCCAGGAATCTGCTTGCAGTGGCAACAATTCGTAAGCATGGCCCAAGCCCGGGCCCCTGAGAGAATGCGATCGCATCAATCTTCTCCTTTGGAAATTTATTAAAAATAGCCCTTATAAGGGAAGGCATTTTTTCAGCATGATGCTGGGCCGCTTCTCTTGGGTGAATTCCCCCCTCCTTGGGGAGGTAAGGATCGCTTACAACCGCAATTACTTCTTGCTCATCTACAACTGCCAAGCTCAAATTCCAAGCGGTTCCCTCGATTCCAAGAACATTCATTTCTTTTTAAACTCGGTATATCCACACTTACCGCATGTGAACCTGTCTTTGTGCTCTGCTAAAAAGACCCCTTCGCCACATCTTGGGCAGAATTTCCTCTTTCTAACAATTTTTTCGCCCTTTATCTCGTAAAATCTGCTTACAACTTCCGGCATTTTATCCCTCCGGTTTTGCTCCTTCAGCCTTCTTTTCAGCTTTCAGTTCTGGAAAGTTTCGCTCCAGGATGTGTCTGTCTTCGATTGCTTTCAGAGCCTCTTCTGTATCGTAGATCTTTGCATAAACCTTTGCCTCTCTTTTTCCAAATTCCGTTTTTACGTAATCCAGAACTACTCTTTTTAGTTCTGCGTTCATAAGTCCTGCTACTTTCTCTCTAATCTCTGCCCTTGAGGGCGTTTTACCATTAAACCTTACTCTGAAGTAAACTTCCTTTCTCTTTAGGAGCGGATTGTATCTTTCTGACTCGACTCGGATCTCCAATCAGATCACCCCCAATTTTCTCAGCTCATCACTTTTTTCAACTATTTCCATCTGTTTAAGAAGTTTGAGTATTAGAATCTTTTTTTCTTTATCGATCATGAATGCAACCACACCCTCTTTTGGTTGTCCATACAAAATGAGTGAGTTTTCAGGCATTAAAATGCCAAGTGGCATGACTGCAAGATCTTCTTCGCCAACTACGAATATCAAAGTTTTATATCCTTCTTCTGCTCTTTTAACGGCTTTTTCGATAGCCTTTACGAGTTCAGAGGAGATATGAGCTGGAGGATTTTCGACTTCGATTCTTTCGTAACCCTTCGGAACTTCGAACCTGAGATTTTCCTCTCTAAGAGTCTTTCCATCTATAACAACGATATGGGGAAGAATTCCAACTTTAAAAGCACAGTAAGTGACAAAATCACCTACAATTGCGATTAATTTTGCAACTCGGATTTCCTCAACTATCTCGAGCACTTTTTCTCCATCCCTGTAGAGTTTTCCGTAGGGTTTGGATAGTTCAGAGCGAAGTTTTTCCGGAAGTCTGAGCATCAATCTACCCTCAATGCGTATTTTCCGGGGTTGTTAATGCCAAGGCTTTTGGCTATCTCGCTTTTTTCTGGATCCAGAATTATCAGATAGCCATACCATTCCTTTGTGAGGTCAGATGAGCCACAATTCTTGCAGACTATCGCATCTGGATTTATATATTTGCAGATTCTACAGGCTAATTCAGCCAACTTTTTCACCTCTTGTTTTTGCTATCTCTTCTTCAATCCACTTAAGAGCCCCAAGCCAAGGTTGTCGCATTGTGAGTCCGATTCTACTCTTTTCCGGTTCCCTTTCCTTTAAACTAAGAGATACGATTCTTGCTCTGACGAGATCACCTTCTGTGAGAGCCTTTTTTGTCTCTTTACCAACAAGTCTTTTGTTTTTTTCGTCAAAAACCATGTAATCATCGGTTATTTGGCTGGTATGGAGAAGTGCATCAAAAGGGCCTATTGAGACAAAGCAGCCAAATTCAACCACTTCGACCACTTCTCCCTCCACAACTTCCTGCAAATTTGGTTTAAAGCATATTGCGTTAAAGACAACATCGAAATAAATTGCACCGTCTCCTTCGATTATTCTCCCCTCCCCAATCTCCTCTATGCTTTCTATGCCAATGATCATACCATATTCTCTATCAAGTCTTCCTTCAAACTGCTCCCATAGCAGAGATTCAATTGTCTCTTCTAAATTTTCCCCGATTTTGAAAGGAGGGACACGCACGGTATCGCGCAATTTTATTCGAGCATACATAACGCAAGAGCTAATTACTGCGGAAATATAAATTTAACTTCTCCAAAATTATTCTCTTCAGATCTGAGGATAGGTAATCGAGAACAGTCCCTTTAGCGGAAAAAAGCTCCACATGCCTTGCGATTCTTTCAAACTCTCCACCGCCAATCGCATTGGCTATCACCCCTGCTCCTTGCGCGGACTGTTTTCCAATTCCAAAACCACTTAAAAGTCTTGTTTCGTATTTTTCAGCCACTAAATTCTTTAAATCTCTGGCAAACTTTCCTGAAAGAAAACATAATTCCGCTTTTCCAATACTCACCTCAACCGCTCTTAGTCCTTTTAAAACAAATTCTCCGAGCAATTCAATGGGATTCCCACCATGTTCTTCTATAAAGCTTTTTATTCCTCCAGTGAATATTAGCCTTTTTGGAAAAGATCCAGCCAGATATGCGACTTCTGCGTCAATAGAACCCATCGAACTATATCCCATGAATCCGGAAGTTCCGCCAATGCCATCCACTATTTTTCCATTTTTCACCGCTATGAAGGAGCTGAAACCATATCCAACTTCAGCAAGAATAAAGTTCTGTTTTTCAATCTCGATTTCATCTGAAAGCTGGATAATTGCCAAAACAGCTGAGCAGAGTTTATCTGAAGTTCCAAGATCGATTTTGTTGAATTTTCGCCATTTTGGCACAGTTGGCAAGTGTATAACTCCTGGAATGGTGTAAAAGTTCAAATTTTTCCTCCTTATAGCTTCTATTACAGCTCTTAGCCCAATACTCTTTTCAGCATCGAGGTTAAGCGTCATTAGAAGTATTTCTTCGTTTGTTAAATTTGAAAACTTCTTTATGGGCATTCCGTAGCCAGAAAGACCCGCATAGACGTCTGCTTCGTAGGATTCTATTGCTTCGAGAAGCAAATTCGGGTTCTCTTTGATCAAACTACTTTCAAAACTCTCAGCAAAAAATTCACCATTTATAATTGCAAATATCTCATAACTTTTTGTCCCAGCATCTACTCCAACCGCATTTACCATGGATTTCCCTCCAAAAGACTTCTTATTTTGTCTGTAGTCGCCCTCATAACTCTTTCGAATCTAACCTCAATTTTTTTTCCTCTGCATTTTCTGTCGATCTCTCTTAGATTTACACCAACGAGTTTGAGATGCATTTTGAAAAGTTCGAGGATTTCCTCACTTGAAAATGTCAGTCTGATCTCTTCAGTGACTTCCTTTCCCTCCGAAACCTTATTTATACTCTCTATCAGGGCATTCAGAATAGCCTTTCCAAGTCTTCTGGATCTTTCTTCGATATTATCCTGAAATTCAAAGCTTTGAAATGCTTCTCTGATAATTCTCGCCAGCATGAAATCTCTACCGTATTCTTCAAAATTTTTAAAAGCGTAACTGAGGTCTCCACAATTTGAAAAGCTTGTTGTGTATTTTAGAGGGGCGAGAATCATCTCAAGATCTTTGAAGACAATTCCCTCTCGGCCTCTGGTGTTGAGATCTTCAACGACTCTTCTTATACCCTCTATATCGCTTGCAGAAGTCTTTAAAAGTATTTCCACCGTTTTAATTCCGTATCTCTCTGCTATTTCCTCCTTTTCTTTTATTGTCATCGGTTTATTCGTTTTGCATTCTCTTATGTCAAAAAGGAAGAATTCCAACCCTTCAATACCATAATGATCGGGAACGTATGGTGATGCATTTCCAATTGCTTCACAGCATAGCATGTGTTCCGGAAACTCATCAAAAAATTCCTCAGGGATTTGTTCTCTCGCTTTTTCTGTTGTATATGGGCATAAAAGTCCTCTACGAGTTATTGCATATATTTTGTCCGAAATCTTTACAATTCTGACGTTGTAGCCGTTCATTTTTTCTTCTAAAGCGATATTCTTATCTCCAAAATGCTTTTTAAGCCCTGATTCCAAGTAAAGTATTCTCTTTATTTTTGGAAAACCCCTGAAAACTTTCAAGCCATCTTTGCTCTTAACAATCAGCGTCCCTTCTTCATACATGCCGAACTTTTTATCGATTCTTAAAGCTTCGATTATGTCACTGAAATACGGATGCTTCACAAAGGCCTTTTTTAATATTCCTTTCTCTTCCAATCTTTCCGTTGAAAACTTTGAAAGATTAAGAGCTTCAGAAACGAAATTCATGAATGCTGATAAAGAAACTTCACAAGGTCTCTTTCAGTGAGTATGCCCTCTAATTTTCCATTTTCGACTATTAAAACTGCTCCATATCCTTTTTCAAGCAATTCTGAGACAATCTGAGAAATTAAAGCGTCTTTGGGAAACATAGGAATTTCTTTATAAATCAAAAGATCGTTATTTCCCAATATTGTTGTCACGGGCTTCTTTATTGCCTCCTTTATATCTCCAATTTCGAGCATCTTGAAAGCTTCACCTTTTCCAAAGTATGCAAGAATCTCTCGTGCTGTTATAAGCCCCAAAAGAATTCCATCTTCAATTACAGGTAATCTTCTAAATCTTTTGGTTATCATTGTTTTCATTGCTGTTTCAATTGAATCTTGGGGTCTCAGTGTGACCACATTTTTTGTCATGAAGTCCTCAGCAACTCCATCTATTTTCTTATTTTGTGCGAGAAACTCTAAAATATCTCTCTCCGTTATTATTCCAACAACTACTTCATCTTTATCCACGATCGGACAACCACCAACTCTTTTTTCAAACATCAATTCAACTGCAGTTTCGACTGAATCTTTGACAGATAAGGATATCACATTTCTTTCCATTATCTCTTTAATTTCGGCATTAACCGCTACGGCGAGATTACCATTATACCGATTTCTCACAATTCCATGCTTTTTTCCCCCTCCAAAGAAGTTTATAAAATCGGTGGCAGTTATAATCCCCTTTAGCTTTTTTGTCCCAGCATCGGTGACTGGAATCCTCCTGAAATTCTTTCTAAGGATAAACTTGAGTGCGTTCATTATTGTAGAAGTTTGAGACAAAGTCTGAACGTCAGTAGTTGCTATTTCCATTACATTCATCAAATTCACCTTTCACGTTCTGAGCAGTCTTCACACAGGTTCAGACCTTCAACATCGTATAGGGTGTCAACATATCTCCCACACTTTTCGCATATTCCTCCGCTCATCTCTTCAACAAAACCCGAAGATTGCTCTGTTATTAGAGAGGAAAGTTCACCTAAATCCAGAGAGATACCCAATATGTCATTATCAGTTATAATCCCAACAAGCTCTCCGTTTTCATTAACCACAGGTAATCTTCTTATTCCCTTCTTCGTCATGATGCTTGCAGCTTCCCTAATACTTGTAGTAGGTTTTATCGTGATCAGGGGAGAACTCATAACTTCTCTAACTTTTACAGAAGAAGGAGACTTATTCTTTGCAACAACTTTTGCGATAAGATCTTTTTCTGTGACTATCCCGACAGGTTTATTTCCATCCATGATTACCGCACTTCCGACGCCGTATTCTACCATTCTCTTGGCGACAGAGTGTATGTTCTCATCTATGCTTGCCTTACAGACATCTCTTGTCATTATCTCTTTCACTGGTAAGTCTGTGTGCATACTCCTCACCTTTAGAAACTTTGTTTGAAGGATTTTAAGTTTTTTGATGTGGTAATTACAAAAAATAATTTATGCAAACCCAATACTAACTTCATGAGACTTCCGGGATTTTACAGACTCAGTGTCGAGGAAAGATTGCAAAAAGTGGCAGAAATAGTGGGTTTGAGTGAAGAAGAAGTTGGAGCTTTAAGATCTTCAGGAGGCTTACCCATCGATGTTGCAAATCGAATGATTGAAAATGTCATAGGCACTTTTGAACTTCCACTTGGAATTGCCACGAACTTTCTGATCGACGGCAAAGACTATTTAATTCCCATGGTCATTGAAGAGCCGAGCGTGGTTGCTGCAGCGAGCAACGCAGCGAGAATGGCAAGAGAAGGCGGAGGATTTTTCACAGATTTCACTGCTCCAATAATGATTGGACAAATTCAAATTGTGGAAGTTAAAAATCCTGAAAGCGCAAGGTTTGAGATACTAAAGAACAAGGCGGAGATCATTGAAAAGGCGAATGAGTGTGATCCGATCCTTGTAAAGCTCGGAGGGGGTTGCAAGGATCTTGAAGTCAGAATCATAGACTCAATTTGCGGTAAGATGGTTGTAGTTCATTTGCTTGTCGATGTAAGGGATGCAATGGGGGCGAATGCGGTGAATACGATGTGTGAAAAGGTTGCCCCTATTGTTGGCAGACTATCGGGCGGTAGACCTCTCCTTCGAATACTTTCAAATCTTGCAGTTTATAGAATTGCGAGGGCAAAGGCTGTGTTTAAAAAAGAAGCCATTGGAGGCGAAGAAGTTGTCGATGGAGTAATGAAAGCCTATGCCTTTGCTGAAGCGGATCCGTTCAGGTGTGCGACTCACAACAAGGGAATAATGAACGGCATTTCAGCTTTGATGATCGCTACAGGCAACGATTTTAGAGCGGTGGAAGCGGGAGCTCATGGATATTCAGCTATTAAGGGCTACAAACCGCTTACGAAATACGAGATCGATGCAAATGGCGATCTTGTTGGAACGATCGAGATCCCGATCTCTGCCGGGATCATTGGTGGAGCAACGCAGGTGAATCCGCTGGCAAAGATCTGTCTTAAAATCCTTGGAGTTAAAAGCTCGGAAGAGCTCGCAAGAGTCTCTGCTGCTCTTGGCTTAGCCCAGAACTTCGCAGCACTGCGAGCTTTGGCTACAGAAGGCATTCAGCGTGGTCACATGGAGCTTCACGCAAGAAACATCGCAATAATGGCGGGTGCAAAGGGAAGTGAAATCGACGAAGTTGCAGAGATCATGGTTAAAGAAGGCAAGATTAGAATGGACTTTGCAAAAGAGATTCTTACGAAGCTGAGATCTAAGAAAGAGTAACGTCTATATCTTTGAGAGTTGAGCAGGTTATACCCATTTCTGCAAGCTCTTCTTTCAATTTTATTGAAGGTTTTCCGTGATAGAAGATCACGTGCTCTGCTTTGCAGTGCTCAACCATTGCAATTATTCCCCTATAGTCCATGTGATCGCTTATGACGATCCTCGGATGCCGGTAGTATCTCTGTGCGGTCAAAATATGACCTTTTTCGAGATTTCTTGGCGAAACGATGCAGGATCCAGAATTTCCGACTTCTATTCCAAGAGCAGAACAGATCTTCTTGATTTTATCTTCCGCTGTGAACTCATATCCTTCGCTGTTTAGAATTTCAGCAACTCTCTGTGCTTTTCCGATTGGGTAAGCACCAAGGGCTATATTGTTTTTTGCAACGCTCAAAAGCCTGTCTATTTCGTCCTCAAAAACAAAAGAAGGATGACCATAGGTTGATTCGGTGATCAAAACTTTGCATTTCGGCAAACACTCCCAGTGCTTGACGTCCCCCGTTATTAGTGCCCCAATCTCCTTAATGTAGAAAGCGGTTGCCCCATGGATGTGCTTTGTTGGATAAGTTTCGATTTTGAGCTCTCCAAGTCTGAAGGAGTCACCAATTTTAAAAATTATGCCCGAAAATTCTTTATTGCTAACAGTCTTAAGGATCTTCGCAGTCTCAATACTTGCTATTGCCTTTGGGTTCTGAACATTTCTATGCCCGTAATGATCTGAGTGCGCATGGGTAATCAGATTAAAACCGTCTCCGGGAGTTGAGTCGATGTGAATATCAATTCCTTTGAATCTTAGGGATAAATGCGGGCAGAATTTTCTTTTATAGACAAGAAAACCAAATCTCTCCGCAATCTCTAAGGAATTCACGAAATTGGTTTTTCAGAATATTTATAACTCTTATCCAAGTTTCCAATCCAGTGGAGACCCTGGCTTTAGTATTGCTTTTTGTAACTGGAATAATCGCAGGAACATTTGGAGGGTTCCTTGGTGTAGGTGGCGGTTTTATAATGCTCCCCGCTCTTTCTTTTCTCTTTGGTTATCCATTGGCTATTGCCATAGGCACGACAATAACCGCAATTATCTTTACCGCCATTTCTGGAGCTTTCGGGCATTTGAGGATGAGAAATGTCGATCTGAAAACTGCGAAACTTATCTCGATCAGCGGTGCTACCGGAGCGGTTGCTGGTTCGCTGGCATTCTTTTATCTATGCGATAAAGTTTGGCTTCTCAGTCTCCTTTTGGGGATCATATTTCTCCTTACGAGCCTCAGAATGATCTATGAAGGTCTTAAAAGAGAGATTCCTGAAATCAAAAATGGGGAGATACAGGGATCGAAGAAGGCGAAAGTCTTAGTAGGATTATTCGTTGGATTGCTCGTCGGCATCTTTGGGATAGGTGGTGGATTTGCTCTGGTTCCAAGCTTTGTTTACATTTTTGGTTCTGCAATAAAGCTTGCGGTCGGGACTTCTCTGGCTTCATTTTTGAGCATGGCGATTGTGAGCTCAGCATTCAAACTCTATGAGGGATTTGTCGATCTAATGGCGGTGTTTTTTCTTGGCTTGGGAGCACTGTTCGGAGCACAAATGGGAGTAAGAATTTTAAGCTCAACTCCTTCTTGGCTCATCAGACTTATTTTTGGCTTTTTGTTTCTTTACATAGCTTTAAGGTTTGTTTTGAATGGAATTATCGGAGCTTTTTGATTTAAACTTGGACATTAAAAAACAAATTTGCCCGATTATGAGCTTTCCATGCTTGACATTCTCACGCCAATGAATTCTTAGTATTTGATAATTCTTCGAAAGGTTTATTTAGTGTCATTTCGAATAATATTGTTTGGTAAGATAGTCCTGCAAAACTGCTGAAGCAAATTTCGGTAGCTTTGTAGAGCTATTTTACCACGAAAATTTAAAAGGGGGTGTATATGAGAATTAAGTCAATAATAGGAATCTTAGCAGTGTTATTCTTAGTCTGGAGTATCTTTCCAGCCTTTGCGGACGATTTTACAAACGTAAGCGAGTGCATGGAGATAACGCAAAGCGGGAATTACAGGCTGAATCAAAGCATTTCAGGACTTTTAAGCGGTCAGGATTACTGCATAGGAATCTTTGCAGACGACGTTGTTTTAGATGGACAGGGATTTTCGATAACTGGCACGGATAGCGGGACAGGAATTCTCGTTCAGGCGAACAACGTTACGATAATTAATGTGAGCGTTTCGGGCTATGATTACGGTATCTATTTTGATTCTTTGAATAATAGCACAATTGCGAACAGCCATATTTCATACAACAATGAAGCTGGTATTCGATTCCAGTATTCTGATAACAGCACAATAAAAGACTGCCTAATCGAGAACAACGACGGGGGCATCTTTCTCTACTATTCCAGCAACAACACAATAGAGAACAGCACGATCTCCAGTAGCAGTTATGGAATTACGATCTATAACTCTGAGAACATCATAATATCAGACAACCTAATTCTGAACAACTATGATGATGGCATATATGCCTACCAGTCCAGTATCAGAGTAGTGAACTGCACGATCTCCAACAACGGTGGCTTTGGTATCTATCTGAATTATTCGGGCGACAACTTCATTGACAACAGCACGATCTCTAACAATGGTAGAGCGGGCATAAGCATAGATGCTCCCAATAACGCAATAACGAACTGCATAATCACGAATAACTACGAAGCAGGTATCGATCTCGGTTCTAACAACAACTTCATAGCGAACAACGAAGTTAGGAACAACAATCAAGCAGAAAGCTCGGATTACGGTGGTATTTTGTTATACAGAGCTAATGACACAATAGTCCTTAACAACCTCATAACTGGCAACAAGATCTATGGTGTCCGCTTAGTAAGCAGTCAAAACAATACATTCTATGGCAACGAGATCGTGGACAACTGTGGCGGAGAAGCGGGAATTTACCTATATGAGGCTGAAAATATAACTTTCGAGAAAAACAACGTCTCCGCAAATACTGGCTATGGTTTCTTAATAGAGTTCTCAAGCAATATTACGATTTACAATAACACGATCTCTGGCAACAATTATTATGGCATCTATCTCTGGGATTCCAGCAACAACGTCATAGAGAATAACACTATTTCTGCCAACGGTATTGATGGTATCTATCTCGAGTATTCCAGCAACAACATCATAGAGAATAACACGATCTCTGGCAACAATATTAATGGCATCTATATTATCTATTCCAGCAACAACGTCATTAACAACAACACGATTTCTGACAACAGTGGTTATGGCATCTATCTCGAGGATTCCAGCAGCAATCTCATCTACAACAATCTATTCAATAACACTAACAACATTAATAAATTAGTTGCTGGCATAAAAGTGGATACTGGAACTTACAAGCTCGTTTACCTTGCGTTTGGATTTGAGGCAATAAACAGCAGTGAAATGAGAGACGAGGTTATGAACAGAACTCTGAACTGGCTTGGATACAGCGGTCAGACGATTCTGCTGGTGGACGACGATTCTGGAGCCGACTATGAGTCATACTATAACAATTCTCTGAATAATCTTAGCATTGCATATGATTACTGGGACTGCGAAGTTATGGGATCCCCAAGCTACTCTGATTTAAGCAATTATCCAATCGTTGTATGGTTCTTTGGAGATGACTACGAGGAAGTTCTAAATGAAGCTGAAATAGAGGCTTTGGCGGATTATTTGGACAATGGAGGAAAGCTATTCATAACAGGGCAGGATATAGGCTACTATTTAGTTGAACTGGGAAATGATCCAGAATTCTATCGAAACTACTTGCACGCTGTATACGTCACTGACTGGACTGGCATCTGGGATATAATTGGAATAGAAGGTGATCCGATCTCAGACGGATTGGCTTTTGGCATTTCTGGTGGTAAT